>CAZRJW010000052.1:0-2926 GCA_964600845.1 uncultured Gammaproteobacteria bacterium | reverse complement strand
GCGTACCAAAATACAATCTTTTTTCCGAGGAGACGCCACAACCAACCGGCGCATAACACATAATGCGGATCACCTCGGACGAAGACGGCGTCGTAAGCGGCCCGACGACTCCAAGCCTCTTTTAACACACGGAACACAACTGCCACCTTCGAATGAGGGCCACTCGTACGCAGCGGGACGACTGTGACATTTTCTGGCAAGGTATAATGCCCCACCCGAAGCGCGAGGACTGTCAGATGATCGAAGGAAGGTGCCGCCTGCTGTAACCAGCTCACAAAAAACCCCATAAGCGGATCATCCAGATCAACCGCTTGAACACAGATTAAAAGGCGCTTCTTGGAAGCAGACATAGCTAAGAAGGAAGCAGTTTAGCGTAGGCGCTCGCGACCGTCGCAAAGGGCTCGGGTAGAATAGGCGGAAACGAAACAGGGATCGTCTCAAGCGCCTGTTTCCAGGCGCGATGATCTCCGTAAGGAAGAATACGAATGCGCTCAGGATAGATTTCTGCCGCCTCAGGATTTCCGCCTTGATCGCTCAAAAAACAGGGCGCCCCATGACAAGCCGCCTCAATGGCGACGTGTGGAAACCCTTCATACAAGGAAGGAAGGACAAAGGCGTCGGCTGCCCGCGCCCAAGACTGCACCTCCAGATACGAAACCCGACCGTTAAATTGTACTCGTTCCGTCAGCCCTAATTCAGTCACCTTCCGTTTCCAAACAGCAATCTCGGGCCCCTCTCCGATATGCACAAGTCTATACGACTCAGGCAATTGCTGAAGGACTTCGAGCAAAAAGTCGACACGCTTCCAAGAGGCGCCTCGGGCGTTCGAGAGCAGGACTACTTGATTCTCGCGTAAGCCAAACCGCTCACGTAACTCTGCGCGCGGCGGCAACCCCTGCTCCAATTCGACCGTATTATAAATGACCCGTTGACGCTCTGTTTGGACGCCCCATGCCGTTGATAACTGTTGCAAGTAACGACTCGGCGTTACAACGAACGAGGCGCGACGCGCAACCCAAGACTCGATTGCAAAGACGATGCGCCACTTCACTGGTTTCGGCGTCGTCAAAAACGTTTCGAGCGCCGTAACGGCAGAAGCTTGTTCACGCTGCATCCCTTCCCACGCAAAATCTCCCGGCACACGAAGGAGCGTTTTCTTTCCTGCCAGGATCGCCCCAATCGTCCCGGGCAGCCCTTCCGAGAAGGCTCCCTGCAAAAACACAACGTCCGCGGAACGCGCTAACCGCCAAACACGGCTCGCATACCGAAGATAACGCAACGCGACCCCACCCGCACGCGAAACAACCTCGACCGACCAATCAGAGGAACGCTTCGTTCGTTCGTCACCATAGGTCACAACGGTTACCTGATGACCACGAGCCGTCCATTCTGCCGCGAGGGCCGGCACAAACGTCGCTGGCCCACCCGTTTCTGGGGGATAGATGCCGGTCGCAAGCAGAACATGCATAGATAAAAAAATGACTGAACGTTAGGCGATTTGGTGTTGAATTTGGCCCATTTCCGCTATACTAGAACGAGTCGTTTTTGCCTGTTTCATACCGGACTACTATAAAGGAAACGGTCCCTGCTGGCGAGCTATCCTCACCCCTACGCTATGTCCGATACCCCCCTTCCCCATATCGCGCTCGCAATTACCCTGGCTAAACCAGGCGGGACCACCAGTCTCGTTTTTTCCTATGCTTCTTGGCTTAAAAAAAGAGGTTTTAAGGTGACACTCCTCGCAGGTGAAGGGACCTGGCTCTTTGAAGAAGCGGCTAAAGTCGGCATCCCCTGCCTTCGAGTCCCCTGGATGCAGCGCGAGATTCGCCCCTGGTTCGATCTTCCAGCAATCTTTTCTCTTGCAAGACTTCTCCGAACGCTCAAACCAGATGTCGTCCATCTAAACAGTAGCAAGATGGGCGTTATCGGGAGCCTTTCTGCTCGCCTCGCAGGCGTTCCTCGAGTCGTGTATTGCATCGGTGGCTGGGCCTTTTTAGAATCCATCGCCCCTTGGAAAAGGCGGGTGTACATACTTGCCGAGCGCTTCACAGCCCGCTTGAAAGACGTAATTGTCTGTCTACACCCTGGCGATAAACAAATCGCCGAAGAACACGGAATTCGCCCGCGAGAAGAGATCCGCGTGATCCCTAATGGCGTCGATTTACAAGCGCTTGATCATGCCCGATTGAATCGTATCGACGCACGACAGGCGCTCGGTCTTCCGCAAGACCGATTTGTCTTTGGAACCATCGCAAACTTTTATCCCGCGAAGAATCTTCCGACCTATATTCGTACCGTTGGGCCCCTTCTAAAGAAATCCCCTTCTGCTAGCCTTGTCCTAATCGGAGAAGGACCAGAACGTCCCCAGGTCGAGCAGGCGATTCGAGACACGCAGATATCCGAACAGATCGTCTTAACAGGAGCACGTGAGCAAGCACACACTTTCTTAGCCGCCTTCGATGTCTTCGTTCTGCCCTCAACAAAAGAAGGGATGCCTCTTTCACTCCTAGAAGCGATGGCGGCCCGTCTGCCCTGCATCACAACGCGGGTTGGGGCTCATGCTTGGATGCTTGAAGGCACCGGCTCCTCCTTACTCTCGCCACACGATCCAGAAGCGCTCCGACAGGCCCTGAGCGAAGCCCTCCAGCAGCGCGGACGATTCATCGAGGTGGGCGAAGCAAATCGGAACATCGTAGAGCGACGTTTCCCTCTTGAAAAAACGTTTGAAGCCCAACTCCACGCGTGTCTCCCGCGCTAAAGCCAAAACACCCCGCTCAGGTTCAGAGCGGGGTGTTTTTACTCTTCCAATCTAATGATCAGCGAGCTGGCCTTATTTTCGTGTAGGCGTTGCAGCAACGGGCACAGTCTCTATACCGACTGGCTCGATATTCACTCCATCATTCGCTGTTACGGCACCCGCCTGCTG
>CAZRJW010000051.1:0-3077 GCA_964600845.1 uncultured Gammaproteobacteria bacterium | reverse complement strand
GGCGGAAGGAACGTCATGATGGCGAATGCGACGATGAACGCCACAATCACCGGGAACCAGGAAGCTGAATTGGACGAGTCTTCGTCCATGTAGCGTTGACGCAACACATGCCCTCCAGTGCCGTATGAGCAAAAACGGCTGAGGGATAGTAGGTGTTTTTACTGTTTTTGTAAAGAAAAGCGCGAAGTATCCCAAAACGATAATCCTAGGTACAATAGGGGTACTTATGCCTCCAAAGGCGTCTTCTGTGCTCGTGAAAGAGGTCCCCATGCCCTCGCTTCTTGTCCTTGAAGATACGCTCGAACGTCATCCGGATGCGCGTATTCCTTTGCTTGAGTCTGAGATTGCGCGTCGTGAATGTGAAATTGTCTTACTTCGTTCGCATCGTCTGCTTTTGCGCTTGCAGCTTTGGAGTGCGGTGCAGACGGCGTTGATCGCTGGGTTGGTGATCTTCTCATTTGGAGCTGCGTTGAGCGGTCTTGTCCAGGTCTCGAAGGTGGTTCAGCGTGTTGGTTCTTGGAATGCGACGTTAACAGGAAATGTGCTCACGCGTGGCCTTCAACGTGAAGTCCAGGATCTTATCCCAACCTCAACCGTGTTAGAAATAGGGAGCTTCATTCCTTTTTGGGATCTAGGTGATGCGACGCGACTATCGGTGGTTGTCGCGATTGTGATTCTTGCTCTACGTATTGTTCAGGGAGTGACGCATTGGCGTGCCAGTGGACGCTTAAAACAAGGGGCGCGCGTCATTGAAGCGGAGCTGGGTGTGTTAAGAGAGTGGCTGAAGAAGAATTAAAAAAACCTCGCTTTCACAGGCGAGGTTTTTTTCTGGCCGGGTCGAAACCAGCTCAGCTGGCTAAACTCGATGGTGTCCCCACAAGGAATCGAACCTTGATAAACAGCTTAGAAGGCTGCCGCACTATCCGTTGTGCTATAGGGACGTCTATTCTTTTTTACGGACGGCGTCCGCGCCAGCAGAGTAGCGTTTATGCTATCCTTTAGGCAATATGACCCCTTCCTCACGTCGTAAACTTGGTCTGATATTCATTATTGTTCCGCCGGTTCTTGTGGTCGCTGCCATCATTTTGTTCCCGATTTTCAATATCATCTTCCAAACACTCATCTTTTCTTCCGAAACAGGAGGCGGTGGAGTTGTCTTGATCGCGCGCATTGTGAACATTGTTCTTGGATTCTTGGGGTTCCTTGGAATCACAGGCTTGTTCACGGCCTTTCCGATCGGTCTCTACCTCTTTTTCTCCACTCCAAAAACGCCTGGCGCTCCTCAAGCTCCGTCAGCTCCTCCTCAAGTCTAATTCCGCGTCTTCGTTGACATCTTCCAGGCCACTCCTTAGCCTAACCTCATATGTTACCCATCATCATCTTGTTTTGGATCGGCGTCTTCATCGTCTTCGTTTCGTTGCGTCAGATCAACCAGTTTGAACGTGGTGTGAAGTTCACGATGGGAAAATTCTCCGGGTTGGTTGATCCAGGCTGGAAGATCGTCCTTCCTATCTTTCAGGGAATGACGAAGGTTGATATCCGTACAAAGGCGGTTGAAGTTCCTTATCAGGACGCTATCACGAAGGATAACGTGTCCTGTAAGATCAACGCTGTTTTGTACTATCACGTAACGGATGCAATCCGCTCGGTGATCGAGGTGGAGAATGTGTGGTACGCGATTTCACAGCTCGCGCAAACAACGATGCGTAATATTGTTGGTGAACTGACGCTTGACGAATTGCTCTCAGAGCGCGACCAGGCCTCAATGCGTATCAAAGAGTTGATTTCGCAGCACGCCGGAAACTGGGGGATTGAAGTGCAAGGAGTTGAGTTAAAAGATATCTCCCTCCCAGAAGAAATGCAGCGTACCATTGCCAAGCAGGCAGAGGCAGAACGTGAACGCCGTGCGGTCATCATTAGCTCGGAAGGTGAAATCGCCGCTGCAGAAAACCTCCGTCGAGCAGCGGAGATTCTCTCAAGCAATCCAGGCGCTTTACACTTGCGCACCTTGAACTCAATCAACGATATTTCAAGCGATCAATCGAATACGGTGGTGTTCGCCGTGCCTCTCGAAATCTTGCGTGCGTTTGAAGGGTTGGGAGCCATGACGAAAAAGATGTCGGATAAGGCGTAGACTGAGACAGGAGACTAAAACTAAAACACCGCCATATGGGCGGTGTTTTAGTTTTTCTACAAGTTTTATTTCCAGCGCAACGCTGACTCAATCCACCACTGACTCGATCGACTCAAGCGATCGCTTGGAGTCGCAAGGTCGAGATCCGTTGTGCCTTGGATATGGTTGCTGATGAGGTAGGCGTAGGTTGGTCGCGCGAGGAAGATCGCGGGTGTTTCTGCGAGCAGTGCGCGGGCGAAGTTGACCCGAGCCATCTGCAGCATCTCGGTTGAAGTCGCTGCGTGGATTGCGTCGATACGCTGGTCTACGATCTTGCTATTCAGGTTGGAGAAGTTGAGGCCTTGTCCCGTCGCAGATTCGCTGTCCCAGAAAGGGGCGGGATCCTGTGTCGGTTGCAAGAGAATATTCCAGATGAGCACCTGGTAGCCTGAGCGATCCGTTACGACGTCTCGAACGAGTTGTTCTGCAGGGTGAGCTTCAATGCCAACCTTCATTCCAAGGAGAGACCAGCGCTGTCGGAGGTACTCCGCCATCCGAATGAGATCTGGCTGATCAGGTACGTCGATCGTGATGGCGAGCAAGGTTCCGGTAGAAGTGGCGGCCGTGCTGGTAGCAGCGCTTGGCTTTGGGGCGGGGCGCGCACCAGGAATTGGAAGTGAGCGTAGACCGGTCGCGGGATCAAGTTTCCAGCCCGCTGTTTCGAGCGCTTGGCGTAGATCGTCGAGTGAAGGCTGTGTGGAGGTGGCGCTCACCGTACTCGTTGCAGCGGTGCTTGTTACGGCAGGAAGTTCTAGGAAAGGGAGGGGGGATCCGCCAGGAAGGGCTGAAGGCTTTACGGCCTCCGTCAGTCCCTCTGTATCAATCGCCTTAGAGAGAATGTCACGGAGCTTTACATCCTTCAGAAGTGCATCGCGGGTGTTGAAAAAGGCGATGGTTTGTTGCG
>CAZRJW010000050.1:0-3188 GCA_964600845.1 uncultured Gammaproteobacteria bacterium | reverse complement strand
GAGACGTTCTTGTAGGTCTCATGCAGAGCGCTCCGCGTCCGATTGCGTGGCAGGTTGTGGGGGCGGGAGCGACAGCTCTTCAGACGGTTGTGCTTCCCGTTGGATCGTCACTTACTGCTTTCGAAGAAACGACTCCTGAAATTGTATTGGAGCATATGCGGGCAGCGGATGCGCTCCTTGTTTTGTCACAGATTGAAGAGAATCAACCAACGGTTTTGTTGGAGGCGTTTGCAAGTGGACTCCCGGCTGTGGCGCAAGCGAAAGGGGGGATCCCAGAGACGCTGGGATCCGCGGGGCTTGTGGTTCATTCGAGCGAGGCGAGTGACTGGTGGCGGGCGATTGAAAGACTCACGACCGAGCCGCGGGCGGTTTGGTCAGCGCGGGCGGTTGAAGCCTGGAAGCGTCACGCGCCCGAACGGGTTGTTGAGGTGTTACTTGGCTTACTCAAGTCAAATAAGAAAATATAAGCTGCGCCGCGTTCCACATTCCAGGTTCGATCGGAAATCGTCTTCAGACGCTCGATAAGTTGGGGTGCCCTGAACCAATATTGATTTACTACAACGTAAACAAGTTTACTTTCGCCTAAGTCACCAGCTTCTTTGGCGATATCGAGATCCGGTTTTTCCATCATTTGGAGAAAACGTTCGTACAGAGGGCCGCCTGTCGGGATGGGGTAGAAGAAGATGTCGCCAACGTAGCGTTTGAATCCGAGAGTTGAGATGGCGGCGGCGCTGACCGTTTGGTTAGCGAGGACGGTGTAGGACTGGCCATTCGCTTGTTTTTCAATAAACTTTACGGCTTCGATATCACTTTGGCCCACATTCCAACCGTGTCCAATGGCCGCCGCATCATTGCGGGGAAGCATGTTGTAGACGTTGGCCGAGAACCAAGCGAGGCCGATCAGTAGCGCAGCAGCACGCATACGAGGGTGTGCTCGCTCCGCCCGTTCAAACCAGTAACTGATCCCAACGAGCGCTGCAGGAATCAAAAACAGCTGCATCACAACTAAGAGACGGGCGGCGTAGGCTTGGCGTTCGTACGAAATAAGGAACGAGAAATCTCCACTCGCTTCGAGGAGCCAGCTGCTGAGCCCTGCAGCGAGAGCGAATCCGATGAGTGTTAGCCAAATGCTTCGGCGGCCTTTATCTTTGAAGGTTGCGAGCACGGCCGCGCCCAACAAGAGAAATGTTAGGAGATAGCCCTGCCAGTTCGCCCAGTCTGGCCAGAGCGCCAAGTGGGTCGCCGGTTCGGCGAGTCTTTGGGCGAACCAGCCCAACGAAGATGGAACCGCCCGCACCCAGGCCCAAGATAGGCCACCGCTTTGCAGAGCTGCGCGCACAGAAAAGGCGAGCGGGACGGCGAGGAGCGAGCCTAGTAAAGAGAGGCTAATCAGGACTCGGCGTGCGATCGTCGAACGAAGTGAGTGGATCGTAAGCGCAAAACCCGCGAAGGCGAAGGGGAGTCCGGCGAGTGGATGTGTTGCTAGTGACCAGGTAAGAAAAATCCAGGGCGCCGCCAGGGAGATGGCGCGCTCTGAAGGCAATGTTTCACCTCTGTCAGAAGCCTCCTCCGTCGGAACGAGCCAGAGAAGCGCGAGTAGGCCTAATACATAGGCGACGTTCTGAGGCGTCGTGGCAGAGAGGATGCCCAGAGGAAGCGCGAGCAGTAGCCCAAGAACAGCGAGCCCTCGGCGCTTTTTTGATGCCAGGTGCACGCAGGCGAGCGGCAGCAGGAGTGCGAGGGCTCCGACCAGCCACACATCCCCAATGCTCGGTGGAATGCGCAAGACACGGGTGAGCCAAGTCACGAGCGTGTACTGACCAATATAAGACGGTGGGGCAGGCGTGAGTGTGCCGCTTTCAAGAATGACCGCTTCACTCGCTCGGTGGAGAAACCCATCAAAGCCGTATCCCAGAGGATAAATAAAGGTGGTGAGCGAGGCGAGCGTAAGCAGTGTTGCCGCAACGATGCCCGCCACAACCAGGGTTCGTGACTTTAGGCTCGCCAGAAAGCCGCTCGCGTAGAGAAGGGCGACCGCAACGAATGTTCCCGCGGGAAATAGGATCCAGGCTCCATTGATAGAGCGCGTAGTGGCGGCTTGCTGGGCACTGACGACAATAAAAATACAGCCAGCCACCGCCGCTAGCACGGCAAGCGTCGTCCACGCGGCTTCAGGCGTTGTGACCGCTTTCTGCTGGTCATCACTTTCTATCTCCGGTCGAGTTGGACGAAGGAAAAAGAGTCCTGCAAACAAGAGGAGGCTTGTTCCTAGACAGACGCCATCTGCAAGAGGTCCAAGCAGACCACCGGCGTAATACCAAATCGTTTGCAAGATCGAATGACACGCGAGAAGCGTTACTCCGCCTACGACCCAGCGGAGAGCCTGGGGAAGATTTGAAACGAGCCGAGGTCCAATCGTGCCAGCTCCAAGAACAAGAACGAACAAGAACATCGCTGATCGAAGCGCCTCGGCGGAAGCGGGGAAGAGGCTGGCTCCGATGGCGACGATTCCACCGACGATGAGCGGAAGAATGGAAGTGAAGCGAGAGGACATGAGACTGCAGAAAGTGTACCATGGGGAGAGCTTGCTATGCTCATGACAAATGAGAACGTGCGCTTGTATCCGCACGATCGCTTTTTGAAAGCGTCGATCCTTCGACTGGTTCCCTCGTGGGTGACCCCCAACCACCTCACCATGGGTCGATTTTTATTTGTTCCGCTCGTGATTACGGCGATTATGGATCAGGCCTGGAAATGGGTCTTGCTCTTATTTCTGGTCGCCGCCTTTACGGATGTGTTGGACGGATCGTTAGCGCGAACGCGTAAGCAGATTACGATGTGGGGGACGGTCGCCGATCCGATCGCGGATAAAGCGCTTGTCGGATCGGTCGCCCTTGTCTTCGTGGCGACGCAGATTCACCCACTTTTTGCAGGGATGTTGGTTGTATTGGAGCTCGCTATTATGACAGGAGCCTATGCGCGGTTTCGGCGCAAAAAGACTTATACTTCTGCCAATATCTTCGGAAAAGTGAAGATGGGTCTTCAGACGCTCGGCGTCGTTTTGTTGATGGCCCACCAGTTTATTGCCATCCCGTATGCAGTCCCAGCGGCGATCGTTATTTTTGGCTTTGCACTTGTCCTGGCGGTGATTTCGTTTGTTACGTATAGTCTCTGACGATCCTATGCCG
>CAZRJW010000049.1:0-3279 GCA_964600845.1 uncultured Gammaproteobacteria bacterium | reverse complement strand
GGGATCGAGGGCGATTCCACGATACGAGGCGGTCGCTTGAGCGGCGTGAGCACGAGATCATCGAGCGAGTCGAACGATCCCTCCACCACCGCGGCGTATCCGTCTGCGACGAGCTGCTTCAGGGCTTCGACGATCGTCGGGATCGAGCTGTTCTTCCGCCCCTTGCGCACCAGGCTTGTCAGCGCCGTGAGGTGCGGACGCTTGGCCAGCAGCCGATCGGCACCGACGCGTCCCTTCGCCACCTTCTTCAGGTGAGCGGAGGCACCCCAGCCGTTGAAGACCGCCTGGAAGATCCTCTGTGAGCTGATCTTCGGGCCGTCTGCGTCCGCAGCGGGCGGCGGCTTGGAGGGCCGATCGTCGCCGCGCGTTGACCGTTCCGCCTCGACCTCACCTCGAGCTGCCTCGAGGTCTCGCTGGACGATCTCGACGATCGAGGCGCCCTGTACGGGGCGCAACCAGGTGCGGCGCAGCATGTCCTTGACTCCCTCCGCGGCCTCGTCCTTGGTGAGGCAGGGGTAGACGCCCCGAAGGGCCTGGATCGACTTCGGCGCCTGGCTGCTGTGCGGATTGCTCTCGAGCAAAACCGCGAACAGCAGGTGGGGACGCTTGAGAAGCTCACGCGCGATCGCGATGACCTCCTCCGTACGAGCGCCCGGCTTGTGCGGACGGGCGACGCGAGCTCGAGACACGAACTCGTCGTCAGGCAATCTCTGGATCCTCAAGGCTACACCTCATGACTGGGGTTGGGGGTCGGAATTAGACCGTCCTCTGCGTAAAAAGAACGGCAAAGAACTGATGAGTATGCCAAAAAATGGCCAAAAAGTCAAATAACCCCGCTGAATTCCCAAGCTCCTCCAAATCGACTACTCTATAGGCCATGGACACCGATCGAGAGCAAGCGGAGATCAAAGCGCTTGAAGCCCTGTACCTTGCCTATGCCGATGAGTTTGAAGCACTTGAACGTGAGCGTGATCACATTGCATTTGAATATGCGGAAGCGCTTGATGCAGAAAAAACGGAGGAGTTAAAAACCACCATTTCGAATTGATATGTCCGTCTCAGACCTTGAACACCAGCCCACCCAAGAAGCGGCTCCGGTTGCGGAAATTCCAAAAGCGGCGAAGGAATTAGAGCCTCGCGGCCTTGCTCGAAAAGCCTTTGAGAAGATCACGAGCTTAAAAATTTTCAAAGAACAACAAGCGAACCTGCTCGCCTACGTCGGCCGCAAAACGGATGAATGCATCGACAAAAGCGCAGCCAAACTCGCTGGCTTTGTGAATGCGACAAATCTTTCTCCAGGTCGAGCAGAAAAAGCAGCGAGCGCGTCACAGGTTCAAGAAAAGCTCGCCGCGAACGAAGCGCGCTTTCGAGCCGCGCTCACGAGCTTCAAAGAACGGATCAGCGGCGCCACCGCCTCCTATGCCGCCGAGCAGGTAAAGCCCTCCCCTACCACTCAAGAAGAACCGTCAAAGGGTCCCGAGACCGCCGCCGAACGACGCGAGAAAATTATGGAAGGCGCTCAAGAAAAGCGTGCGAGTCTCTTGAAGCGAACCCTGAGCGGCGCAATCGATCTTCTTCCCTTTGTCGGTGGCGCCAAAATGGCGGCCGAAGCCGTCGCCGGGAATACCAGTACGGGCGAAAAGATGACGGGCAGCGGACGCGTGATCCATGGAGCGATGGGTGTTGCCAGTGTTGCGCTTGATTTCACTGGGATCGGTGAAGCAGGCAAAGCAATTGGATTGATCGGAAGGAGCGTGGAACTTATGGGGAAAGCAGCGGAGAAGCTGTTAGAAAAAGGGGCGGTCAAAACAGCGAGTTTGGTGACAAAAACCGCGATCTTCATGGGGAAGCATCCGAAGCTCGTACTTGAAGGCGAAAAACTCGCCGAACAAAAGATCGGAGCGGTGGTGAAGAATATTGCAGACTATCGAAAAGGAAATCGTCCCGCCGAAGATCTCAAACAAGCCGCCTAGCCTATTATGACCAAACCTGAACTCGAGATTATTCTCGACCAATTGATCGCGCTCGGAGAAGACGCCGATGAATTAAATTACTGGCGCGATATTTTCGAAGATCTCCCTACGGACAAGCAAGAAGAAGTCAGTCTGCTCTTCAAAGCTGAGCTCCAAGAGCTAACAGAAGCAAACGCCGCCGAAACCCAGGCCGCTGCACCTCCTTCAAACGATCACGTAGATGACAGCGCCCAGCTCCCCAAAACGGTCTGACGCACGAAAATACTGAATCGCTCCTTTTCTTTGCGCTTGATCCAAAAAACGACGAGTCGTGTTTTGCAAAATACCCGCCCCACGACCGTGGATAATTTTTAGCACATCTTTTCCCATCTTTTTCGTATCTTTCAGCGCCTGAGCGATATGCCGCGTTGGATCCAGTTGCAAATGAGAAGCATGTAAATCCAGTTCGTGACAGACGGAATCATCCAACTCCGCTAATCGAATTAACGCTTCCGGGGTCATAGAAACGCGTGACCACGTACGGTCGAGGGAGGGAGTAAAATACCTTGACTCATGCGTTCGGTCATCCGATCCATGTTTTTCACCACCTTCTTCGCTTGCTCTTCATTCGGTAACATATGCGTCCAGTGCCAATAGCTTTCTGCATGATTCCACGCCACATCACGCGCCCAGCCGATCAGCGTCATCGCAACTTTCTTGTCGAGGGGATTCACTCGCTCGGTGACACTCTTCAGCATCCCCCGCGCCATTTCTTGCATCGCTTTCACCTCTACTTCTTCAAGGATTCTATTTACACGAATATAATCCGCTTCTTCCGGCGTTCCTCGTTGTGGAATCGTATTCGTCTTTTCGCAGGCACGCACAACCGCCAGCGCCAGGTCTCGATTGATATGCGCATTCACACCCGCTAACGCGAACTGCACCGGGGCGATTCTCGGGTGATACCGCAACTTCAAGAGCGGCGTCCAGGCGCGCGGCATATCTTCTGACTCCGTTAGCCAACATTCGATCGCCTGAAAATACAGTTCTGAGAATTCAACGTCCAAATAGACGAGCCATTCTGGATGCGCCCACTTCCCTTCTTTCCAATCACGCTCAATCGCCAGCGTAACGCGACGATAGAGGGAGTTGAACCACCAGAGACCATCGTCTTTCTCGAGTAGGTCGTTGATGCGCGTCATGAGTGCGATCACATCCGCGATTGTCTGGAGCTGCCTGCTCTTGATCAACATCAACAATTGCTCGTTTTGGAGCGCATGTGTCGCGAGTGAGGCATCAACCTTCATGAACACAGCCTAACAAAAAA
>CAZRJW010000048.1:0-3749 GCA_964600845.1 uncultured Gammaproteobacteria bacterium | reverse complement strand
ACAAAGGCCGCCCCCGCCCTGGAACGTGCGTAGAAGGAGAATGCATACGTTCGGCCGCCACCCACCTTCATACTTTGCACGAGCACATCTGGCCGGACATCACGCTGAAGGACGTAGCCCTTCTCCCCCAGATACGACGTATCAACCAGATCCGTTGAGCTGACCATCGGTGCCAAAGAATACAGTGGAGGCGCCGCGACCTGATCAGACAAGAGAATGTTCCAGCCCAACAAGTGCGTTGAGGTCGTTGGATCGACCGCTTCAAATGACCCGTTAATCAGTAAGTTTAATGTCGCTTTGCCTGGGGTGAACGCATACAAACGCGTACAGCCTTCATCTCCAGCCGGACAAGAGTCTAAGCCCTTCGTGGCTGGAGACTGACTTGGAGCAGCCGCTTTAAAGTACATTCGATCTCCCGTTGACGTATTCGCCGCCCAATCCGCCCCTTCACTCGTGCCCGTTGCACGCGTGGTGGCGTACCAAAGACAGCCAGCGTTCGAGGCATCACATGCTGCACGATCGATCGTGTTGCGGAGATATCCGAGTTGCTTGTTCGCCGCGTCTGTATAGATACGGCAGCTCGCCGCATATGCAGGACAGACATCGGCCTGGAAGCGATAGACCGGGCGTTCAGCCATACAGTAGCCATATCCCCCCGTACATTCTCCTTTGTCATTTCGTGCCAAACAGGTCTGGATATCCTGACATTCTTCTTTTCTGATAGGGAGTTTGGTGGAAACCAGCGTATCCGTATATCCCATGAGCGAACATTGCTGAGGGAAGGAAGTGATGACCCAGTTTGGATCGATCAAATGACAGAATGGATGCGCCTCGTCTAACTGTCCCTGCGCATTACAATTCGTAAATGCCTTCGCGACCTCGTCCAACGTAAGACATCCATCTGCCGTATCACAGCGGCGCTTGTTCGCTTCGCTGTTCGCGGCCAACTCAAAGCCAATCGGCAAAATACGCATGAGACGCATCTTCTGCAGGTTTCCCGCGCAGTATGCTTGCGTATAACACTGCGGATCCTGGTTTTCACGCGTACGTGATTCTGGAATCAAGCGCCAGTCTCCATGCAACCATCCTCGGCTCAACGCTTCGCGAACTGTCACACCACCTTCCTTGGTTACCGAGCGAATCGCCTGCACAAGCGACTGGTCCATGACACAGTTCCACGCTCCCCGTTGAGTCACGAGACACGTCTGCATCTGCGATACTACATCGTAGCTTGCGACCTGCTGCGCTGGCGGATTCTTTAAATCAATGTTTGCATTTCTTGCATCTGTTTTTCCATAAATCGCAACGGAGTCCGGACCGGAGAGATCAAGTCGAGCCGATGGGGTGAATGATCCCCCCAAGCCCTTCTCGAAAATGCGCTGCATGAACTTCGAGGTCAGCGTATTCAAGAAAATAGAAGCGGTGTATTGCGCCAACTGGATCGGCCCCGCTTCCCAGGCGTTCGACAAAATATTTCCAACCACCATCGATTGGTCTGCGCCTGGCTTACGTACCACCTGTTCATTTGTTGCCTCCTCAATAACCGAGGCAGGCGTCCGAATGTTTCCTGAAATCAACCCTTCAAGTGGACGGAAGCCTCCCCCCTCTTGGCGCTGAGAGGCTGCATCCGTCACCTGACGCTGCGTGTCCGTCAAAAATCGGTTAAAGGTACTTGTGAGCGTGCCAAGCTGGCTTGTTCCCGGATCAAAGCTTTGCTGCAAATTACTAATAACGTCTCCATCGCTCATCGTGCGATAAAGTGTGTCGTAATTACTAAGCACCGTCTGGAAGTCACAGCGTGCCTGTGGACGATTGTAGCGACTCTGTGCCAGCCCACCGACGTTCGGAAGGTTCAAGTTCGGCGGTGTCGGGAACAGCTGACTCCCCAACTCGCCCAACGAGACCTGCAAGCGCAAGAGCGTTGTTGGATCTTTTGGTTGACACAGATTAAACCCGATCCCCTGGAAGAAACTTGAGTCACTCATGCTTGCCATGAATTCTCCAGCTGCATCACTTCCAACATTTGAGAGATATTCTCCGAATTTCCCATCAAAGAACAGCTTTCCCTGCCCTTTTCCACCCGTTGCAATGTACTCCGCCGCGTCATATGCCATCTGACCCAAAAACAACTGCAACGCGTTTGTGAGTGCAACGACTCCCGCGCGCGTCAGCTGACTCATGATGTTCTTATAGGTCGAGTTGGCCGCTTCTGGCACGTTAGCCGTAATCGCTACCGGCATCCCTGGGCCCGTAACCGGAACAGGGATGTTCGGCGACTGCGCCAAGGCTGGCTGCAGTGGGCCTAAAGAAAGCGTTAACCCCGTCACGAGAGTGACGAGGGCGAACGCGACACGGCGGAAAGAACGCGAGAATTCCATAGGGCGCTAAGGGGTGGGTTGAAGAGAAGGAGAGGGAGCCGTTGTAGAAACAGAACTAGACACACTCGGAGAAGCTGCGGCTCGAGCTGACTGAATACGGAGCGCTTCCTGATAGGACATGCGATACGCTTGCATCACCGCCTCATCCGAAAGCGTTGCAAGCTGATCCGCTGGCAACAATCCCTGAGAGCGAATGTAGGCGCGCGTATCCTCCGCCGTCATACTCTCAGGCACTTTTGGATTGACAATAAATTCTTCCACACCCGTCTGAGGCGGCCGCGCCCCTGATCGGACCGCCGCCAAGTTCGCGTCTGCCTCCGCAACGAAGGTAGACGTCGCCGCTCGAGGAACAGAAGACTGAAGGTCGAAACAGTCTTTTCCTTGGGGACAATTTGGATCTTGTTTTTGAGCGATCTCCTCTGCATCCGAAGCCCCGTCCGAATCACTGTCCGCTAAATAGGCTGAGGTGAGATAGGTGTATTGCTCGTCGTAATCCGAAATTCCATCCCGATCGGTATCTTTCAGTTTTAATTCCCCCTGAGTTTTTTCATCATTTTCAAAATTCTGCGTTCGAATTTGGATCGCACGTGTCAGATTTTGGCGCGACACGAGAAACGGCTTGCGTACATTGGACCGTAACTGCGACAGGCCTCCAAACACTAAAAAAAGACAACAGACACTGAGCGACGTAATCGCTAATTTCTGTTCGAAGCTCAGCTTGGACCAACGATCACGTAAAAGGTTCGCCATACATGGTACAAGGTTGGAAACAGTATACCAGATTCAACTGAGACAAGAAACGCAGAAGCGTGTGGATGACCCATCGCGTGCCATGGTACAATCTTCCCGTATGGCGTTCGCCTTCTTCTCTCCTCCCGTCCAAGCCCAAGAGCCAGTCGTCGACCGCTGGCAAGAACTCAGCGAACAAGAGGGTGAACTCGGCGTCGATATTTTTCGCCAAGGAGATCTCTTGTTTATTCGTTCAACCCTTGCAGGAGTCGAACCAGAAGATTTAGATGTCTCAATCGATGGTGACTTACTCACTATTCGTGGTACGCGCCGCACGCCCCACGATGTCCGTGAAGAAGATTGGTTTCATCAAGAGTGCTATTGGGGAAGCTTTAGTCGCTCTATCGTGCTCCCGCTCGACGTCTACCCAGAACGAGCCGAAGCTAGTCTCCACCAGGGAGTTCTGACGCTCCGTCTCCCGATCCGCATGCACCACAGACGCCTAGAAATCCATCCCATGGAACAAACGCTTGCTTCGTAGTAGGCTCCGAGGAACCGTATGAAACAACCGCTTCTCTGCTCCGTTGTAGCGATCGAAGACCAAGCTGTACGCCTTCGGACTCCCGACGGCCAAACACTCAC
>CAZRJW010000047.1:0-3967 GCA_964600845.1 uncultured Gammaproteobacteria bacterium | reverse complement strand
CGCCGCCGAGCGGATACGCGACATCGCGTGGGATCGACAACATGCCGACGCGCTTCTGCTTCATGTCGATCGAGGCCAAGATGATCGTGTCGGTGAGTTGGGAGCCTTCATGACCTTCACCGCCCACGCCCAAGAGCAAGATATTGATACGATCACGTTTCGCAGCTTCTGGTGCGATAGGGCTATCTGGCTTCAAGCCCGCGGCGCGTTCAAGGTGTGAGATTAAAGGGAGGCGTTGAATTTCATCGATGACGCTTGTTCCATGTGCGCTTGCACGATAGGAGGCGGTCGCACCGGCCGCGGATAAGAGTCCAACGATCACTGAAAAAACAGCGGCAAGAATAATCGTCTGACGCGAGACAGAGCGTTCCGTAGAGACGATAAAATTCGTCGAGAGGGGATCGGATTTACGAAACGAAAGCATGGGATGCAGTCTACCATGCCCAGGTCCTGAAACAACCCCACACAGTGTGTGGATGAACCTGCCTATTAGACCCTTCGTGTGTATGGTAGACTTGAGCCACGTTTTCTATGCGTTCTTTCTTCTCGCGTGCGTGCACCTTCCTTGCGCTTGGTTTGATTGTGTTCGGTGGACTGCTTCCAGCAGCCGCTGTGCACGCTCAACAAACCCTCGATGAAAGATCTTGGACTGACCGAGCGCTGATGATGTCGAACCCAATCACGGGGCTCTACGCTCTCACACAGGATGCAGGAGCTCGTCTGGGAGACTACGTGTACGAAGAGCAGCCTGATGTCATGCGAACGGTGGGAGGGGGACTTGCTAGAGGCGAGAGCGCTACGCAGATTGCGCAAAGGGCACTTGGATTGCCAACCGGTGGGTCTATTACAGACGCCCTCACCGCGCGTTTGATCGGGTTCCTGGCGTTCATGATGGGGATTATCGTTTCCTTCTTGGGAAAGGTGATTTCATTGTTGATTAACGTTCTCCTAGGTTTTCTTGCCTATAACGGCTTTGCGGATGCGCCACCGGTAGTGATTGGCTGGAAGATCGTGCGCGATCTGGTCAACATGTTCTTTATTGTTATTTTGATCCTCTCTTCATATGCGACGATTCTTGGATGGAAGAGAAATGAACTCCACGTAAAAGACGTATTACCAAAAGTCTTGCTTGCTGCGGTGCTGGTCAACTTTTCAAAAACAATCGTTGCCTTGCTGATCGACGCTTCTCAGGTGGTGATGCTGACGTTCGTGAATGCTTTTGCAGCGATTGGCGCCGGAAACTTTACGAATGCGTTGCATCTGCCACTTATTGCTCAATCAGGTTATGCCAGTTCTACGGCACAATCGGTGGGAACAGATGGAGCGGGGCAAGTCATTATCGATGTCATCTTGGCATCGGCGTTGCAGATCTTCCTTCTTATTGTTGCGATCGGCGTCATGATGATGATGGTGGTGTTTGTGGTCGCTCGTATCGTTGGTCTGTGGATGTTGTTAATTTTCTCTCCCATTCCATTCTTGGCGGAAGCACTTCCAGGTTCGATGAAAAAGGCTATGCCAGGGGTGGATGATTTCTGGCCGCGATTAACAGGTCTTCTTACGGGTGGACCGATTATGGCCTTCTGGTTGTGGCTTACGTTCGCAACGTTATCCGCGCAAGGCGCAGATGAGCGCTTAGGCCTTTTTTCTGGTAGCCAGGCGTTAGAGGTTGCTGGGCCAAATGCTTTTCAAGTCGGTCAAAATGTGACAAGCGCCTTTATTACACGTATTGGAAATGCACAGGGATTGGGATCGTATATTATCGCGATCGCCATGATGATGATGGGCCTTGAGGCTGCTATGGCTGCGTCTTCGAAGGTTGGAGAGAGTGCTGGGGGGCTCATGAAGAAAATTGGAAACAAATCGAAGGATTACGCGTCCCGTGCTGCACGAGCTATGACGTATGGAGGGGTAGCGGCGGGTGTGGGATTGGCGGTTCGAGGTACGCGAGCGGGTGTGGGATTGACCGCTCTTGGCCTTAAAAAAGGTGTGAGCCTGGCTGCTAGTGGAGCGTTTAAAGGTGCTCGAGGTGCCGTTGGTTTGGTTGATCGCAGGTACGATATGAGCGGAGGAATGGCAAGACAGTTGCAGAAAGTACCTGGGTTAGGGAGGAGTGAATGGCTACGCGGTCAGGAAAGCGCCAGCCGCGACGCAAAGATCAAGAAAGCGATGGAAAAATCAAAAATCATGAATGACAAGTGGGCGCCACAGTCGGTGAAAGATGCGGAGTATCAGAGAATCATGAATGATATAAACCTCACTGGCAGTCCAGCTGCACGGCTAGCTATGGCTGATCAGGATTTTAAAACAGCAAGTAATGAAAAAGCCTTTGACGCAGAATTGAAGCCAGTAAAGGATGGGGTGAAGGCCGGTGTTGAGGCATCGACGAATGGGGATAAGGTGGTCGCAAAGCGTGTCTCTGATCGCTCTGGAAAACAACAGTCGAATGGCCGCCGTTTGGATAAATACGAGAGCGCGAAGTCGCTGGTTGATGGGGATTCGCAGGAGGCCGTCGACAGACGTCGGCAGATCGAGGATGCGGTGAAGAAGATGAATAAAGAAAATCCGCATCTTATTACCAATGAAGAGGAGCGCAAGAAGCAGATGTCGGAAGTGCGCCAGAACTTCAGTTCGTTGGATCAGGATGCGAAGGCAAACTTCGAGGTCTTGAAGAACTTTGCTGCGGATGGCGCCTTTAAGACGGATGCAAGCGGCAAAGTTACGATGGGGGACACGGCCGCGATTCGCGCAACGCAGAAGAAACTTAATGGGAACGATCGCAAGAACTTCGACGCCTTGGTTAGCTACGTCAAAGAAAGCAAGTCAGGTGTGGATACGAAGACGTTGGCGAAGTTGTCCGTTGAGCAGGACGCGAATGACCAGCGTCGTATTTTCCAGACGGACACGGACGCGGATGGAAAGATTACGGGTGGAAAGTTTGTGATCAGTGAGACGCGACAAGAGGCGGTCGATAAGGTCGTAAAGGACTTCTCGGCGGCTGCGGCGGTTGGATCGGGAGCATGGCTCACGTCAGAAGAGGTGAATCACCTTGAACAGCCAATGGTAACGGATGCGATGACTACGAACTTAGTGAGCGCTGCCAAGACGGTTGGAGTCTCCCAAGCTGTACGAAACGTCGGAAGTGGTGCAAGCCCAAGCGAGGCGCCGACCATGCGTGCCGCTGCCGTGAATTCGATCGCAAAGAGTACGGCTGTAGGTCTTGGAGGGGCGAACAGCTACCTGAGCCAGCCACGAACCTATCAAGATGCTTCTGGTGCCGACGTAACCAAAACAAATGCGGAGATTTTGCGTGATAAGAATGTTCCCGCAAACGTGCAGGCGCGTGCCGCAGCGGCATATCAGAGCAAGATAGATGAAGTCTTACCTATCTTGAATGGGATGGAAGAGTTGAGTGGCGATGAACAGATCGAATTCATGGCAGCGATGGGTCAGAGTAACGTCGGCCAGGCCTTGAATAGCAATCTCATGAGAGATCCAGAGACGAAGGCGGCGGCACAAAAGTTGAAGATGACGGTTAACGAAAATTCGGAGCGTGTGAAAGAATATTTCTCAAGTGTGGATGAGCAGACACAGCGGGATTACGATAACTTCAAGCAGTACACGGAATATGAGCTGAAAAATCCTAGTACGGACCCTAACGTGCAGGAACAGACGGCTGGATTCCAGAGACTACAAGCGGCAGACGCAGATTTCCGTTCAGAATACTTTAAGCAAACACCAGGTGCAGAACGCTCATATAACGAGTATGTTCGTTACGAAGGGGCAAAGGCGAGCGTGGAACCAAAACACCTTGAAAGAGGAGGGGAAGACTTCAAGAACGCGTATTCCAAGTACGTGAAGTACGACAATGCACGTTCCGCGATTAACCAGTTCAATAGTAATGGGGGCAAGGGATCTAATTCGGCAGGCCGCAATCGTGGAGGCGGCGGAGGTGGTCGTCGTGGCGGAG
>CAZRJW010000046.1:0-3981 GCA_964600845.1 uncultured Gammaproteobacteria bacterium | reverse complement strand
TTTACGCAGTGTGATCTCTTATTCCCGGGAGAGACGGAGCCGAGAGTGTTCCTCTTTGCGAAGTTCTCTCGTCCGGATGAACAGATCTTTTCTTGGATTTCGCCGGTCGCCTCTATCCGCTATGAAGCGCTGGGGGACGTTTCGTACCGTTTACCAGATGGAACATCCAAGCAGGCGAAGTTGGTGCGCAAGGATCAGTTCATGATCGTGAAACAGAAGATTTTATTCATGTCGAGCGAGGCGGAGACCTATGCACGCACGTTGGTCTATCAAGATTATTTTAGTAATCGTAAATCGACCTTCGCCCTGACCGATATCGTGGCGCAAATGGAGAAGGCACAGGATGCGGTGATTCGTGCCCCAGCCTCGGGGCCACTTCTCTTGTCTGGTCCGGCTGGATCGGGGAAAACGACGCTCGCGCTGCATCGCTTGGCCTACCTCGCGCAATCACCAGAGACGGCGGAACGCTTTACGGAGGCCTCGATGTTGGTGTTGGTGCAGGACGCATCTTCGCGAGACTATTTTACGGAATTGCTGCCTTCGCTTGGGATCCATCACGTGGTGATTGAGACCTTTAGCCAGTGGGCAATGTCCGTGTTGCCTTCGTTGGGTTCGGTCACGATCCGTGATACGCATACCCCGCAACGTGAGCAGCAGGAATGGTATGAATGCGAAAAACGTCGCGCATTAGATCAGATCTTGCCCGTTTTTTCAGCCAAAGATTCAAGTTGGAATTATCTTGAACGTCTGTACGTCCCGCTCCTGTCGCCACAGGCGCTTACGCTCTGGCGTGCCCAAAAGGCGGATAAGGCATTGGATCGCTTCGACCTCACTCTGTTACTCCAGGCCTGGAAGACGCGGCATGGATCCTTGCTTCGTGAGCGGAAGGTGATGGTACGTGGGACGCGCGGTGTCTTAACCGAACGGACACGTCAAGACATCCTCCGCTATTCGACCATCGTCTTGGACGAAATTCAGAACTATCTTCCGCACCAAATCACGTTGGTTCGTTCGTGTATTGATCCAAATACACGCGCGTTGCTCTACGTTGGTGACTTGGCTCAGCAGACACGGATTGGAACACTGCGCGATTGGAAAGAAGTAGGCGAGACGTTCCTCGAGTCGCAACGAGTCCAGCTACAAACGGTGTATCGAAATAGTCGCCAGATATTAGAATATATCCGAGATCGAGGGTACTCCGTCTCTATTCCAGAACGTGCCGCGACGAACGAACCAGTCCAGGAGTTGCCGACGACGAGCCTGAAGGAGACCTACAAGGTGCTTAGGGACTGGCTCGGCGCGATTCCACGAGATGAGCGTCTTATCGGGATTATTACGCCAGATGAGGCGCTTTTAGCCGAGCTCCAAAACCAGCAGTTCTCCCATCCGAACGTCCGATATCTGACTTTCCAGCAGGCACAGGGGGTGGAGTTTTCAGATGTGGCGGTGGTGTATCCGTCAGATTGGCTGAAGATTGCTCCCCGGCCAGAAATCCCTGCCGCGTGGCAAGAAGAGCAAAAACGCGTGCGATCCGACCTGCTCTACGTCGCCTTTACGCGTGCCATGAATCGGTTGTGTGTGATTCAGGTTGGGAAAGGGTAGTCTTCTGTAGCGACGGAATGGCTTCATTGACACGCATTTCTGGCGGGGTTACCGTAAGAGTGGAGGACGTAGAGACAAATAATTCATTGTCCGAATCACGCTATGACATCTACCGATGTACAGCAGACGAATGATGCTGATCTGAACGGGCAGGTGGCTGCTCAGCAAGCCCATGTCCGAACGCCTCTCACGAATAATGAAAGAGAGAAGCGAGAATTGAAACCCGGTCTTGTGGTACAGGGTCGAGCCGGAGATCATCATGGAGGAGAAGGTCGTTCGAGCGAAAGCTAGAGGTACCAAGAGTAAACAGAGGAATACCAAAAAGATGGGCTCCACCCATCTTTTTGGTATAAGGCGTTACCGGGTCGGGTGCACAAAACGAAAACTCAGCCCGTTTAGAGCTGAGTTTTCTGTGGTGCACCCAATACGATTCGAACGTATGACCTCTTCCTTCGCAGGGAAGCGCTCTATCCAGCTGAGCTATGGGTGCAATTGCGCTGTTAGATCCGTAATAGCCGCCCAAGAATATCAGAGCCTGACTCAGTTTGCAAGTCGGTATTTTCCTTTAAATAGGCCTTTAAATGCTCACGAATTTCAACCGGATCCTGGTCTTCCAGGGAGATGCGGAGTTTTGGCTTGGTAAGGTGTTTTGTTTCAATGTAGAGCGTACGGACGTAGGGAGGCTCGTAGATGATCGAGAAAGTCGCCAAATCACGGTAGAGATAGAGCGTTCCATCAAAGACCACACCGACATCCCCAAGCTGAGCCAATACAATGGGCGCTTCTTCGTTCCCAGCCAAAATTAAGATGATGGCACAGAGCAGAATCAAGAAGGCGAACAAGAAGTTGCTTGTCATCACAGCGTAGGAGACAAGCAGGATGGTTCCAGCGGTGAGCGCAAAATACCAGCGCGGACCACGAGGGTAGCTCGGGTACAGGGGCGTTTCCCAAACAAATTGGTCTTGGCCCTGGACCAGTAACTCTTGAACGGAAGGATCGTACGTCACCATATGCGAAAGATGAAACAAGTATAGCACGCGTCTCTGCTCGACGAAACCTGTTCTACTTCTGTACGATAGAGCGAGTGGGCTGTCCTATGCTTGATCGACTGCTTTTGCTTGAAAAAGTTCCTGGAGTCACGCGTTCCATTGTGAATGCGTTTCTTCTGTTAGGCATGCGGACGGTTCAGGATGTGTTACTGACGCCGCCTCGTCGCTATGAGGACTACACGAAGCGTTCAACGTTGAAAGACGCGAAGGACGGGGAAGCGGCCACGTTTGAAGTGGAAGTTGTTTCCGCCGCCCGACGGCCAACGGGGCGACGTGGGTTTACGGTCATTCAAGCACGTATCACGGATGGAACAGCGACCGCGCGCTGTGATTTCTTTAATCAGCCTTGGTTATTAAAGGACTGGAAAGCGGGACGACGGTTACGTTTGGCAGCCGCGCCCGTGAAGGACTCGCTCTATGGGTTACAGTTTCGGAATCCAGCCTGGGAGGCGGCCGATAAGCCGGAAGTGATTTCAGGGAAAATTCTTCCCGTGTACCGACTGACTGAGTCCATTAGTCAGAAAGTCTATCGTCGAACGGTGGAAACGCTGTTGCACGAAGGGGTTGCTTGGCCAGAAGCAGATGAAGGGGATCGTATCTGCCAACAAGAAGGGCTACCCGTGATTGCGGTGGCGGTTCAGTTGATCCATGCGCCCAAGGTGCTGACGGAGGTTGAAGAAGGGCGCCGCCGCTTGGCGTTTGAAGAATTGCTTGTCTATCAATTGGCGCTGACACAGATGCGCGAAGGAGAGGTGCGTACGCCCGCTCCGGTCATTCCGTTTGATGAGCATTTTGCCAAGCAATTTGCGAGCTCGTTGCCCTTTCAGCTGACGGATGACCAGCGGAAGGCGGTCTGGGGCTGTGTTCAAGATTTGGAAAAGCCAGAACCGATGCGCCGTTTGTTGCAGGGGGATGTAGGGTCAGGGAAAACAGCGGTTGCTGCCTTTTTGGCAGCGCTCTGTCAGCGTGCGGGGCGGTCGAGTGCGATTTTGGCACCGACGGACCTGTTGGCAAAGCAGCATGCAGCGACGCTGCGGCGTCTGTTTGCTCCGTGGCATATTCCGCTGTTGTTACTGACGCGTACCGAGCAGACCTGGTCGTTTGATCGGGAGGAGCGGACGATTACTTGGAAGGAGTTGCCTCAGATCTATTCCGAGGGGCCGATTGTGGTAGTCGGAACGCATGCGTTGCTCTACGGCCAACAGCGCCTGCCGCTGGATTTGGGCTTTGCTGTGGTAGATGAACAGCATCGTTTCGGTGTCGCACAGCGTGAGAAGCTTTCAAAAGCCGTGGACGCAAATGGCTGTATCCCACACTTCCTCTCGATGAC
>CAZRJW010000045.1:0-4146 GCA_964600845.1 uncultured Gammaproteobacteria bacterium | reverse complement strand
TGGCACTCACCCGTCCAGAGATCTTTGCTATCCGACCAGTTCTTAATGAATCCACCTACCACTTCGTATCCTTGTTCAACTAAAAGCGCCGCAGAGAGGCTCGAGTCCACTCCGCCCGACATACCAACAAGGATGCGTTGCTTTAGGGGTTCAGGCATGACTTATTTACAAATAGTTCGCTCAAGTACATAGCCCTTCATTGCGAGGTAACTCGCGCTATGGATTGTCGTTCCAAGTCTCACGGGCAGACCTTCTCTCCGTTTTATGTGTTGTTCGCGTTGCTCACGACGGCTCAAACATCCCTCGCCGCTTCAGTGCTATGTACTTGAGCGATCTCCTTTAGTTTTTGCTTCTTTAGCAGCCTTGCCGGCACGTACCGCTGCAAGCCCCTGAGTCACGTCGCCGTTTTCAGCTTCCTGGACAGCGAGCTGGCCACAGGCGGCTTCAATATCCTCTCCGAAGGTGATGCGATGCGTCGCGGGAACGTGTAGGTCGTGGAGATACCGAATAAACAAGTTACGCTCTCCGCGAGCAGTGGCCTGGAAGGCTTCTGTTTCGTGGTATTTGATCAGGTTCACGTGGAACAAGCGGCAATCTTCGCCGAGCCATTTCGCGAGGGCGATCGCATCGACTTCACGATCATTGATCCCTTTCAACAAAAGGTATTCGAACATGATCTTGCGGTTGGTCTTTTCCATGTAGACCTCAAGCGCGGCACGGAGCTTCGCGAGTGGGTAGGCCTTGTTGACCGGCATGATGCGCGAACGAATTTCATCGGTGGCGGAGTGGAGCGAGATTGCGAGGTTTACCTGATATGGTTCATCGGCCAAACGCAAAATCCCTGGAACAACTCCACAGGTGGAGATACTGATGCGACGCGCACCGATGTGCAGCCCCTCTTCGCTGTTCATCACTTTAATCGAACGCATCACTTCATCGTAGTTATGCATCGGTTCGCCCATCCCCATGAAGACGACGTTGCTCACGCGCGAGTCGTGCTTCTTCAACCAGCGCTGGACCTGAACGACCTGCTCGACGATTTCTTCTGCCGTAAGGTTACGCTTCAAACCCATCGTTCCGGTGGCGCAAAAGGTACAGGCCATCGCGCAGCCAACCTGAGACGAGATACAGACGGTATCGCGCTCATCTTCGTGGCGCATGAGAACGGTTTCAATCTTTTTTCCATCCTGACACGCGAACAGCGTTTTCACGGTATCGCCTTGAGGACTTTCTTGGACCTGAACAATTGTGAGCTCATTCCAGGGGAATTCCTTCGCCGCTTCATCCCGGAGATTCTTTGGGAACGTCGTTACTTCGTCCCATGACGAAGCTAGCGTATGAAAATACGCTTCTTTTACTTGCTTCAAGCGGAACGCGGGCTGTTTCCGTTCGGCAAGCCAATCGGCAAATCGGTTAAAATTCATGTGTTCGCCAGGCCCACTGCGCCAAACGCTTAGCGGTTTGGAATTGTGCGTCCTTGGTTGGTGCTCCAAATACCACGATTAGGACGTCTTTGCCAAGCTCAGGGGTCCCATCGGTCAGCTCCGGACGGAAGCGTCCGACAAAGTTATACATCGATTCTTCCAGGTAGCCCGTCTTCCCACCGAGGACCCAAATACCTGTATTTGCAGCCAAAAGTGGGTTTGTATTCTTGATCGTCCGCACTTGGCCGGCGGAAGCAATCCGGACAGGATAGGTTGAAACGGTCGCTGCCCGACGGATTTCCGGCAGGTTGAACGCTGCTTCGGCGATCAACGCCATGTCTTTGGCCGTCGTCATGTTCCTGGGGTTCATCCCGGAAGCATCGTAGAAGACGGTTTTCGTGGCACCCGCAGCTTTCGATACCTGGTTCATTCTTACCAAAAACCCCTTCATCGTTAGACCACTCGCTCGCGCAAGCGCTGTAGCTGCGTTATTCGCACTCGCCGTAATACTTGCATAAAAAAGATCACGAAGCGGGATCCGCGTTCCGGAATTAACCCGTAAACGCCCTCCACCGACTTCGTCGGCTTTCGTGAGCGTAATGAGCCGCTCCCAAGAACCGGGTTTTTTGAGAAAGGCCATCGCTCCCGCTAATTTCGTGAGGCTGGCGGCCGTATGGAGTTTTTCCGATTTGAATTCGTAGAGAATTTGATGCGTGTTTGGCACCATTACAATCGCCGAAGCAAACTCATCTTGATGCGGCACAAACGGCCCCCAGTCAGGCGCTTTTGTTGCCGCAAACAGACCCCCTGGGATCAGAAGACCCGGGAGGAGCAAAAGTGACGCAAGAAAAGAACGGAGGCGCATTCGTAAATAGATCAACGTCCTACGATTGTAACGGGCGTACCAATGGACGTCCACTCATACACTTCTTTCGCACTCCCTACCCCCATACGGACACAGCCATGACTCGCTTTCTTTCCTAAATGCGATTCCCCCTCTTTGCGTCCACCGGGCCATTCAGGCAGTTCGTGTAATCCATACGTAGTCCCAATAAATGACATCCAGTATGGCATCCAGAGTTTCGCCGAACGCGACCAAGCGCGTGGGTGCTTTTGGAGGACCTTAAATGTTCCAAGGGGTGTTGGGGTACGTGGTAGCCCGGTTGAAACACGATGCTTCTTAATTGCGATCCCCATCACGTTCTGCGTGAGCTCTTGGGTCGCGATATTGACCCGGATTGATTTAGGTAGCAGATCACGAGCTGTCGAGGTCGGTGAAAAGGCCGCCATCACCTCTTTTCCATCAAGAAATGTATCTCCATCCGTGTCGTTGTTTAACGGATCTGCTCCAAAGGCGACCTCTAGTCGATCAATTAATCCATCTGCATCGGCATCCTTGTCGATGAGGTTCCCCTTTCCATTTGGATTGAAGCCTTTCTGGATCTCCATCCGATCTTCAAACCCATCTCCATCCGTGTCTTTCTTTGTCGGATCCGTTTGAAAAACCTGCGCCTCCCACATATCAAGGAGCCCATCCCCATCCGCATCAAGGGTGAGCGTCATTTGTACAGGAACTTGAGCCGATGCACTCAGCGCAAAAGCGCAGACAGCAAGACTAACGCACAAGGAGCACAAGAACCGCGACGGCCAGGACCAAGCGATAGACGATGAAGGGGGTAAAGCGCCGATGGGAAACATAGGAAAGAAGGAAACGAATAGCGAAGACCCCGGAAAGAAGTGCTGCAAAAAACCCAATCACGAGCATACTGGATGGTGTCGCAGTATCCACCCCTTGCGTAATCCACTTAAGTAGTCCATAGCCTCCCGCTGCAGCCGTTACGGGGATGCTGAGTAAAAAAGAAAAACGTGCGGCTGCCGAACGAGAGAGACCCATAAACAACCCTGCCGTCATGGTGATTCCAGAGCGCGATGAACCCGGCAAGAGCGCAATCGGTTGCGCAATCGCGATCACAAGCGCCTGCGACCAGCGAATCCGTGGCAGAGTCGTTGGTGACTCTTCCGCTCCAGCTACCCGATCCTTGGAGATATAATCCGCTCGCCACAAAACCAATCCCCAGAAGGCGAGATCGATCGCGACAAGCCAGGGCTTGCGACTCACATTTTCGATCCAATCATTGAGAACATATCCTAGAACCAGCGCCGGAAGCGAACAGACAACTAACTGAATCAACAGGGTTCGTGCAGCTTCGACGGCAGCAGGCTTCTTTGAAAACAGCTCTTTCACGAGCTGGATCAATGACTGACGGAAGAACCAGAGAACCGCAAGCAGCGTCCCTAGGTGTAAAACCGTATCGTACGACAGTCCTTGATCCGTCCAACCGAACAGGGTCGGAACCAAGATCAAATGACCACTCGAGGAAACAGGAAGAAACTCTGTGAGCCCTTGGACGATTCCCAGAACAACCGCTTGGACGATAAACATAGGCTGATGTTACTCGAAACGGACGCGTTGACCAGGGGGGACCGGCTGTGCCGCCTGACTCGTATCAGAATTCGATTGCGGATCGGGGTCGAAGTGAATATCTGGGAAAGCCACAATCTCGGGCTGAGACGAAAGTGGACGAACCGGTGGAGGCGTAGAAACAGGCGGAAGAGATGCTCCGGCGGCCGGCGACTGACCAGAGGCGCGGTTTGCTGCCTGCGCTTGCGCTTCACGCACCTTTTTCCCTCCACGCTTACGGCGACGACGCTTCTTTTCTTC
>CAZRJW010000044.1:0-4586 GCA_964600845.1 uncultured Gammaproteobacteria bacterium | reverse complement strand
TCCATATCATCCACGAGCAGCTCTCGAACAACGTAACCCGTTCGATCTTTGAGATCTTTGATTTTTCCTTTGCCGGTTAAGTGAAGGACCTGCGTCTGCTTCAACCAACTCGGCAAGGTTCTTGCGACATGCTCATTCAGCGCTTGGGCACCGGTTCCCCCACCCACGATCAAGGTCACAGGCTTTTTTGCATCGAGCCCGAAGTGTTTCGCTGCGGCTGTCCGCGACGGAAGATCCGCTCGCGTAAAACGCGTGGGCGAAGCAATGCGTTCATCCGATACCCATTCGCCAAAAGGCGGTTTCTCGTATTCAAAAGAGGTGGTCACACTCGCACAGATCCGCGCGACACGGCGGTTCGAAAGCCCCGGCTTCAGGTCGAGCTGATGCATGACACAAGGAATGCCACGGCGGACTGCTTCAATCATCACCGGCGTTGCTGTAAACCCTCCAACCGAAACCACCACATCTGGTTTCAAGCGATCCAGCTCGGCCCCCGCCAAACGACGCACACGAAGCCAATCAAACGGGAGTGTCAGCCATTTGATCGAGGGATAACGCGGCAACTTCACGACCGGTAAACTCGAAAACTGCATCCCCTCTTCTTTTGCGAGGAGCTGCTCTGGTCCGGTCGGCGTCCCAATCCAGGCACACGTCAGATTTTTTTCTAACCGTGTTAAGGCCCGAGCGGTCGCAATGAGCGGCGTCACGGGACCAAGCGAGCCTCCCCCAGCAAAAAGAATGTTCATACGCGAGAACGTGAGTGACCTGGATGAATCTGTCTGCCTGGAATCCCTGCAACCAACCCCATCGCCCCCAAGAGCATGACCATGGCCGTGCCTCCATGCGACATAAAGGGCAGTGTGACTCCCGTAATCGGCAAGAGACCTGTCATCGATCCGATGTTCATCACCGCCTGAATCGCAAGCATCATCCCAAAACCCGCCGCAAGATAACTTCCGAATGGATCCTTGGATTCACGCGCGATATTGAAACAACGCCAGACCAACGCACCAAACAACGCGAGGAAGAGACAAATCGCCAAGAATCCCAGCTCTTCCGCCATGATGGCAATGATCGAGTCAGACTCAACCGTTGGGAGATACAAATATTTTTGACGTGATTGACCGTAGCCCAATCCAAGCCAGCCTCCTGACCCAATCGCCAACACAGCTTGGTTAATGTGATACCCGATGCCTTTTGGATCGAGCTCTGGACGCAAGAACACCATGAAACGCGCGGCACGATATGGGGAACTTTTAATCAAAAGGGCGAGCAGGCCCGAGCCCAAGGCCGACAGCAGCACGAACCACGAGATTGGGGCCCCCGACAGGAAATACATCGTAAGCGATGTCCCAACGAGCACCATCATCGACCCTGTGTCCGGCTGCATGATGAGCAAAAACATGACACTCCCCAGCGCGAAGAGAAACGGGACTAAACCGGTTTCCACTTTATGCGCTTCATCCGCCTTACGACCTGCGAGCCAGGCGGCTAAATACACAATGAAGGTGTCTTTCACGAGCTCAGAGGGTTGGAACTGAAAACCCGCCAGACGAATCCAGCCACGCGCTCCATTCAACGTAATGCCGATGCCCGGGATGTACACGAGCAATAACAATATAATGGAGAGAATCAACAACCCCAACGCCCATTTCTTCCAGACACGGTAATCGATCAGGGCCGCTAACAAAAAAACGAATATCCCAGGAATCAACCCCTTAATCAACTGACTTTTTACAAAATAGAGACTATCCCCGGCACGCTGAACGCCAACCGCAACGGTTGCTGAGAAGAGCATCAGCAGCCCGATCACAAGCAGCGTCCCCGTCAGTCCTACGACAACGGGATCTAAAGAGCGAAGGCGGTCAAGAACGGACATGAGAAGTTAGGCACGATCTACGAGGGCGATGGCAACTCCGACACCGGAGAGCGCGAGTGAGATCATCCAAGCCCGCATCACGATCTTCGGCTCACTCCAGCCAATTGCCTGTAGATGATGATGAAGGGGGGCACTTTTAAACACCTTTTTTCCGTTACGGAGCTTCTTGCTTGCGACCTGAATCAACACAGACATCGTTTCAATCGCAAACGGCAGACCAATAATGAGGAGGAGGAGCGGCTGATCGGTTAAGAGCGCCAAGACTCCTAAGACCGTTCCGAGCGACATCGCGCCCGTGTCCCCCATAAACACCTGGGCTGGATTTACATTAAACCACAAAAAGCCCATCAGGGCTCCAATCAACACGGCACAAAAGGTTGCGAGATCCGTTCGTCCTTGTGACCAAGCGATCACTGCGTACGCCCCGAGCGCGGAGAGAAGCACGCCTCCCGCAAGCCCATCCAACCCATCCGTTTCGTTCACCGAATGCGAGGTCGACGCGATCACGAGCAAAAAGAATGGGATCGACCACAATCCAATTTCATAGCTCCCCAGAAACGGTACGTGCAGATGACTCCAGCCTAATTTGGCATAAAACCACCAGGCACCAATCGCCGCGATCACCCCGTACGAAATAAAACGATGGCGGACACGCAAGCCCCCACCTTTTGATCCAATCTTTTTTACATTTAAATAATCATCCACCAATCCCACAAGCGCTGCTGCCAACATCAAACCAACCGGGAGCCAGGTTTGCGCACGTGATAAAAAATTGACGCGGCACATGATAGAACCCGGTCCGGACACCGCGCACCCAGCCGCAACCACCAAGATCAAGAAAATCGCCGTCCCCCAAATCACAATTCCTCCCATCGTTGGTGTCCCCGCCTTCGCTTTATGCATCTCTGCCATGATCGGCGCAGCGGCGGCATCTCGAATCTGCTTTCCCATCCCTAACCGCTTAAGTGTGCGGATCAGAAACGGCATCGCGATCCCTGAAAGCAGGAAGGCGATCGCAACGAAGCCCATCGGACGGGCTACGGAAAACACATCTCCCACAGGACGAGCAACGGAAAAGACATCCATAGAACTAGCGATTGATGATGGCAAGATAATGAAGAACGAGCACCCAGGGGAGGGCGGACAACGAAACCAACACGAGCCAGGCGATCCCCGCATGCTGGTCACGCCGGTAGGAGCCATACGCACACAAGAGACCGGCAATACTAGTCATGAACCAAAGAGCTGGCCACACAAATAGCCAGATCAGCGGTCGCACATCATCAATTCCGAAGTAAACCGTGTAATGAAACACGAATAATTTTTCGGAAACATCGACCCCCGAGAGTTGGATGGTATACCAACTAATCCCGAACACCAGACATGCGAGTGTCCAAAATGTCAGTATACGATAAAGCCACGAACTCCAAGCAAGCCGTGCAGATAATCGCCAAGCGCTCCAAGGCACTCCTCTATGGTATGCGAGCGAGCGAGCCTCGTCTATGTGGATGGTTCGTCTTCGACTCGAACAACCTGGGTAATTTCGGGCACCATCTGACAAACGGTTTCCTCAATCCCCGCTTTCAGGGTCATTTCGGACATCGGACAACCGACACATGCCCCCTGCATCCGGACGGACGCGATTCCTGTTTCGAGGTCGATTTTGACTAATTCGACGTTTCCACCGTGCATCGCGAGCCCTTCACGGAGCATCCCCAAGACCCGTTCTACGTCTTCCCGAACTTCTTCCACGTTTTTTGGCATAATAGAGCGATCCTACCGTCTTTTCTTGTATCTTGACAAGTTTTCCCTTTCACCTTATTATTTTGCGCATTCTATCGTCATTCCTTAACCTTTTATGGCCCATAAAAAAGCTGGTGGTTCTACCGCGTATGGCCGTGATTCTCACGGTCAGCGTCTCGGTGTCAAGAAATACGCAGGTGAATTTGCTCGCACGGGCAACATTTTGGTTCGTCAGCGTGGTACGGCTATCCGTCCAGGCGTAAACGTTCTCAAGGGCTCAGACGACACGCTTTTCGCTGCCGTGAACGGTATCGTGAAGTTTTCAAACAAGCGCATTAAGCGTTATACCGGTGAATTCAAGGATGCGAAGTTCGTCCACATCACCCCTCTCGAGACGAAGCCAGGCTACGCTCCAGACGTGAAGGAACCAAAGCGTGTGAAAAAAGTTTCCAACAACAAGTTGATGAAACGCGCCAAGGCAGAAGCAGCTGGCAAGCGCCAGGTCTCGAAAAAGAAATAAGCTCAAGTGATTTTGATAAAGCACCCCAGTGGGTGCTTTTATCATTTACGGATCTCCTCTTGTTGAAGAGTTCTGACTTCGTTATGCTCAACACCGCTCTCATCCTGATAAGCAAACCCACAACACGAGAGGCGGAGGCAATGCTCAAAGACAAGACAGACGCGGCCACAGAGCCCGAGGAGGTGTTCCACAGCTCCGATGGAGCGGTCCGTGTATTGCTCCGACTGGAGGGGCTGAAAGGTCGGGATCTTGTTCACATCATCATCTGCGAACGCGAGGTCTCCGCCAACAGCTGCGGCGAGAGCCGCAAGGAAGGACGCGTAAGCGTTCAAGAACTGCGCGGAGCCGTGCAAAGTGTCCGCATCCCTACACGACCAAGAGAGGATGTGCAGTTCATGCTGTACGGCTGCCGCGTCACAAGCCCCGACAAGGCGGCGAGCGACG
>CAZRJW010000043.1:0-5026 GCA_964600845.1 uncultured Gammaproteobacteria bacterium | reverse complement strand
TCGTAGCGGAACATGGGACCCGTGTACCACAAGCGAACGGGCTGAGGCAGGTTCAACATGCCGTGCTGGATGTAGGCACGCACCGTGGAAGCCGTTCCTTCTGGACGAAGGGCAATATGTTCGCCGCCCTGCGTTTCCCAGCTGAACATTTCCTTCTCGACAATATCCGTCACTTTTCCAACACCGCGAACAAAGAGGGACTGCTCTTCGATCAATGGGGTATCGATGCGGTCAAAGCCGTAGGCCGCCGAGACGCGATCAAGCGCTTCGTAGATCTTTTTCCAGTAGGGCTGATCTGCGGGGAGCAAATCACGCATTCCACGGACCAGAGAGACGAGCGGAGCCGCCTTCTTAGCTGGTGCGGCTTCGGCCTTATTGGCCGTATCTGATGGCTTTTTCAATGAATCAGACTTGGGCTTGGGAGCGGTAGGCATAAACAAAAGGGAGAAACATCTTTAAGGATGTCTGAGAATAGCCAAATTAAGGGGTGGTTGTCGAGCCGTTCGTCAATGTAGGAGCTGGATAGGTGTACGATTTGAAGACTTTCCAGCGGTCAACTGGGTAACCACGTAGGAGTACTTTTCCCACGATCAGGTCACGCTCGACGGGGCCAAAGATACGAGAATCAAGGCTCGCAGGTCGATTATCCCCCATCAAATAGTACTCGCCTTTTTTGAGCTGCACGATTTGTCGGCTACTCGTGAAGACGCCGTCGATATAGCCCGTCTCATCTAAGAAAAACCCATTTGGATGATCCTTTGTATAGAGACGAATCTTCCCATCGATGATTTCGACCGTCTCCTCTGGCATCCCAATCACGCGCTTGATGAAGAATTGTTTCGGATCTTTTGGATACTTGAACACAACGATATCGCCGCGTGCAGGCTCGTTCAGGCGATAGCTCAATTCATCAATGATCAAATATTCATGATCAAAGAAGTTTGGCTCCATGCTAGCCCCTTTCACATAAAAGGGCTGGATAAGGAAGTAGCGGACCGGAATAATAATGACGAGTGAAATAGCCAGAATCTGCAAGAGTTCAAGCGCAAATTTCAACGTTGCCCGACGACGATCGCGGGGTGGCTCAGAAACGGGGAGAGAAGTAGCTGTTGGAGGAAGATCCATACGGGCAGTGTATCAAGAGAGGGTGGTCTTCGTATACTTGAGAATCGCCGCCCACTCGGCGTCTGTGACCGGCTGGACTGACAAACGAGAATGCGTGACGAGCACCATAGCTCCGAGTCCTGGGGTGTTCCGGATCTCTTCAAGCCCGAGCGTGCGCCCACAGGGAGTAAGGGCTCGAATACGCACCGACACCCAATCCCCTTCTTCGGCGGTTATGTCTGGCTTTGCCGCCTGCGTAACTTCGACTACACCGACAATATCTCTGTCCTCCTGGCTATGATAGATGAACGCCCGATCCCCTTCCTTCATCGCTTTGAGATTGTTTCGTGCTTGAAAATTACGAATCCCCGTCCAATCTGTTTCTTTGTCTCGTACTAGATCTTCCCAGGAATAGGTGCCGGGATCACTCTTTAATAGCCAATACGCCATAGGATCTAGAGACGATAGCATACTCCCTTAAAAGATCGAATTCGCTCACTCAGTGACTATTTCTGTATCAACCCTCCTTCCAGGTTTGAATGTTTTTCACTGCCGATGCGTTCGATTCGAGCCATCTAATCCGTTCGTCTCGTTTGAACCAGGTGAGTTGACGCTTCGCATACTGCCAGGTTGCGATTCGAATATGATCCAATGCTTCGTCGAACGTAACATCTTCACGGATCAGTTCGCCTAGATCCCGATAGCCAATAGAGGTCATCGCTGGCGCGTCCCAAGCAATGCCAGACGCGTGCAAGGCTTCCACCTCTTCTTTCCACCCACGAGCCAGCATCTGATCAATCGCTGCATTGATACGCTCGCGCAACTCTTCAGTAGAACGTTGCCGCCCAAGGATGAATGCATCCACCAACTTCTCGCCCTGTGCGCGCTGCGCTTTAAACGATTTTCCTGTCGCCGTCACGACTTCCAGCGCACGCTCTACTCGACGACGATTCTTCAAATCAACCCACGTAACCGCATCTGGATCGAGTTTTTCTAACTGTCGAACCAGCTGCTCAAGCGTCCGTTTCTCCATATCGGCACGCAACTCTGGTTGAGGCGGAACCGCTGGTGGCTCGTAATTATCGACCAACGCTTGGAAATAGAGTCCCGTGCCCCCAACGAGAATCGGGAGTTTCCCACGAGCAATAATCTCTTTGATACATGCAAGCGCAGAGGCCTTCCACTCAGTCACCGTATAGATCTGTTCTGGTTCAAGAAATCCAAACAAGTGATGAGGAATCCCCTGCTGTTCCTCTTTTGTAGGCTGTCCAGTTCCGATTACAAATCCGCGATAGACTTGGCGTGCATCGGCATTTACGATCTCACCGTCAAATTGCTTGGCTATTTCAAGCGACAACGCCGTCTTGCCAGACGACGTTGGGCCAACAATGCAGACAATGCGTGGGAGACCTGACACGCAGGGACAGTATCAGGCTCCGAGCTCCAATTCAATCTCCATTAAGCGATTGTACTTTTCGACACGTTCTGAACGTGAGAGCGACCCTGTTTTAATATATTCCGATCCACAGGCGACTGCGAGGTCAGCGATGGTCGTGTCTGAGGTTTCTCCGGAACGATGCGAGATCGACGTTGCGAATCCATTTTTATGCGCTAGCAAAATCGCATCGACCGTTTCCGTAAGCGTTCCGATCTGGTTGAGCTTGATCAGAATCGCGTTCGCGGCTTTTTCATCGATCCCACGCTGCAAACGCTCAACGTTCGTCACAAAGAAATCATCGCCGACAATGCGCACCTTTTTCTTTTCAAAGGCAGCCTGCGACGAAGACCAGGCGCTCCAATCGTCTTCGGCGAACGTATCTTCGAGCGATTCAAAATACGGGAAGTCTTCGAGCAACTTCATGTAGCGCTTCGCTAATTCGTCGGACGTATATTCAACACCTTCTGTTTTAAACACATATTTCTTCTTTTTGGCATCGTACATTTCTGAACTCGCAACATCCATCGCAAGCGCAATATCCTTTCCTGGCTTGTAGCCAGCTTTTTTGATGGCTTCGACGAGGTATTCCAACCCTTCATTCACACTCGCGACACGAGGAGCGAATCCTCCCTCATCGCCCACTGTCGTACTGTGCTTGTCTGCCTTCAAGAGTGATTTCAACACATGGAAAACCTCTGCCCCCATTCGCACTCGTTCTGAAAACTTCTTGTGTTTTGGCACGATCATGCATTCTTGCACGTCAATCGCCCAGTCTGCGTGTGCGCCACCGTTTAACACATTCATCGTTGCAATTGGCATGCTTGCTTCATGCACAAACGCGAAGGTTTTCCGCAATGATTTCCACAACGGCAAACGACGATGCAACGCACTCGCCTGCGCACAGGCTAAGGAAACAGCCAACAAGGCATTCGCTCCTAAGCGCTTTTTACTACTCGTTCCATCAAGCTCAATCATCACGTGATCGATATCCTGCTGACGGCTGGAATCAATCCCCATGAGGACAGGTGCAATGATCTCATTAATGTTTTTTACGGCTTTCAATACCCCTTTCCCCGCATAGCGCTTGCCCCCATCGCGGAGCTCCAACGCTTCATGACTCCCGGTCGAAGCACCGGATGGAACTTTTGCTTCTGCAGAAGCCCCTGAACGCAAGGTCACGCGACAAGCAACCGTTGGGTTCCCACGGGAATCAAGAACTTCGCGCGCGTAGATGTGCTGGATTTTTTGTCCGCCGAACATAGAAAGAAAGAGCAAGAATAAGTCAGAAGAAAGTATAGCATAAATGAAAACGACGCCCGTCGAGAGTTTCCAGATGGATACTCGATCAGGCGTCAATCTTCTTGGGAGGTGTGCTGCGGTGGGGATCCGACGAGTCTTGGAAGACTCGTCGGACGATGCAGCGAAAGGGCGGGGCCGCTTACTGGAAGGTCACCGTGATGGGACCCTCCGCCGCGGGAGCGGAGACGTGGGCGGCGTTGGCCGGGACCGGCGGAGGCGGGGGCGGAGGCGTGGGGGCCGTCGCCATCCGTGCCGTCGGCGGGGTGGGGAGGTTGTACGCCGCCCGGTAGAAGTCGGCGCAATACGCGCCGTGGAGCCGGCCGAGTTCGGCCGCGCGCTCCTCGGTGGCCATCCGCCGCACCGCCGCCGGGTCGACCCCGACGTTGGGGAGGAGGATCACCTGGAGGCAGTTCGTTGCCTCCGAGTTCTCGCTCACCCGGCGGTCGGTGGCCGTCTGGTGGGTCTGGATCTCTCCGACGGTGCCCTCGAGGCGCGTGACGCGCTCGGCGAGGTCGCGGGTGTCGGTCGAGACGCGGGCGACGACCACGCGCGTGGAGAGGCATCGCCCCTCCTGGAACACACGGCCGCGCGCGTGGCAGCGACACTCGCTGCCCGCGGAGCCGGAGGGGCATCGCGGGGGCCGGACGGCTGCCGCGACCGCCGGGGGCGCGCTGAGGGGCGCGACGACGACCGGGGCTGCTGCCTGCTGCTGGCGCAAGAGCGCCAGCGCTTCGCAGAGCTCCCGCTGAGACGTGCCCGGGCACACCTCGTACGGGACTCGCACCTGCTGCGGCTGGGCCGAGGCGGTGCGGGTCTGGGTGAAAAAGGTGGCGGCGACGAACAAGGCGAACAGAATGCGCATCTTGATGAACCTCTCTGTAGCTGACTCAGGCATGCGCCTGGTCGTGGGTGGAAGGGAGCGAAGGGACGGGATACGGTACCACAAAACCGACTTTTTGTCAATAAAACGGCTCCTTCCTATTGACTTTTTATGTAAAATACGTGTAACATCCCTAGTTCCTTACGCTGCCTTTGGCCTGAGGCGTCATACCCTCTGTATCCAAGGAAGTGCGTGGAGGAATACGATTTCGTCCGTAAAACGACGTAGCACAACCCAATATCCGGTCGAAGGATCCTTCGACCAAACCCCCTCGAAGGGAGGGATTCATGACGGAAAGCAATCAT
>CAZRJW010000042.1:0-5181 GCA_964600845.1 uncultured Gammaproteobacteria bacterium | reverse complement strand
AACACGCGAGAGGTGAGGTAGGGTTTTACTCCGTAGTATTGCTCAGAACGGTCCAATCGATAACTCAAGATGATGCCACGTGGATCACGACGCAGCGAGGCGATATGATACGGGCCTGAACCAACTGGTCGCAGGTTGAGGTCGGCTAAGAGAGGATTTGGAACATCCTCCCACAGATGGCCTGGCAAAATCCCAATTGTGAGCTGGGTCAAAAATTGCGGTTCAGGCTTTTCTAAAATAAACTGAACTGTTTGGTCATCGACGCGTATAACGTTCAACTGTTTGAAGATGCTCGAAAGCGGGCTCCGCCAGAGGGGAGACTTGATCGCCTGATAGGTAAAGACCACGTCATCCGCGGTTACGGGGGCGTTGTCGTGGAAGCGGGCGTCTTTCCGCAAGATGAGCTCAAGGACAGTTCCATTCTCGCGCCACTCGTAACGTTCAACGAGATCAGGTTTTGGTTCCAGCTTTTCATCTAATCGGAATAAGCCAGAGTAGACGAGCGAGGCGAGGTCACGATCAACATCGTTCAGCGAGGCGTAGAGTGGATTGATGAGCTTAGGTGAGCCGACGAGCGCTTCTGTGACTGTGCCTCCATCTGTTGGAACGCGAATCAGGTGAGGTTGGGCCAACATCCATCCCCCAACAAGTAGTAATACAAAGGCGCCCACTAACGCACTCCAAAACAAACGTTTCTCACTCGAGGTGAGAACGTGATTCAAAAACGACAACTTTCGCCAACCAGTAGCGTGCGTCGTCTCATGAATAGATAGAACTAACGCGTGGTCATGCGAAGCGTCTGTCCGCACCTCTTCCGAGGGGGATTTGCCTGCGTGCCAGAAAAACAACCGATTCCAAAAGGCTTTTGCTCGACTGAGCCAAGAGGCCATGGGAGTTTAGGCGAAGAGAACGCTCAAGAACGCGATGCCGAAGAACAAGCAGGAGAGCGCAATTGTGACGTAGAAGAGGGCTTTTTCTAAGCCACGCTTCGTGCGGAAGATGGTTGTATCTCCACCAAACGCGAGTCCAAGTCCTGTGCCACGCTGCTGAAGCAAGATGGCAGTTGAGAGCAAGATCGAGATCACGATGAGGGCGGCAGAAAGGATGGTTTGTTGCATACCGGTTGAGAGAAACCATACCGGATTAGAGGGTTTGGGTCAATCGAAAGAGAGAGCTGTGTTATACTTTCTGTGCTCTATGCGTCTCTTTGGAAAAGATCTCCACATCTCCTTTGGAAAGCTGTTTTTGTGGCTGATAGGCCTTTTATTTCTGACGTTGATTGTCTGGTTCGTTTCTCGGATCGGCGTCTACTACTGGGCGATCCGGAATGGCGAGTCCAACCCGATTTTGAATAAAAGTCTTCAGATGAGCGTGGGTAAAGCGATCGCAAATACAGCGATTGACCCAGAATATGCGAAATCCTTGATTGTGGCGGACGCCCCTTCTATTGGTCCCGTAAATGCGCCCCTCACAATCGTCGAGTTCTTGGATTTTGATTGTCCTTTCTGTAAGGCGGCTTTCCCCTCGATCCGGGCTCTCCAGGCTCAATATGGGACTCAAGTGCGTCTTGTCATCCGTCATTTTCCGCTAGAAGACCTCCATCCAACGGCGAAAATTGCCTCGCGTGCCGCAGCCTGCGCCCAAAAAGCGGGGAAATTCTGGGTGTATCACGACAAGCTCTTCTCAAACCAAGACCAACGAACTCAGGAAGCGTTGACACGCTTTGCAGTCGAAAGTGGTATGGATGCCAACCAGTTCACGACCTGCCTGGCTTCCAAAGAAATAAAAGACTTGGTTGAGCGGGATTTTAACGCCGGAATCCGGGCCGGAGCCGTTGGAACCCCCACCTTTTTCTTTAACGGAACCCGTGTTCCAGGCTGGGGAGAGAGTGATGTGATGGCCTATCTTATCCAGACCTGGTTAGACCAGTTATCAGGGGAAAAGCCTAAAACACCGTAATCTCTTGACGTAGACTGCATTTTCTCGTACTCTTGCCGCCATCTATGGCCGACCAAATCACCCTTCCAGCTGTCATTCAGCCCTCCCAAATCCGCACGGGGATGACTATTCGCATCCACCAGAAGATTAAGGAAACGGCTCCTAACGGTGAGGAAAAGGAGCGTGTGCAGGTATACGAAGGGATTGTCTTGAAAATGAGTGGTGTCGCAAGCCGCAAGACGATGACCGTCCGCAAGATGTCCGGCAGCATCGGGGTAGAGCGTATCTTCCCTCTTAGCTTGCCTTCCATCATGAAAGTGGAAGTCACGAAAGTCGCGCGCGTCCGCCGCAACAACATTTCCTTCATCCGCGACAGCAAGAAGCGCTTCCGCGATGTAAAGAACATCAAACTTTCTGCGGTCTAACGACCAAAAGAATGAAAACACCCTCCATCATGTGATGGAGGGTGTTTTTTTGCTGTAGTAAGCCTAAACATTGACTTTTTGATGAAAAACTGCTAGAATGGCGAGTTCTGTAGATGGTCTGTTCTTCTCCTAGATTCTCGAAAGAGAATACGGGAGAAGAACGCGATCATCGTCACTCCGACGAAAAAGACTCGCGCTCTGAAAGGGCATTGCGTATATGGTTGGACGGTTCTTTGCACGTGTCTGGTGGATTCTCGGTCTCGCAGTTACGGCCTTGGCCTGCTACTTCATCTACCACGCCTTCTTCGTCAACAAGGAGCGGGTACGGGTGGAGTTCGTGCGGCAGGGGCGTGGAGCGCAACGGGCAGACGTCCGCATCATCTCGCCGTTCGCCTCACGTCTCGAGCGGGGCTACAACTACGAGAAGCTCGGTGGCGGCCGCATCCGCTGCCGTCCGCCGGAGGACAGCCTGACGGCTCCCGGCGTGACGCCGCACTCGACGCTGCTGGTGTTCTACGCGAACGCCGCGGCCTGTGAGCGCGGGAACTGGACGATCACGACGTCCATCCCTGGGGCTCGAGTGATCGCCAACCCCGATCCGTGCCAGCACGGGTGGACGATCATCACCCCGATCCGCCGCTGAACCCAGCGCGCCCCCTTAGCGACAGGGGACTGACTTAGTCGCTAACTTCGACGCTTGCGTCGACGGAACGGATGCTCTCATCCCCGTCGGTGTGAGCGTCTGTTTCGTTTCAGAACAAACGGAATACGCACGTTTTTAAGATAAGCTGCTTCACTTCCTCTACGGTCTTCCGAAGCTCACCTTCTTTATTAGTAATGCAAACATCTGCGAGCTTTGGATAGAGTCTCATTTCTGTATCAATTCGAGCAATTCGTTTCGCGACATCCTCTGGATCTGTATGTCGTGCTTGAAGGCGTGCAAGTAATGTTTTACGCGGAGCATCGATTGCGATTAAAGTCGTCTGTTCTGGATCGCCTTGTTTTATCTTCTGCGCACCTTGTGGTTCGAGGACGCATACGATCGGTCTCGCCCCTCGGCGGAGGGTGTTGAGCGTTTCTTTATTGGTGCCGTATAGATGTCCATAGATTTCCGTCCATTCAAAAAACGTTCCCGCTTTGATCATGAGCTGAAACTGAGCAGGCGACACGAATTGATACTGTACGCCAGGAATTTCGCCTTCACGTGGATCGCGCGAGGTTGTTGTGAGAAAACGAACAAGATTGAGGCTTGGATCGGCGAGGAGCGCCTCCATCACGGTTGTTTTGCCAGCGGCGGAAGGTCCGATCAGAATGAACAACTGCATACGAGACGAGGTTACAATGAGCCTTTTGTTTGAAGAGCGGTACGCATCGCGTCGAAGGCAGGGTCAGCGGCAAGGTCGAACTGTTCGCGTTCACCGGTTGCAGGATCGTTGAAGGCGAGGTGGACGCTTTGGAGCAGGATACGTGTTGGGCGTTTGATATTTCGATCCGTTTGCTTGCGAATGTAGAGTGGGTCTCCAATCACAGGGTGGCCGATGCCGTGGAAGTGTGCGCGGATTTGGTGGGTGCGGCCAGAAAGAATCTCGACGTCGAGCAGCGTTGCGCCGACATAGCGTTCACGGACTTTGTAGTGGGTCCAAGCAGCCTTTCCCTCCTGCTTTCGGGGGCGTGCGGCCATACGCGCTTTTGAAGTTGAGCGGGCAATGACGAGCTTGATATCGTCCTCCTCTTCTAAGATTTCGCCGTGTACGAGAGCGAGATAACGTTTTTCGACGGTTCGGCTAGAAAAGCCTTTTTTCAACTCATCATAAGTAGCTTGGTTTTTAGCCAAGACCAAGAGTCCGCTGACTTCGCGGTCGAGGCGGTGGACGATCCCCGGGCGGATTGGGTCTTCGCCGACTTTTGTCGCTTCTGGAGAATGGTTCAAAAACCATTCAACGAGTGTTGGTTCCTGGCTGGAGGACGATGGGTGCGTCAAAAGACCGCAAGGTTTATCGATCACGAGCCAATCGGCTGTTTCGCGGATGATCGTGGGTTCGGGCATCTTCCGGGTGAGGTTGGCCTGTTTTAGGACCAAATCTTCGGCAGCCCACTCAATTTTATCGCCCTCACGCAAAAAGCGATGCACACTGGTTGGTTCACCGTTTACGGTAACTTTCCCTTGTTTTAAGGCCTTTTGGATGGCGGAACGTGTTTTGCCGGCTTCAAGCTCGGTCAAATAGACGTCCAAACGGGCATCAATATGGTCTGCGTCGACGATCCAAGTAGGCATAGATTGGTCTACAGTAAGCGAAAAAGCGCATTCTGACAAACCAGCGGCGAAAGTTGAATAAAATAATAAAATAAGCTAGACTAGAGTTGTTATGAGTCATGTGAATCTTGAGACCGACGCGGTTGCCCTATCTGAGGGCTACACACGTGGTCGCAGAGCGATGGATACGGTCATCATCGCGCTCTTTTTTGTGCTGGAAGCGTTTGTGCTGTTCCGGGCCTGGAGCTTCATCACAGATCATCCAATCGTGAGTCTCGTCATCTCTTTTCTTGGCTATGTTGCCGCTGATTTTACCTCAGGCCTCGTTCACTGGATCGGAGATACGTGGGGGAATCCTTCACTGCCGATTGTGGGGCAGTACTTTATCCGCCCATTCCGTGAACACCACGTCGATCAGACCGCGATTACGCGACATGACTTTACTGAAACGAACGGAGCAAACTGTCTTGCGACGATGGTCGTCTTGTTGCCAACGGTTGTGCTGCTGTATGGGTCATCTTCTCCCACCATCCTCGGCTTCCACGTGTTTGCGTTCGCGATGAC
>CAZRJW010000041.1:3091-5255 GCA_964600845.1 uncultured Gammaproteobacteria bacterium | reverse complement strand
GACGCTAGGGCGAGGGCGAGTGGAAGATCGAGGGCGGCATCGCTTGAGCTCAGACCACCGACGAGGTTCGCAAACACATCTTGATCGCCAAAACCTAAGCCACAGCGACGTGCGAGCACAGCAAGAAGGAGGTTCAGTCGATTCGCATCAAGTCCACTGACACGACGCATCGGTGTAGCGTAGCCGGCCGGGCTAACAAGGCTCTGAATCTCGACGAAGAGGGGACGAGAGCCATGCAAAAAAGAACCCGCGATGGTGCCAGGGATGCCGCGTGGGCGGTCTGCAAGAAAGACGGCGCTTGCATCCGGAATCTCTTTGAGACCCGTCTCATCCATTTCTAAAAAGACACTTTCCTCGGTATTTCCAAAGCGATGTTTGAGCGGATGCAAGATGCGGGACATCTGAGCGCGATCACCTTCCATCATGAGTACGGTGTCGACTAAGTGTTCGAGGAGACGTGGGCCAGCGAGATCGCCATCTTTCGTGACTTGGCCCACCAAAATAACAGCACAGCTGTGCGCCTTGGCTTGTTCATGAATAAAGGCGGCTGCCGCTTTCATTTGGGTTGGGTTGCCTGGTTCGCCTGGGACATCGCTCGCGCGTAGGCTTTGAATGGAATCGATGATTGTTAGGTCAGGGCGTTTCTGGGCAATCGTGGCGGCGATGCTGGCCGCGTCTGTCGCATCGAGAAAATGAAGGAGTTCCGGCAATGCGGTTGGCTGTAAGCGGCTGAGACGTCCGGAGACCTGGCTGGGGGATTCTTCGCCGGTGACGTAGAGAACAGACTTTCCTTGGTTCGCAAGATCGAGCGCGAGTTGGGCGAGAAGCGTCGATTTTCCAATACCAGGCTCACCGCCGAGAAGCGTCACGGAACCAGGGACAAACCCACCAGAAAGAACGCGTTTCCAGAACGCGATGGAGGGAAGGATATGGGTTCCGTGACTGGCGCTTGTGAGCGAAGAGAAGGCGGCGGTCTGGAGAGCGCGACCGGAGGGGGCTCGCCGAGCAACGCCAGGAGCGGCCATAACGACCGCTCCTTCATCCATCGCTTTGACCGTGCCCCAGGCCTGACATTCAGGGCATTGACCGGACCATTTTAAGAGTTGCGCATCGCACTTGGTGCAGTTGAACTGAGGAGCAGGTTTACCTTTGGCCATAGCCCTTTCAGAGTAGCCTACTTCTAGTTTCCGTAGAAGGCGCTGAAAGCATAGTGCGTCATGTGATAGACGCTCGCTTTGTGCCCGTAGACGGTTTCAAACGACACGATTTGTTTACCGTCGACCCGTTTTCCGTAACACGCATTACATCGACGCTGATTGTACCCAGGAGCGGATGGTTCGACGGGGGCTGTTTCCATCGGACATTTATTTTCGACGTAGGCCGGGCATGCCATGCGGGGAAGTTCCCACTGCGTACGGATTAACTCGTAGCGGCGACGGCTGAGCTGGGTTGGCTGACCGCTGACAGACGCCATTCCCATCCCATCCGACAAACTCTTGAAGTCAGGATTGAAGAGGAGCGCGACGCCGGGAGGAGTGACAAAGTTTCCTGGACGGAAGTTCCCATCGCTCATGCAACCATCGTATGCAACGACCCCGATGACACGCTTGCCTCCCAGCGTTGGGACAAGGGCTTGCCTTAAGACAGGGTCGTCAGGTCCTTGGCAGGTGGCGGCGCTGTGTCCGCCGATAACCACGTCTTCGATATCGCTTTCTTGGAAGCCAGGAACATTCGCGGTAATCGCGCGAACGGTCTCTGTGTAGAAGCCTGCGAGATTAAACCGATTCATATAGGAACGGCCGTTTCCATTTACGTAGTAGGGGGCCGCGACAATCACGTTCTTCGAGCCAGCGACTTGGTTCATGGCACGGTTAACGGAGGCGATCCAGCTGCTGCTATCGGCAGCTGCTTGCGCGGCGAGAACACCATGGCTATTTAACCCATGAATGAAGATGTAGAGGTGAACACGTGGGCGCGTCGTGGCGCGGAACGCGGTGCTAAAGCGCTGTGGGAAAAAGAGCTGTGAAGGGCTCGTACGGTCCCAACCAGCATCCCCACTCGGAGGTTGATAGAAGAAGCCGACACGTGTTACTTCTCCGGTCGTTGCGCGCTGCGTGACATCGCCCGCATTTGAAACCGAGCCTCCACCGACGCCATTTCCGTT
>CAZRJW010000041.1:0-2991 GCA_964600845.1 uncultured Gammaproteobacteria bacterium | reverse complement strand
CCACAGCCGCCATTTTTGATGGTTTGCGTACAGCCGTTCACGATGGGCTGGTTAAAGCCCGTTCCATCACGTCCATCGCCTTTGCAGGGATTGTTAGACTCGTTTTGAGTGAGGTTTGGTCCGTAGCTCAAGTTGCCCCACGGAGCACTGCCTTGATAGTAACGTCCACGGAGCGGCAGGGTCTGAAACGCCACCCCTTCGATCGTTTCACTCCTTCCACTGCTTCCCGCTCCGCCTCCACAGGTGGAGGCTTCACCGGAGACGTTTTCAAACCCGTTATGGGCGGGATTGCCGGTGAAGGCATCTGTCTGGATCGGGACCTCGGATTGAATGTACTGGACGCGAATCGGATTCATTTCGACCAGCTTCGGATTGATCGTCTTCAAGATCAAAAAACTGGTCAGAAGGACCACTAAGCCGATAAACGCATCTTGGATAATGGTTTTTCCATCAGAGACACCCGGAGCAGAAGCGGAGAGCATGTAGCGGAACCCTCCGTACACAATCATGATGGCTGCCAAAATCGCCCCTAATCCAACGGATAGGCGATAAATACCGGAGATGTATTGGGCGAGATAGGGGATGGAGACCTGCCCTCCTTCTTCGGTAGCGGGGGTGAAACGCACCCCTGGGATCGGGATGGCGGGGTTTGGAGGGATGGGGGTAAACGGACGTGGCGCGGCGGGCTCTGTGGCGCCGGCGATCGCCTCATCCGCCGGACTTTGGACAGTGGTGGTTGGCGGAGTGGTTGGGGGAGTCGCAGGGGGAGTTGTAGCGGGTGGGGTCGCTGGCGGAGTCGCGGGTGGATCAGCGAGAGCGACTCCTGGAGCAATAAGACTCCCGAAAATAAACACCAGTGCGATCAAGGAAGCGGCCTTTGAGGAAAAAGAAAAAGAACGCGGCATAGATTAGCGGGCTGTAGGACGTGCGTTTATGAATTGTCCGATTAAATCAGCAAGGTCTTGGGCTTTCAAAAAACCGGTCACGACTTGATTGCCAATGAACAGGGTCGGAGTATCCGTGATTCCGGAAGAACGAGCTAAGGCGATCTCTGCACGCAGGGCATCAGTGTGTTTATTGGTGTCTACACAGGCTTCAAAGGCGCTCATCTCAAGTCCAGCGGATTGGGCAGCGCTCGAGACACCTTTTCGATTCAACTTCGCTGTCGCAAACAACGCGTCATGCATTTCCCAGAACTTGCCTTGATCTTGTGCGCAGCGAGCCGCAAGTGAGGGGAGAAGGCCGTCTGCTTGGTCTGCGTTCAGGGGAAGATCACGCCAGACGAGTCGGGCTTGCGTCGGGAAGGCCTGCATGGCTTGGCGAATTTCTGGTTCGATCAAGCGGCAGTACAAGCAGTTATAATCGGCAAATTGTACCACCACTAACGAGGCGGTGCTTGTGCTCCCACGCGAAGGATCGAATGAACGAATGGGAGGGAGCTTGATCTCGTTTGGAAGCCCCGCTTCGAGACGTGCAATTTCTGCTTCGGCATTTCTTGGATCAAGGTAGCTCCCGTACTCGATGAAGCGACTCCAGACAAACAGGCCAATAAGCAGGATAAAAAATCCCCCTAGGGCGATGAGAGAACGAAGGTGCGAGCGATTCATGGGGGAAGTATAGCAGATAATTAATTCATCAGTTGAGTCGCTAATTCCCCAATGAGTGGTGTTAAGTAGGCTGCTCCTAGGACGAAAATGGCAGCGACGAGGATGATTGCGGCAATCATGCCGATGAGCGGGAGGAGATAGACGGTTGCGATAAGGTTAACGATAATCGCCATGACAACATCCAGCATGTTTAAAAATTTGTTCCCAGAGGCCTCACGCTCCTCCGGCGGACGATACCCAAATACGAGTAGTCTTGAGTTGAGATAGCGGTTTATCGCAGTAAGGTTGGCAATCGGCAGGGCCCAGATAATCCCGAAGCCACTCGCAGCCGAGAGGAGATTGCTCATACGAGCTCCTGCCGCTGCGAGCTGACTACCTGAAGCGCCGACCACGGGGAGCGGAGCATTCTGGATTTGTTGTAGACCACCCCCTGAGCTACTAGGTGTATTTTTTAGGTCAACAATTCTCGCATCGGTTTGTTGCCGTTGTGCGAGCTGGGTTGCGCGTCGTGATTCTTCGGCAGGATCTACAGACCGACGAGGCGCATTGTTGGGAGAAGATCGGCTTTCAGAAGATTCTTGGTCGGATGACTCAGTCATCCCGTCGGAATTGGAGGTAGCTGAGTTGAACTGTCTTCCTCGCTGGGCGGCGAGCGCTTGTTCTTGACGAAAATTCTCATTTTTTTGCTTGTAGTCGTTCGCCGGTCCATCAGCATCTTCCGGGGCTTCATCATAGAGGGACCCGCTCGGAAGACGCTGCTTCATGTTCGCCGCATCTAAGACAGAATCACTGGAGGAGCGAGTTTCTCCTTCGGCTGATTGGTCTGCTACTTGATCTGCTTGTCGAGCATCGGCCTGTTGGCTTCGGGCAAGATCTCCCACCATTCTCGCCTGACGAGCCGCCTTTGTCGGCTCCGGTCGGTTCGAAGAAAAGGTGATTTGGTTGTTGGTTGGAAGGCCTCGGTCAGAATACCCACCTCTAGGAGTTGTTGGCGCAGGGGGAGGAGTGGAGCTTCCTAGTGCTGAACGTCCAGCCGACGGCCTCGGAGGAGGTGTATTCGGAAAACGCCGTCCCATCGAGGACGGTGATTTTGGACTACCGGAGGAGACGGAGGGCATACACAAAAGAGCAAGCGCTGCTTGCTCTTCAGTGTACTCGAAATGTATGTCTGTGACGAGTTAGGCGTTCACGATGTGAGGCTTGCCTTGTTTGACTTGGATTTTCCAATTTTTCTTCGAGGTGGTCTTGAGCAAGGCTGCAGCGATCAGGGGAAGGATATCCTTCTCGACGACACGTCGTGCGGACCGTCCGCCTTCATCGGAGCTCTTGGCTTGGTTTGTGAGCCACGTGAAGACTTCCTGGGAGACGCGGTAGTTGATCTCGT
>CAZRJW010000040.1:0-5878 GCA_964600845.1 uncultured Gammaproteobacteria bacterium | reverse complement strand
GGTACCCAGGCAGCTGCTCGACCGTTGCATCTCCCGTGAGGGAAACGGTGTCACCCACGCGCACGGCTTGAATATCCTTAAGACCTGTCACGAGATAGCCGATCTCCCCTGTTTCAAGCCGGCCTGACTTGGTGTGCTCTGGTTTTAAGTAGCCTACTTCAAGCGCTTCGCCATTCGTCGCGGTCGCCAAGAAACGAACCTTGCTGCGCTCTTGTAAGACACCGTCCATACACCGGATATACGCGATGACGCCTTGGTAGTCGTCATACTTTGAATCAAAAATGATCGCGCGACCCCGAGCCGCAGGATCGCCTTTTGGAGGCGGGACATCACGTACGATCCGTTCCAAAATTTCTAGCACTCCTTCACCTGTTTTTCCTGAGGCGCACAAAATCTCTTCGCGCTTGCAACCGATAAGCTGCATGAGTTCATTTCCACGACGCTCAACGTCCGAGTTTGGTAAATCGACCTTATTAAGAACAGGGATGATCGTCAGATTTTGATCAATCGCGAGATAGAGGTTGGCAATCGTCTGTGCCTGTACACCTTGGGTTGAGTCCACCAACAAAATCGCGCCTTCCACCGCCGCCAGCGAACGAGAGACTTCGTAGGTGAAGTCCACGTGCCCAGGGGTATCGATTAAGTTCAGTTCGTATTCGATCCCATCTTTCGCCGCGTACTTCATGCGCGCCGGCTGAAGCTTGATCGTGATCCCCCGCTCGCGCTCTAAATCCATTGTATCGAGGAGCTGCTCCTTCATGCGACGCTTTTCAATGGTTCCCGTTAATTCCAATAAACGATCGGCCAAGGTGGATTTTCCATGGTCGATGTGCGCAATAATGCAAAAATTCCGGATACTAGTCTGGTCCATGCGAATGGGCTGATGGTGCCCGAAAAACCGAAGAACGGCAAGGTTTTAGAGTCCTGGGAAGCCTACCGCTTGCGTGTAGAGACGTCGCAGCTTAGACGTGCTCGTGTCCTCAATACCCTTGAGAGTCAAGGTAGACGTTACTTCAAATAGCTTGCTCCAGGCTTTTACCCCCAAAGCCAGGTAATAGATATGCAACGACCTTCGAGCTATCTCCTTTTCTTCAGGCGTAAGAACTTTTAGCTCTTTTGCCCATTCGATCACCTGTTCGACGGTTGTAAGACTCGTCATTTCTTCGGCCGGACGAACCCGAGGAAAGAAGGGGTCAATGAACAAGAAGTCCCACGGACCTTTTGCTCCCGCTGGAAGCTTGCGTTGCATCAATTGAACGTTGTTTGATCCGATAATATCGATGCCGGTTCGGGTCTCCTGCAAATACCGATCCATTCCTTGAATTGCCTGCCCTATTTGCGCATATTCTTCGGGTCGATGCTTCACCTCATTCCACACCCCTACCATTTCAGGAAAAATAGGCCGCAACAGGTCCGCCGCCCCCTGCTCGGGCTGGTTGCGCATCAAACAATTATCAATCCTCTCCATGCGTGTACTCATGTCAGACACACGGCCATCGTAGTATTGCCTCCAGATAGGCTCAAAGCCAAAGTCGATGCGATCACTTCGCTTTTCTGGTGCGTCTACTAATCGCTGTTGGTTCACGAGCAGAGGAAAGGTGGCGGGCAGCGTTACCTTCGGTCGAACCTGCTCACTATGGATACGGCTTCGGATGCGCACCGCAGACCACAATTGTTCCTCCAAGGGAAAATGATAGACATCGATCTTCTGAGCGGGAATTGTCGCCTCCGGAAAATAGGTTCGAAGCTCTGCCCACTGGGCACGTTGCCGCGCACACTCGGCCGCAAGCACTTCCTCAGCCGCTTTTACACCTTGGTCAAGATCTTGGTTTTTCGCATACACTTCTTCCAACACGCTGAGACCAAATAAATAATTGGCCTTAAATACGATCTTCCGCTGGTGCCCACGATCAATACAGGTAAATACGAGGTTCTCTGAACCATGCGCCGCTAAATGCAATTCCTCAATACCAGACTTACGTAAATAGTCCTCTACCAGTTTGATAAAAAATCGTTCTCGGTCTTCATAGCCATTCGATAACCGTTTCCGATCCTTTGCCAAAAAGGCGGGCGCCAGCGCCTCAGGGTCTTGTGTGTAAGGAAAGGGGAAATCTGTTTTTGGCTTGAACATAGAGCGATGCCTCAGTGTAACGCATTCGGCCACCCATCTGGAATACACACCTCTCATTTGTCAGATCATCTGCCGGATCTCTATACTGCCACCATATGAATGAACGAAGCGGTCCCGACAGAAAAGCCTCTGCCTCCGAAGAAGGCCTTCCGCCGCACTGGGCGAAAACACGAACAGGACTTACAAAACTCCCCAACTTACTTGCAACGCTAAAACAAGTCGTTACAGGATCAAACAGAGACAATCTCACGCTCCTGAGCCTGGAAGAAGTTGCGGAAGCCATCGCGAAAGACTCTTACCTACTCAAGGACCTTCGAGATTTTTTAGGTCCGAATGGCGAAGGGTACATGATGAACAAAGAAGCGGCAGGAATGTACAAACAACGCCTAGCCCCACTCGTGCTCGCACGCTCGGCGAAGAAAACTGCAGAGGAGAAGAAAGGAAAGAAGTAGGCGCTTCACGCAATACAAACACCCCGCTCACGTGAGCGGGGTGTTTTGGATAGATGTGTACATTTTTACACCTTCATGGCCGCCTTCAAGACTTCACGCGCAGCCTTTACGACGGTTTCATAGGCTTGTCTTGCCTGTGTTTCAGCCGCCTTACGTGTGGCACGCGCCGCTTCCATGGTCGTCTTGAATTGTTTTTCTGCAGATTGAACTGACGCTTTGTACGCCGTATTCGATGCCTTTACAGATGCTTGGAAGGCCTTATTCGCTTGTTCACGCTCTTCTTTTGTTCCCGTGCAGCGAAGCTTCCAGGTGTTAAAGGCGGATTCAACCGAGGCTTTACGCGTTGCAGTCGCTGCATCGATAGCCGTACGGCGAACATTCAGCGCATTCGTTTGAACGGAGCGGAACGTTTGGACTGCGCTATCGATCGCCGACTGACGGGTCTTGGTCGCCGCATCAACAGCCGCGCGATAGGCCACGAGGGCTGACTTCTGTGCGTCTGTGAGGTTCTTGCGTTGGAGTTTTAGATCTTGTTCTGCGCGTTGTTTTTCGCGACGTGCTTCTTGGAGCGCTCGATTCTTTGTATTTTTTGCATTCTGTTCGGCATGGCTGTGCTCGATCCGCAACGCCCGTTCTTCTCGGTTATTTCCGAGACGTACCATTCGTTCCGAATAGCGGTTGTCCAGATTGAGCTTCACTTCTTCCGTACGATAACTGCAATGAATTGGATCAACAACTCGTTTCGAGGTCGTCGTAGACGACTCGGATGCAAACGAGGCCAGTGGAGCCCCCGCAAGCACCGACACAACGGCAAAGGATGAAATGAGCTTCTTTACCATACAAATTTCAAAGAGTGATTGAATATAAGGTGAGAGAAAGAGGATCTTATCCCCTTCTCTCCTACTATACAGAGCTCGCGCCCCCTTTGTTACACCCGTACACGCAATTTAGACAGAAGCTTGTCCTTCAATTTCACGATGAGTTTCGATTCAGGCACATGAAGCCAGCTTGTCGTCAAAACGAAGACTGCACCTCCCGTAAGACCAGCGAGCGCCCCCTGACACAGCACCATCCATGTCCGTGACAACGGGGAGAACGCGACGCCTAAGGCGTAATTCACTCCATAGGTAACGAGTGCTTGAAGTCCCAAAGCAAAAAGCAGGCTCGCGCTAAATCGTCCAAACCCGTTCGACCACACACGAATCGCTATTTTTTGGCGCAAAAGGAGAATGAGTAGCAGGATATTCACGAACGAGCCACCTACAATCGCCCAGGCAAGTCCATCCACCCCAAGCGAACGATAGGTCAACCACGCGATGAGGATCGTGGTCACTTCTGACACACACGCGATAAAAAACGGCATCCAAGCAGACTGGAGGGCGTAAAAGGCGCGTGTGAAAAGCTGACTCAGCGCCTGCGCAGGAAGAGCGAGGGTTAAGAGGGCGAAGACCTCTAACGTCATACGCGTATCATTCCAGTCGAAGCGACCGTCGCCCAGCACCACGCGGACGATCTGTGCCCGGAGCAAGATGAACACGACACACAGGGGAAGAATAAAATAGAGAATGCGTCGAAGGGCTTCCTGGAGCGTCTGCTCGAAAACCTCTGGTCGTTTCGCCCCGATCGCTTCGGCGAGCACAGGGAAGGCGGCTAACGCGAATGAAATTCCGATCAACCCTAACGGGAAGCTTTGCAAATTTCCTGCCAAGTTAAACACAGAGACCGAGCCTTCGCCGAGTGAGGAGGCGAAGAATAAAATAATCACCAAGTTCACCTGAGCGACGGCTAGCCCGGCCGTACGCGGAACCATCAACTTCACCATGCGACGGATAGGTTCCGGGGCAAAGGATGGAAATGATAACGGCAGACGTCCAATCGGCCGCACGGCGAGATATTGCACGAGTCCATGCGCGAAGGCTCCAAGCACCACCCCCCAAGCTAAACCTGACAAACCCAACCAAGGCGTGAACACCACGATACCGAGAATAATACCGACGTTATAAAAAATCGGTGCGAAGGCGAAGGCAAAAAAACGCTTGGTCGACTGCAGCACGCCGCCCATGATGGCCGAGATCCCCAAGAAAAGGGGGGACAAAAACATGATGCGCGTAAGCGTCGTCGTCAATTCCTGCTTCTCCGGACCAAAGCCTGGCGCGAGCCACGGAACAATCGCCGGAGCAGCCACCATTCCCCCGACACAAGCAACGATCAGCACCGCTCCGATCAATGACAGCGCCTGACCCGTAAAGCGCAGGGCTGCCGCGAGATTCTGACGTTCGCGCAACTCCATGAAGAGCGGGATAAAACCCGCGCTCAATGCTCCGAGGATTAATAAATTATACAAAAAATCTGGTAAGCGGAAGGCGGCATAGTAGGCATCCAACTCGAGACCCGCGCCAAAGCTAGTCGCGAGCAAGCGATCACGCACGAGCCCCAGAAGACGCGATCCAAAGGAGGCTAACCCAATCAGCGCCGCGGCGGCGGCAACCCCTTCAGTCTCCCCATTCCAGAGGCGACGAATGCTCGAAGTAAAACGCATAGCTAGAAACCTAGATCATCATCCGAGGCACGAAAGGTGCAATAAAACGCCCCCGCCTCTTCGGTGAGCTCAATCGGCGCTAAGCGCGTTCCTTCTGGAGCTTCGCCTTCAATCGCGACGCCGGTACACGGGGAGAACTCCGCCTCATGCCAACGGCAACGAAAAACGGGTTGCCCCTTCTTGTCCTTTAACTCAACGGGTCCACCCATATGCGTGCAGCGGTTCATATAGGCTTTCAACACCCCTGCATCGTTATACACGATGGCCGCATGCGGACCGAAGCGAAATGACTTCGTTCGTCCGACTTCCACTTCTCCCTGTTTAGCTACCAGAATTTTTCGTTCCATAGGACCTGGCGCTACACGCGATCTTTCTTCTTCAGGAATTTTTGCGTGCTTGTTCCTGCTTGTTTTTCAAAATTCCCAAACTCATAGGTAAACGGAATCGAACGGAATGGTCCACGAACGAGAATGGAAGCTTCGCTCCACATAATCTTCGCAGCCGTACGCACCATCCCCTCTTTGCGGTAGCGACGAGGGGAAATCGCAATTTTGTGTCCACGAAGAATTCCCGCTGCATAGCCCGCCTTATCAGCCCGTCGCGCATAATCATGATCCTCAGCAAAAACGACCGTTTCATCAAACCCTTTTAACGCTTCGTGCACCGAGCGCTTTACCAAAATACACGATCCTACCGCGTGTGGCAGAACCGGCTGCATGACATACGTGTATTTGTTATACGCTTCATGAAATGCGT
>CAZRJW010000039.1:0-6006 GCA_964600845.1 uncultured Gammaproteobacteria bacterium | reverse complement strand
CGCTTTGAGGCGCCAGAACAGCTGACAGGGGAGGCTCCGCTACCCGACTTGCAGCGTGCTCGAACACTCTTGCATTGGGTTCCTCTCGTGCGCTTGGAAGAAGGACTAGCGAAAATGATTGATTACGCCCGCTCGCATCGTCAACAGGTCGGGGTCTTTCACGCCCAAAACGATTGATTTCATTATCCTTTCTTATGCCCGAAGCTCCTGTCTTTGAAAAGAAAAACGTCCTCGTGACGGGTGGTGCTGGTTTCATCGGCTCGCATCTGTGTGAGCGTTTGCTTCAAGATTGTCGCGTGATTTGTTTGGACAATTTCACCACCAGTGATGTTGAGAATATCAACCATCTCCTGAAGCATCCGGACTTTGAGTTCATTCGGCATGATATCAACACCCCGTTTGATCCAGAACAATTCCCAGAACTCACGCGCTTCAAGGTGAAATTCCAGGGGATCCAAGAGATCTATCACTTGGCGTGTCCGACAAGCCCAAAAAAATTCGATCAATATCGCATGCAGACGTTGTATGCGAACTCGCTTGGGATGAAGTATGCGCTTGATGTCGCGGTGCGCTATCGGTCAAAGGTCTTGTTTGCCTCCAGCTCTGTTGTCTACGGGCCTCGTCCAGAAGATGGGCATAGCTTCAAAGAAGACGAATTCGGGACCTCTGATCTGCTTTCGCCGCGTGCCTGCTATGACGAAGGCAAGCGCTTTGCGGAAAGTTGTTGCGTGACCTATCGCAACGTCCATGGACTCGATATTCGCATCGCGCGCATTTTCCGCACCTACGGTCCACGTATGCCGCTCTACGATGGGCAGATGATTCCGGATTTCATTACAAACGCCTTAGACGCAAAAGATCTCGAGCTGTATGGCGATGAGACCTTCAAGACATCCCTCGTCTATGTAGGCGATGTTGTAGACGGGATGAGGAAATTGATGCAAGCACCAGCAGAAGTGCAAGTAGTGAACCTGGGAAGCGATATTGATATTCCGTTAATTGATGTGGCGCAGCGGCTGATTGAAATGACCGGGTCGGTTTCAAAAATTACCTTCAAACCAGCGCTGCTGTTCATGTCCCAGCTTGGATTGCCGGATATGACAAAATCGAAGGATCAACTGGGCTGGATTCCACTTGTGACCTTAGATGATGGTTTGAAGCGAACGATTGAATACACGATGTCGCATAAATCGCTGCTGAGTTTCCGGAAGCCGTAGAGGGTGTTACTATAGGCCCATCTACCCTCCATATGCCTACACTTACCCCTACCTCCACCTCTACCTCGAATAAGACCGTTGTCGCGTTTGCTGTTTTGGGTGGAGTTGCTGTCGCTGCCATGGTGTTCTTTGGGTTCTCGGCAAAGCGCAAAATGAAGGACATGAACTACCTGACGCCAGGCTACGCCGTCATGCCAGAGACGCTCTATCGTCCGCTTGGAGACACGCCGGTGATTGAAGAGGAGAAGCCACGTCCCATTGATCCAGAAGTAAAAGATGTGAATGGAATGATGATCAATGATAACGAGGTCATGATGAAGAAAGAGGTGAATCTGAAGGGCTTCTAAGCGGGGTATGGCTGTTCCTTCAGGCGCTCCTTCTCCGGCGATCGTTGCGGTCATTTGTTTTATCGTATTGTTCGGAATTTATCTTTATCTCTCGCAGCGAAAAAAGCCTGAAGCAAAAGAAGGCTCATTCACGACCGATCTCACAGAGCTTGCTCGCCAAGGGAAGCTTGCGCATGTCGTTGGAATGGATGCGTCCATTGAACGTGTGTTGCATGTCATTGCTCGTAAATCGAAAAATAACCCGCTCTTGATTGGGGAGCCGGGCGTTGGAAAAACGGCGGTCGTTGAAGGTCTGGCGCAACGGATTGTGAGTGGAGATGTGCCGGAGCAGTTCAAGGGAAAAAAGGTGTTAGCGCTGAATTTGGGAGATTTGATGGCCGGAACCAAATATCGTGGAGAGTTGGAAAGTCGCTTGCGCGGCTTGCTACAGTCGCTTGAACAGCGTGAACGTGAAGTCATCTTGTTTATCGACGAGTTGCATATGATTCAGCAAGCGCGTGGGAGCGAAGGCTCGCTTGATTTGGCCGATATTTTGAAACCAGCGCTTTCGCGTGGAGACTTGCAGGTGGTGGGAGCGACGACGTGGCGCGAATATGAAAAGTACCTGAAACCGGACGGAGCAATTGATCGTCGTTTTCAGCCCGTGCTCGTGGAAGAGCCGTCTCGTGATACAGCTGTTGCGATTGTTCAGGGGGCAAAGCCTTCGTACGAGAAGTTCCACAATGTCTGTATTCCAAAGCAAACAGTTGAAGCGGCAGTCGATGCCTCGATGAAATTCGTAAAAGATCGTTTCTTGCCAGACAAGGCCTTCGATATTGTCGATGAGGCGTGTGCCAAGGTGGCGCTTGAAACATCCGAGAAGACACACGGAGCTGCACTCGGCTTATTGCATCAAGCTTCCGCTCAAGTGAGCGCGGAATGTCCAGGTGATACCCCGATTGTTGGGATTGAGGACGTGAACGAAGTTGCGCGTCAGTGGCACGAGCACCGTTTGCGCCCCGCTATCAAAAAAGAGGAGGAAGCTTGAACGTCTCGCTTCCAGGGGCTACTGTTTGTTCCATGCGAGTTTTTGCTGTCATTGCAGCCTTCCGTGAAGTTCCGCGCGTGCGCGCCTCGGTTGAGGCGTGTTTGCCGTATGTAGAGCGCGTAATCGTCGTCGATGACGGGTCGCATGACGGGACGGCGGAAGAGGCAGAAAAAGGCGGTGCGTTTGTGCTCCGGCACGTGATTAATCGTGGTCAGGGAGCCGCCTTAAAAACAGGGACCTTGGCCGCGCTTCAGATGGGAGCGGAATACATTGTACACATCGATGCCGATGGTCAGCATGATCCTTCGTACATTCCCGCGCTTCTCAAACCGATTGTAGAAGGGGAGGCAGACGTCGTGTTTGGTTCGCGCTTCATGGGGATCAAAGCGGTCGGGATGCCCCTGAAGCGACGTGTGCTCATGGTCGGGATCCGTCTCTTCAATATTTTTGTGCTAGGCATCCCTTCGCATGTCACAGATCCGCAAACGGGTTTACGCGCGTTTCATGCAGACGCAGGCCGTAAGCTCGATTTTCAACAGGATCGGATGGCGCATTGCTCTGAAATTTTACGAGCAGTCACGTACCGATTTCGCTGGAAAGAGGTTCCGGTGGAAGTCCGCTATTCAAAGGAAACGATGGCGAAGGGGCAGTGGCGTGGGGGAGCCTTGCGCGTCGTCTGGCATCTGTTGATTGGTTCATTTAGAAAATAGGACTCACTTATGATGAAATTTCAACGTTCCCTCGAAATGGCTCCGTCATACGAGAACTCGGAAGCACCGCTTCGTCTTGAAGAGCGTGAGAGATTATGGAACGCTAAAATCTTTGGGCAGGTTATTTTGATTGGCCACTATGTAAATGTGCATATGCCCGTGGATTTGGTGCGGGCGTGGCAGGAGGGGGAGACGTCGCTTGAAGACGTGCTCAAAGAGAAGAAGTACGCACTAGAGGAAGCTTGGTCGGCCTGTAGGGATGGGGGCGAACGTTATTCAAAGATCTTGCGCGATTTGGTAACGAAAGCGTCTGCCGCTGGCACGGATGGGGCAGCGGCTACCGACGGGGAGCGCGTAGATGAGCAGGAGGCATTGCGTTTCACACGCGGTTTGCTGAAGCTGACAAAGACACAGCATGCGACTCAGGACGCTCCAACGGGGTATCTGCTAGATTTATCTGAAGAAGAAAAGAATATCGCTATTCAGCTCCAGGCTGTGCTTGATCGATCAGATCCAGAACGTGCGAACGGAGTTTTGACTACGCCCTAACAATTTTTTATGTGGATTCAAGTTCTCCTTCTTGTTGCTCTCGCGGCAACCACCTTTCTGACGTGGTATCGCGCTTCGAAGCAAGCTATTCGACCGTTTGAGGCGGTTGCGTGGACAGTTGTGTGGTTGGGTGCAGCTGTCTTGATCTGTTTACCGGGGATCGCTTCCTTTTTTGCGGACTTAGTAGGGATTGGCCGTGGGGTCGACTTGGTGGTCTATGTGTCTGTGTTCGTCTTGTTCTTACTCGTCTTCCACCTGCATTTGGTCCACGATCGAATCGAAAAATCGCTGACGGAGCTCGTGCGCCATGACGCCTTACGAGCGCTTCCCAAGAAAAGCAAAGACGAACAAAAAACGGATTCACATGGCTAAGTCATTGAGGGTGTTGCATGTCGCGTGTCTTGCTCCGCCGGAGGTCGGGGGGATTGGGATGTCCGCGTTGCGAGAGGTGGAGGGGTTGTGTGCCCGTGGACACGAGGCGTTGCTTGTCGCCCCTGAATTGATCGGTGGAGAAGCGGGTGTAGTGCGGCCAGCATTCGTACAAGCGTTGAAGCCTGTTTGGCGTGTAGGGAATGCGGCGGGGTTACCCCTCGGAAAAACCCTCACGGCTGGTTGGGATGTGATTCATTTGCATTACCCGTTCTACGGGACGGCTGAATTTTTACTTGCTCTTCCACGCTCAACGCCGGTCGTGGTGACGTTTCATATGGATGCGGTCATGGGCGGCTGGCGTGAACCGATTGCACGTCTGCACCGCTGGTTTATTCAGCCGTGGCTTTTACGGCAAGCAAAAAAGATCTTCGTATCTTCAATGGATTATGTCGCTGACTCGTCGATTGGAGGGTTGGTGAGGCGCCGTGATCCGCGTTTGCAGGAACTTCCCTTCGGCGTAGATCTAAGCACCTTCCAGCCAGGTCCAGCGGAACGAGCGCAGTTTGGATTACCAGAACAGGGGACGGTCTTTTTGATGGTGGGTGGATTGGATCGTGCCCATCTTTTCAAGGGGGTGCCCGTTGCGTTGCGTGCATTGGCAGCCCTGAATGATCCGACGGCTTGCCTCGCGCTCCGTGGTGACGGAGACTTGAAGCCAGAATTCGAAGCCTTAGCAAAAGAATTTAATATTTCGTCCCAGGTGCGTTTTCTTCCGCGCTGTGAGACAAAGGATCTTCCGCGTTTGTATCGATCGGCAGACGCCTTGTTATTTCCCTCGACCTCACGTGCAGAAGCCTTTGGCTTGGTTGCGGTTGAAGCGCAGGCCTGTGGGACGCCTGTGATCGCGTCTGATTTGCCGGGGGTGCGTTCGGTGGTCGTGGATGGCAAGACGGGGTGGCTTGTTCCGCCGGGGGATGCGGAGGTGCTCGCGCACCGGATGCGGGACGTTGTGAATGGGGTGCCAACGCAGTTAGGTTTTTCCGCACAGGGAATCGCGCGGGTAGCTGAACGCTATGACCAGGAAAAACATTTGGATCACTTGATCGAAACCTACCACCAGGTATGCGCATCGCGGTCTTAACCAACGCCTACCCACCCGAGGCGCGCGGGGGTGCGGGACGGATAGCGGCTCTGCAGGTCGAGCTTCTCCAGCGTCAGGGGCACGAAGTCCGTGTCTGGGCGACGTCTTTAGAATGGACGGCATTTCCTGTCTGGAAACGTCTGGGGTTTCATCTACGAGATTTGGGTTGGATTCACCCAGTGGCGAAAGAGATTCTCGATTGGAAGCCTGAGACGCTCCTCACGCATAACCTGACGGGTGCTGGCTTTAGAACGCCATCTGCTCTTCAACGGCAGGGAATTCGGTGGCTTCATGTGTTACACGATGTCCAGCTATTTCATCCGCTCGGTCTGTTACGGGACGAGCAGCCCGTGCCTGTACTTCAGCGAGTCGTAACGTGTGTACGCAAGCCGATCTTTGGACAACCGGATGTGGTGCTGAGTCCAACGAACTGGCTGCTTCAGGCGCATGTGCGTCGTGGCTGGTTCCAGGGGTGTGAGCGCATCGTGGTTCCGAACCCCGCGCCTGCGCTTGATGCGCCTACGACACGAGACTGGGGCACGCCGCTGAGGCTCTTATTTGTGGGACGAGTAAGTCAGGACAAAGGAAGAGACGTTCTTGTAGGTCTCATGCAGAGCGCTCCGCGTCCGATTGCGTGGCAGGT
>CAZRJW010000038.1:0-7035 GCA_964600845.1 uncultured Gammaproteobacteria bacterium | reverse complement strand
CTTTTGCCTGAGAACGATCCGACGACCCTCTTCACCGGCTCTGGTATGCAGCCGATGGTTCCGTATCTGCTTGGTCAGCCACACCCACAGGGCCGACGCCTCGTCGATTCGCAGAAATGTTTCCGCGCCCAGGATATTGAAGAGGTAGGGGACAACCGACACATTACCAACTTTGAAATGTTGGGGAACTGGTCGCTCGGCGATTATTTCAAGCACGAGCAGATTCCTTGGATGTTCTCCTTCTTATTTGAGACCTTGAAACTCGATCCTTCCCGTTTTTATGTAACCGTGTTCCGTGGAAACGACGCGCTTGGGATTCCACGTGATGAAGAAGCGGTGAAACTCTGGCAGGACTGTTTTGCGACGAAAGGCGTGAGCGCTGAGGTCGGGGAGGATGCGGAGAAAGACGGAATGAAGCCTGGTCAGAGAATATTTTATTACAACGAGAAAAAGAACTGGTGGTCGCGTGCAGGCGTTCCGAACAAAATGCCGGTCGGTGAGCCAGGTGGGCCAGATACCGAAATGTTCTGGGACTTTGGTGCGGAACGAAAGCTTCACGAGCAATCTCAGTGGGCGAATGAACCTTGTCATGTGAACTGTGACTGTGGACGTTTCCTTGAAATCGGCAACAACGTCTTCATGCAGTATCAGAAAACAGAAACCGGTTTCGAAAAACTCCCTCAACCAAACGTCGACTTCGGAGGTGGGCTCGAGCGTATTCTGATGGCCCTGAATAATGATCCGGATATTTTCCACACAGATGGATTAGCGCAGATCGTCTCGAAGCTCGAGGCTTTCTCCGGAAAAGCCTACGACTCAGATCCGATCGTCACCCGCGCCTTCCGTATCGCCGCCGATCATATTAAGGCCGCGACCTTTATTATCGGCGATCCTCGTGGCGTTGTGCCCTCGAACGTAGGTCAGGGCTATGTCGTTCGCCGCCTGCTTCGTCGCGCGATTCGTGAAGGGCGTCGTTTAGGCGTCAGCAACTTCGCTCCAACCGTCGCAGAGATCGTGATCGATACCTTCTCCGGTCATTACACCGAGCTCGCTGAAAAGCGTGAGTTCATTTTGGCGGAGATCGCGAAAGAAGAAGAGAAGTTTTCAAAGACCCTGGAAAAAGGTCTGCGTGAAGCCGAGCGCATGCTGCAGGGTGGTACGCTCACAGGCGAGCAGGCCTTCGTATTGTTCTCAACCTACGGCTTCCCTTGGGAGCTCACGGAAGAGTTCGTGCTTGAAAAAGGCTTGCAAGTCGATCGCCAAGCGTTTGAATCAGAATTCAAGAAGCATCAGGAACTTTCGCGCACCTCTTCCGCAGGCGCCTTCAAAGGCGGTCTCGCAGACCAATCAGCAGAAACAACGCGTTTGCACACAGCGACCCACTTGCTCCATCGTGCATTGAAAAACGTTCTCGGCGAGCACGTTCAGCAAAAAGGCTCGAACATCACCGCCGAGCGTCTCCGCTTCGATTTTTCGCATCCACAAAAGATGACGCCTGAAGAAATCACAGAAGTCGAACGCCAAGTAAACGAAGCGATTGAAAAAGATTTCCCCGTTGCCTGCAGCGAACATACGACCGAAGAAGCGAAGAGTACGGGCGCGCTCGGCTATTTCGAGGACAAGTACGCGCAAGTCGCGGGCAAGATTAAAGTCTATTCCGTCGGCGACGAAGCGCGTGGGTATTTCAGTAAAGAAATTTGTGGTGGTCCACACGTCACCCACACGGGTGAGCTCGGTTCGTTTAAAATTCAAAAAGAAGAAGCCGTGTCCGCCGGCGTGCGACGCATCAAAGCAGAAGTGACGGGTCCAAAAGTATAAGATATGGATCGCCTGGCGCGACTGAAGCGCAATCCACGCCTGCTCTTTTGGGCGCGCGCTTGTTTGGAATTGAAGGCGCTTAACGCGATCGTGGCTCTTTTTTATCTACAGCGTGGGGTACGTGTTGATCAAGTGTTTTACCTCAGTATCGGTTGGTCCATCGGAACTCTCTTGTTTGAAATTCCAACCGGCTATCTTGCGGATCGTTTTGGTCGAAAGCGCACGATGCTTCTTGGGGCGGTTATTACATGCTTCGCTTCACTTGTGTCGCTCACGGCGCATGGTTTTTGGCAATTCGCTCTTCAGATCTTTATCCTCTCGTTTGCCTTCTCCTGCTTTTCCGGAACAGAGGAGGCGATTTTATATGATGGCTTGAAAGAGGCGGGCGAAGAGCAGGGGATGAGTAGATACAACGGTCGTCTGCAGTCCGCGCGTCACATCATGAAGATTGTGTTTCCGGCTCTCGGCGCTTGGATCGCGAAAGATTTACTGGAATGGCAATTCCAGGTCGTTATCGGAATCGATGTGTTTGCACAAGTCATCGCCTTTGTCTTGTTACTCATGTTGATTGAGCCGAAACACACCCGCGATGTCCTGAAAGAAGAAGAGGGGATCTTCCAGGAGAGTATCCGCACGATTCGCAAGCATCCATTTCTGCTGCGAGCGGCGCTGAATAAGATCTTGATTTTTGTCATGAGTTTCCTCCTGTGGCGCGCCTATCAGATTTACCTAGGTAGCTTTCAGATCGATTTACGCTGGTTTTCGGTCTTCTACTTCTTTTTTCATTCGTTCGTCTTCCTATCCAACTGGTACACAGACCGCCTCGAACGCTTCTTTGGACCGATCCGGATCCTCTGGATGACTGTGCTCGCCTCGCTTTCCGGTCTCGTCTTTGCCCTCCTTTTTAAGCATCCCGCTCCGATTTTTATCGGTTCCTTCGTTGCGATCTTGGCGAATAGTACCCGGGAACCCGTCTTCTCCCACGCCATGAATCAGCGGATCCAGTCCCGAAGTCGGGCTACGACGCTCTCGAACCTCTACGTCCTGAAGGCTCTCCTAGACATCCCCCTGTTGCTGCTTTCAGGCTATCTGGCGTTACGAGATCCACGGCTTGTTTACGGTCTTTGTATCGTTTTATGCTTGGTTGTGCTGTTTTTCTTCCCAATTCGTCAAAAGGATTTGGAATCAGCTACTCAAAAAACATCCCCAGCACCCCTTTGACAGAGTGGTACGAATCATGTAATTTTAGCTTAAATTTTTATCTTTAAGCTTCTTACTCTTCATCATGTTATCCCGTTTTTCCTATGGCCGGTAGCCCAACAGCTGCGAATCGCGATTTCGTGGTCGTTAAAGGTACGGTTATCGAAAACCTCCCTGCAACAAGCTTCCGCGTAAAACTCGAAAATGGCCAAGTCATCTTGTGCCACCTCTCAGGTAAGATGCGCATGAACCGCATCCGCCTCACTCCAGGGGACGAAGTTCAGGTCGAAATGACGCCTTACGATTTGACAAAAGGTCGAATCACCTATAGATTATAGCCCACGAATTACACTTTTATGAAGGTACGGTCCTCTGTGAAATCCATGTGTCGCGATTGTCAGGTACTCCGCCGCAAAGGCCGAGTACATGTTATCTGTCCGAAGAATCCTAAACATAAGCAACGCCAAGGCTAACTATGGCTCGTATTGCAGGTGTCACTCTCCCTAGCGCCAAGCGCATCGAGGTCGCTCTGACCTACGTGTACGGCATCGGTCCAACGACCGTGAAGAAAATCCTTGCAGCCACCAAGGTCTCAGCTGACATTCGTGTCAAAGATCTGACGGAGCTTCAAGCCAACACGCTTCGTGACGAAGTGGAAAAGAACTATCGTGTCGAGGGTGACCTCAAGCGCGAAGTGCTTGCCCACATCAAGCGTTTGAAAGAAATCGGCTGCTACCGCGGCACGCGCCACATCAAGAACCTCCCGGTTCGTGGCCAGCGCACCGTTACCAACTCCCGCACTGTTCGCGGCAACGTCCGTAAGACAATGGGATCCGGAAAGCGCAAACTTGAAAAGACATAATCCCATATTCTAGACCTCTCGACATTCTATGTCCGATGAAGCCAAGAACTTGACGTCCTCTACTGAGCCTGCGGCAAAAACCGCTAAGGCAGACAAGACCGTTAAGTCCAAATCCAAGAAGACAGCAAGCAAGAAAGCTCGCCCTCAGATTTCTCAGGGTAAGATTTACATTCAGGCTACATACAACAACACCATCGTCAGTGCGACCGACATGAACGGCAACGTTCTTGGCTGGTGCAGTGCAGGTGTTGCTGGATTCCGTGGTCCAAAAAAGTCGACTCCTTACGCCGCTTCCGTGATCGTGCGTGATTTGACGGAGAAGATTAAGGACATCGGTCTCAAGGACGTAAATGTCTATATCACAGGTCCTGGACAGGGTCGCGAAGGAGCTCTTCGTGCGCTCAACGCCAACGGATTGAACGTTCTGACTATCAAGGACATTACCCCAGTCCCTCATAACGGTTGCCGCCCACCGCGCGCCCGTCGTGTCTAACGTTCTTCTGAACAGATACTTTTTATGAAGACACTTAAAATCTTGGCGAAGCACTCTCGCCGCGAAGGAATCGCGCTTTCAGACCGAACCGCTCACGCCAAAGCATTGGCACGTCGCCCATATGCTCCAGGTGTGCACGGTCCAACGAGCCGTACCCGTCTTACGGACTACGGAAAGCAGTTGCGTGAAAAGCAAAAGGCAAAGCGTATCTACGCCCTCAGTGAGCGTCAGTTCCGCAATTTGTTTGACGAAGCGGTTTCAAAGCGTGGAGACTCCGGTCAAACGCTGATCTCGCTCCTCGAACGTCGTTTGGATAACTTGGTCTACCGTGCTGGTTTTGCCAAAACACGCGCTGCGGCTCGTCAGGCTGTTTCACACGCCCACTTCAATGTGAACGGGAAGAAGGTGAACGTCGCCTCGTACCGTGTCCGTGTTGGTGATACAATCTCGCTGCGTGAGAATAAGTTGAAGAAGGTGTTGTGGAAGGGGATCGAAGACGGATTGACGACACGGGAAGCCCCATCCTGGGTTGCTGTACGCGGTGCAGAACGCGCTGCGCAGGTAACTTCTATTCCGGCTGGTCAGGATTTGCAGCAACCATTCGACGTCAAGCTCATCGTTGAGTTCTATTCGCGTCAATAATCCCCCTCTTCTTCCTTACCTATGTTGGAACCCCTTTTGCTGCCCAACAAAATTCAATTCATGCGTGGTGATCGCCCACATGAGGGGGTACTGGTTGTCGAGCCTTGTGCGCAAGGATACGGAACGACGCTCGGAAATGCGCTTCGCCGTGTGCTCCTTTCTTCACTCTCTGGTGCGGCCGTTATCGCGGTTCGGATCAAAGGTGTTGACCATGAATTCTCAACCGCTCCTCACGTAAAGGAGGATATTCTTGAGATCATCTTGAACCTCAAGCTCCTCCGAGCGAAGGTGTTCTCGGATGAACCAGTCAAATTGTCCTTGTCGGTGAAGGGGAATCGCACCGTCACAGCTGCAGATTTCTCCAAGGATGCCTTGGTTGAGATCGTAAACCCAGACCTGCACATTGCAACACTGACAGAGGGTACAGCGAACTTCGACATGGAAGTCTGGATCGGAAAAGGTCGTGGCTACCGTCCAACAGAAGAGCGCTTGAAAGAGAAGCTCGAGCTTGGAACGATCGCCGTCGATGCGCTCTACAGCCCAGTTGTCAACGTTTCTTACAAAGTTGAAGCCACACGTGTGGGAGACAAAACGGACTACGACAAACTTGTCTTGAAGATTGAAACAGATGGGAGTCTTGATCCTGTTGATGCCGTCAACCAGGGCGTCGGAATTCTCAATGATTACGTGAACGTTCTAAAGGAGCTCTCCTATACGGAGGCTGCCTAAGAACCACCCCCAATTTCTAACCTATTATGCGACATCGTAAGACAGGAACAAAACTTGATCGCAAGGCGGGCCCCCGTCGCGCATTGTTGCGCAACTTGGCTACGTCTGTGCTGATCCATGAGCACGTCAATACCACGCTTGCCAAAGCGAAGGCTGTGCGTCCAATGGTTGAAAAGATCATCACTCGTGGTCGTGTGAAGTCTCTGATGAGCCGCCGTCAGCTCTTGAAGGTGCTCATGACAGAAACAGCCGTGAACAAGGTCTTGGAAGAGCTTGGTCCACGCTACGCGACGCGTCCAGGTGGCTATACGCGCATTATTAAGCTTGGCGTCCGCAAAGGGGATGGTGCGGAAATGGCCCAGATTCAACTTGTTGTCTAAGCTATGCCTACCATTACCAAAAAGAAGGTTGTTGCCACAAAGTTCGTCCGTGAAGTCGTCACGATCGATGCTGCTGGTCGCGTGGTTGGTCGTTTGGCGTGTGAAATTGCCGAGATTTTGATGGGCAAGAACAAGCCAGATTACATTCCTCACATCGACTGCGGAGCAACGGTGCGCGTACTTAACGCCGACAAGCTTGAATACACAGGAAAGAAGATGGAACAGAAGGTCTTGTTCCGTTCGTCTAACCGCCCAAGTGGTATCAAGCGCTTGCCAGTTGCGAAGCTTCAGATTGACAAGCCAGGTGAAATTCTTCGCCACGCGGTCAAGTACATGTTGCCAAAGAACCGTACGCAAGCCGACCGCATGGCTCGCCTCATTATCGTCAAATAATCTATGGACACGACTGAAGTCACAGCAGGAGACGTCGCTGTCGAGGCCAAGCCAAAGGCTCCTCGCGCGCCACGTGCAAAGAAGGCCCCTGCGAAAGCAGCTGCCGAAGAAGCGAAGCCTGAGCTTGTCGCTCCAACTGGCGAATACATTTACGCCCTTGGTCGCCGCAAGACATCGGTTTCAAAAGTCCGTTTGTTTAAGAAGGGATCGGGTCAGATCACGGTTAACGGACGTCCACTCGAAGACTACTTTGGTCCTCTTGAGCTCCGCAACTTGATCACAGGGACTCTCCAGGCCGTTGGTTTAGAAGGCGCTGTTGATGTCTCGGCTGATGCGCAGGGTGGCGGTGTTCGTGGTCAGGCCGACGCGTTGCGTCTTGGTTTGTCCCGTGCCCTCATCGAGCTCAACCCAGTCTGGCGCAAGACGTTGAAAAAGATGGGAAACCTCACACGTGATCCACGTGCCAAGGAACGTAAGAAGTTCGGACTGAAGAAAGCGCGTCGCGCACCTCAGTGGTC
>CAZRJW010000037.1:0-7172 GCA_964600845.1 uncultured Gammaproteobacteria bacterium | reverse complement strand
TGCATCCCATGCTTTCGTTTCGTAAATCCGATCCCCTCTCGACGAATTTTATCGTTTCTACGGAACGCTCTGTCTCGCGTCAGACCATTATTCTTGCGGCTGTTTTTTCAGTGGTCGTTGGACTCTTGTCCGCAGCCGGCGCAACCGCCTCCTATCGAGCCAGCGCTCGTGGAACAAGTGTCATCGACGAAATTCAACGTCTCCCCTTAATTTCACACCTTGAACGTGCAGCAGGCTTGAAGCCAGATAGCCCCACCGCACCAGAAGTCGTGACGCGTGACCGTCTCAACGTCTTACTCTTGGGTGTGGGCGGTGAAGGCCATGAAGGCTCTCAGCTCACCGATACCATTATTTTGGCGTCGATCGATTTGAAACAAAAGCGCGTCGGCATGTTGTCGATCCCACGCGATGTCGCGTATCCGCTCGGCGGCGGGCGCTTTGAAAAGATCAACGCTGTGAACGCGTATTTTGAACAAGACCATCCAGGAGAAGGTGCCACCCGTACCGCTGAAGCCTTCTCCGCGCTCCTCGGACAGCCGATCGATCACGTCCTCAAGATCGACTTCGCCGGTTTTGCAAAGTTTGTGGATGCACTTGGAGGAATCAACGTAACGGTGGAACGGACGTTTACGGACTATCAGTATCCAACCGCTGATAAAAAGTGGATGACGGTCTCTTTCCGCAAAGGTCCACAGAAGATGGATGGAAAGACCGCGCTTATCTACGCACGTTCGCGTCATGGAAATAATGGAGAGGGCAGTGACTTCGCTCGTAGCCGTCGTCAGCAGGTCGTGATCATGGCAGTACGCGACAAACTCCTCTCCCTCGGCACCCTCACCGATCATCGCGCCCTCGCCGAACTCTACACCGCTGTTACGAACCACATTCAAACAGACTTCACTCCTTGGAGTGCCTTGGCTCTTGCTCCCATCTTGAAGGACTTCTCGAGTGACCAAGTAAACCTCCAGGTCCTCACCGACGAACCGGGGAAGGAACTGGTGGCTGCTAACGTAAATGGAGCGTTCATGCTCTTCCCGCGTAAGCCGGACTGGTCCGATATCCGCGCGTTGGCCGCTGAACCATTCAAAGAAGCGGCTGCCGGCTCAGCGACTTCAACTGCCGCCACCGCCGAACAGACGGTCGCCCCCCAGGTCAAACCTCGCATCGAGGTCCGAAATGGCACGACGCGCACCGGATTCGCCGCTCAAATGGCTGCAAAACTCGAAAAAGGGGGCTACGAAGTCAAAACCTTTGGCAACGCGATTCGACGCGGGTACGAGGAAACCGTGATTTTTGACCTTACTCAAGGCAAAAAACCCCAAGAACTCACAAAACTCAAGAAATCCCTCCAAGCAACCGTTTCTTTGAACCAACCTGAGATGATCCGACCCGAAGATGGCCTCGCCCCCGAAAAGCCCTTAAGCCCCTCAGAAGTCGACTTTTTTGTCATTTTAGGCGAAGCCAGCTATCCTCTCCTGAATTCCCCCCTCTAATATGGACCTCAACCTGGATACGCCCGTCGAACCTGTCACCCCCGCCAAGCCCGCCAAACCGGAGGGTCGGCTCCCGCGCGTCGCCCTGGTTGGCCGAACAAACGTGGGTAAATCAAGCCTTTGGAACCGCTTAACCGAAAGCGGTCATGCTCTCGTAAGCAAAGACGCCCACACGACCCGCGATCGCAAGCAGGGCCTTGTCTTGTGGCGTGGACGTGAATTCGCCTGTATCGATACGGGTGGAATGGACACCGAACAGAACTTCGTTGGTGACCAAATCAAAATCCAGTCCCTGAACGCGATCGAGGACGCCGACCTCGTCTTGTTCGTCGTGGATGGAAAAACCGGCCCCCTGATCCAAGATAGTGAATTGGCTGAGTTCGTTCTTAAGCACCACAAGAAAGAAGTCTGGCTGGTAGTGAACAAAGTCGACACGATGAAGGAATTCGCCTCTTCAACCGATCCAGGCTTCTTTTCGCTTCACCTTGAGAAGATCCGTCCGATTAGCGCCAACACCGGTCTCGGCGTCGGTGACCTGCTCGACGAAATCGTCCGCGAACTCGACATCCGCAAAACACCTGCGCTCGACGCGAAGCGTGATGAGCGTTTGAAGATCGCGATCGTCGGTCGTCCAAACGTAGGAAAGTCCTCGCTTGTAAACGGTATTTTGAATGAAGATCGTGTCATCGTTTCCCCGATTGCGCACACCACCCGCGAACCACAGGACACGCAGTTAGAATTTCAAGGTCACAAAATCACCTTGATCGATACGGCCGGAATGCGTCGCAACAAATCGTTGCGTACCGAAATTGAAGAAGCGGGCGTCCAACGCAACATGGGTGCCATTGATGCCTGTGACGTCGCCTTCTTGGTATTTGATGCCAGCGAAGATCCAACCTCACAGGACCGCGCGTTGGCCGGTTACCTCGCAGAACGTGCGAAGGGTGTTATCTTAGTCGCCAACAAGTGGGACTTGATTCCTGCAAAAGACACGCACACCTCCGAAAAATTTGAAGTCCTCGTACGCTCCCTCTTCCCTTTCTTGAACTGGGCACCAATGATCTTCGTAAGTGCACTCAAGAAGCAGCGTATGACGACGCTTCTGGAACACGCGTTGAAGATTCAGGAAGAACGCAAGCGTCACATCGAATACAACGCTCTCAACAAATTGTTGAAAGCCTGTATCAAAGCGATGAAGCCACTGACGTCCTACGGTCCAAAGTCCCCTCGTATTTACGATGTGGCTCAGGTTGACCACGAACCGCCAACCTTCCTCATGACGGTCCACGGCGAAAAGGATAGCATTCACAACAACTGGTTGAAGTTTTTTGAAAAGCGCTTGCGCAACAAGTTCCTCTTCACCGGTACCCCAATCATCACCAAGGTCCGCAACCTCCCTGTCGCGAAGTCGCAGAAAGCAGGTAACGTCTTTGGCCCTGGTATGGAAGCGGTTGCAGGAAAGATTCGCGAGAAGCCGGTCCTTGTAAACCAGACGCGTCGTCGTCAGAAGTACCAGTAACCCATGCCGAAGTACTTGATCGTTGGACTTGGCAATCCCGGCCAAGAATATGCAGACACGCGTCACAACCTAGGCTGGCGCACGCTTGAGACACTCGCCAAACGCTCAGGCTCCACCTTCCGTGAAGAGCGAAGCTTGCATACCTTGCTTGCGGACATTCGCGTGGATCAACATCAGGTGTTGTTGTCGTTACCAACCACCTACATGAATGAATCCGGGCGCGCCCTGCAATCGGTCGCACACTATTTTAAAATTCCGCTCACACAAATCCTGATCGTTCAAGACGAGTTGGATTTTCCGTTAGGAACGTTCGCGTTTCGTGAAGGTGGGAATGCAGCGGGACATAACGGCATTGCTTCCATTTACGAACAAACAGGGACGCAGCAATTTGCCCGCTTACGCATGGGGATTGGTCGGCCAGTTGCCCCGCGCATCTCAAAAGACTATGTCTTGGAACGGTTCACACCAGAAGAACAAACAAAACTTCCAGACCTCCTCACGCGTGGAGCTGATGCGATTGAATGCTGGGTGCGTGAGGGCTTGACGAAGACGATGAATGTGTGGAACGGGGTTAAACATGACCCTGCAACAGAACCACCGACTCCTCTGGGGAGCGATCGCCTCGTGTGACGGCGTCGGAAGCGCTACCCTGCGACGATTTTTAACGCACTCTACCAATCCAGAAGACCTCTGGCGCGCTTCCTCAAAGACGTTAGAGGGCACAGGCGCCGGCTCAGATCTCATCCGACGCTTTGTTAGAGCACGCGCAACGTTCGATGTTGCGCAGTTTGAAGATCAGCTCGTCCAAGCAGACGTACGGATTTTACTCAGAACCGATTCGGACTACCCGATCGCTCTCAAGACGATTTACGATCCACCCGAAGTGCTGTTCGTGCGTGGCGCCCTTCCGCCTCCCCTGCCCAGCATCGCGGTCGTCGGTACACGACGTCCAACTGACTACGGACGCCAAGCGATCCGACGCCTAATCGAACCCGTCGTCCGCGCAGGCATTCCGATCATCTCGGGCCTCGCGCTCGGAACGGACGCCTACGCACATGAAGTCGCTCTTGAACATCAAGGCTATACCTGCGCCGTGCTTGGATCAGGGGTAGACGAAACGAGCATTTACCCAAGCCGCAACAAAGAACTTGCTGCACGCATCTTAAGCCAGGGCGGCTGCGTTCTTTCGGAGTTCCCTCTCGGGACGGATCCACGTCCAGGCTATTTCCCGATTCGGAATCGGATCATCGCCGGCCTCGTGAAAGCCGTGGTCGTGATCGAAGCCGCACTCGACAGCGGCACGCTGATTACGGCACGCAGCGCACTCGAAGAAGGTCGTGAGGTGTTGGCGGTTCCCGGTTCGATCTGGTCGGACGTTTCGACGGGAACCCATCAACTTCTGCGTTCAGGCGCTCGTCTGTGTGCTGACGCGAACGACATCTTCGAAGCGCTGAACGTTGATCGCGTCGAAAGCTGTGCTCAGGCGCAACTCGTACTGCCACTCACCCCAGACGAGCAGTCCCTTTTTGAAGAACTTACTTCCCCTCAGACCGCGGATGAGCTTTCACGTCGCGGGGACTGGTCTATCGGTCGCATCAGCCAAGCCCTCAGCATGCTCGAGCTCAAACAATTGGTCGTACGCCTCCCGAATCAAACGTGGGGGCGAAATTAAGCCTTAGTTGTCACAGACCCCGTCCATCAGTACACTAGCCCCATCTCTATGCACCTCGTTATCGTTGAGTCCCCAACAAAAGCCAAAACCATCCGAAAATACCTCGGAAAAGACTATACGGTCCTCGCTTCGATGGGACATATTCGCGATTTGCCGGCCTCTTCGGCCGATGTTCCGGAAGCCCTCAAAAAGACCCCTCAAGGCAAACTCGGCGTCGATCCAGAGACCTTCGAACCGCTCTACGTCATCTCTCAGAACAAAAAGAAAACCGTCACCGAATTAAAAACCGCGCTCAAAGATGCGGAAGATGTCTACTTGGCAACTGATGAAGACCGCGAAGGAGAAAGCATCAGCTGGCACTTGCTCGAAGTCTTGAAACCAAAAGTCCCCGTCAAGCGCATGGTGTTTCATGAAATCACCAAGCTTGCGATTGAAAACGCGATCGCGCATCCACGCGAATTGGATGAACGTTTAGTGCGCGCGCAAGAAACGCGCCGCATCTTGGATCGTCTCGTGGGCTACACCGTCTCCCCTGTTCTCTGGAAACGCATCGCCTACGGCTTGTCCGCTGGTCGCGTGCAATCGGTTGTCTTGAAAGCGATCGTCGATCGTGAACGCGCCCGCATGCGCTTCAAGAAAGCCACCTACTGGGATGCATTGGCCGTACTTGAATCGGACAAGATGCAGTTTGAAGCGAAGCTCATTCGCACAAAAGACGGCATCGTCGCTACAGGAAAACATTTTGATGAAGCGACCGGCGAGCTCAGCAAAGCAACCGGCGTGGTTGTTTTAGACGAAGAAAAAGCCAAGGCGATTGCACAAGCCTGTCGTGCGGGTACGTGGACGGTTCGTGAAGTCCAAGAAAAACAGACCTCCCGTAAAGCACCTGCTCCGTTTACAACATCCACCCTTCAACAAGAAGCGAACCGCAAGCTCGGACTCTCGTCCAAAGACAGTATGTCGCTTGCACAGAAGCTGTACGAACAAGGTCACATCACCTACATGCGTACGGACTCGACCGTTTTGTCGCAAGAAGCCGTGCAGAGTATTCGTGCACGTATCCAGGATCGCTTTGGCAGTGAGTTTGTTCCTGAAACCGCGCGCACCCACGCCTCGACCTCCAAAGGCGCTCAGGAAGCCCACGAAGCCATTCGTCCGAGCTTGTCGTTTACACCTCCAAGTGAACTCGACGTGCGTGGCGAAGAACGTGAGTTGTACGAATTGATTTGGATGCGTGCGATGGCCAGCCAAATGCCGGACGCAACGCTCATGCAATCACAGATTACGATTGATGCCGCCGAAGGAACAGTCTTTCAGGCGAACGGGATGCGCATTGTGTCGCCTGGTTTTTTGCGCGCCTACGTTGAAGGCAAGGAAGACACCGAAGAAGCCCTCACTGATCAGGAACGTCCTCTCCCTGCGCTCAAGGAAGGGATGACGCCCAACTGCGTCTCGGTCGAACCAAAGACCCACGAAACAAAACCTCCAGGACGCTTCAGTGAAGCCGGCTTGGTGCAGTTCATGGAAAAAGAAGGGATCGGTCGCCCAAGTACCTACGCCGCGACGATCGGAACACTCGTGGATCGTACCTATGTGAAAAAAGTCAGCGGCTCGCTCGCCCCAACCTTCACCGGATTTGCGGTGGTGCAATATTTAGAGCGCTCGTTCCCTGACCTCGTGCAAATTGCATTCACCTCGAAAATGGAAGATGAACTCGACCAAATTGCGACCGGTCATGCCGATTGGTTGGAATATTTGAAAAAGTTCTACCAAGGCCCAACCGGCTTGGCACAAAAAGTAGAAGAGGAAACAACCCGTAAAGATGACACAACTAATGCGCGTCACATTGAGATTCTCACCGCGCCTGACATGCAGTTCTTCATCGGACGCTTTGGACCATACCTTGAAGGTCTCCATCCAGAACACGGAACGCCCGTGAAAGCCTCACTTGAACCAGACTTCCTGCCTGGCGATATCACGCCTGCGCGTTTGGCGGAGCTACTTGCGCACGCCCAACAAGGCCCAACAACTCTTGGGACGGATGATGTTTCAGGTAAACAGATTTATCTACGTACCGGCAGCTACGGCCCCTATCTTCAGCTGGGAGAAGACCCAGAAGATCCAAAGTCGAAGGACAAACCAAAGCGTGTCTCGATTCCAAAGACCGTTTCGATTGAAAACCTCGATCGCACTCAGGCACTCGGCCTCTTGTCGTTGCCACGCCTGCTTGGTGTCGACGCCACCTCCGGCAAAGATATTCGCGCAGGTCTCGGTCGTTTTGGTCCATACATCGTGCATGATGGGGATTTCCGCTCTCTTCAAGCAGAAGATGACGTCTTAACCGTTACGTTGGAACGCGCCCTCGCCCTGCTCGCCGAACCAAAGAAAGGCCGCGGCGGACGCGGAGCCAAAAGCGCAGGCCGAAGTCTCGGCGCCCACCCTGCCGACAAAGGCGATATAACCGTCCACGATGGCCGCTACGGCGCGT
>CAZRJW010000036.1:0-7572 GCA_964600845.1 uncultured Gammaproteobacteria bacterium | reverse complement strand
GGTGACACCGTTTCCCTCACGGGAGATGCAACGGTCGAGCAGCTGCCTGGGTACCGCGAAGTCCGTCCGATGGTTTACGCCGGCGTCTTTCCGTCTGATGGATCCGAATATGAAAAGCTCCGCGATGCGATTTTGAAACTCAAATTAAGCGATGCGGCGCTGACGTTCGATCCAGAGCATTCCAGCGCGCTTGGCTTTGGGTTCCGCTGTGGATTGCTTGGCATGTTGCATTTGGAGATTTTGCAGCAGCGCTTGATTCGTGAGTTCGACATGGACATCGTCATCACGACGCCGTCCGTGGGGTACGAAGTGAAGTTAACCAATGGCGAAGAATTATTTGTGAAATCGCCAGGCGATTTTCCAGAAGTGTCACGTATTGAAGAGACGCGTGAGCCTTGGGCGACCGTTGATATTGTGTGTCCAAAGGAATACATCGGAAACGTGATGGCGTTGGTGCAGGATCGTCGTGGTGAATATAAAAATACGGAATATCTCGATCTGCAACGAGCTATTTTGCATTACGCGATGCCGCTCGCTTCGGTCATTGTTGATTTTTACGATAAGTTGAAGAGCGCAACCGCGGGCTATGCCTCGCTGAACTACGATTTCGCGGATTTTCGTGCATCGGATGTCGTACGTTTAGATATTCATGTGGCGGAAGAACCGGTTGAAGCCCTCGCGACGCTTTTGCACTCAACGGAAGCTGATCGACGTGGACGAGAAATCATCGCAACACTGAAAGAAGAGCTCCCACGTGCCCAGTTTGCCATTAAGTTACAGGCGGTGATTGGGGCCAAAATCCTGGCCTCTGACCGCATCAACCCGTTCCGTAAGGATGTGCTGGCGAAGATGTCCGGTGGGGACTACTCGCGTAAATCGAAGCTCTTGCAGAAACAGAAAAAAGGAAAGGAGCGCATGTTGTCGATGGGTGTAGGTGGAGTTGAAATTCCACCGGATACCTTCATCAAGGTGTTGCGTCGCGGGAACTGATCTTTTATTCTATCTACATTCTATGGAACGTAAGCGTTTAAACTTTTGGATGAAGGTGGTCGCAATTGCGATGATTGTGTTGTTGGTTTTGCCACTCTTGGCCGCGTACTCTTCGTACTAGAGCAGGTTGTCGTTGGGTGTATTCCAGGGTACACTCAAGCTATATTTTATGGGCTTAGAGAGCGCAGGTTCTTTTCACTACCCGGTCGTCTCCCGCACCGTGGAGCACGCATCTGAGGTAGAGCGTCGGTATGCGGATGCGGTGAACCGCATGGCTCGTGCGTTTATTTATGATAAGCAAGATGTGCAGTCCATCGAAGGGGGATTGAAAACGCTTCTCCAGGATACAACGATCTCCGCCTTTGAACGGGGTCGCGGGCGATTAGAATCGATTTTGAATTTTTGTAAAGGTGTGGAAGCGCACGAGCGTGCAAATGAGATCCACGATGGTCCTTGGCAGGCGGCGTTGATTCACCAGCCGGCAACAAAGGAAAGGAAGCCGAAGGCGCCGGAACTCCTTACGCGTACTGAAGTCGCGAAAGAATTTGAACGATTCGATCTACGTGAGCCGCTCGTCATCGCAGAGGAGAAGGCGTTGTCCGCATATGGGGCGTTCTTGGAATCCAGTTTGGATGCGTCAATTCCACTGACGATGAATATCACGTTGCAGCGTTCGGATGTGCAGGCGCTGACAAACGATATCGAGGTTCGGAGGGCAGAACGGATTGTCGATCCGGAAGAGCGGAACGCGAAGCTGCTCGAATTAAATCGAGCCTTGTTAGCAATCATTGAAAGTATTCCAAAAGAAGAGGCTGGCAAGCGCTTTGAGCTTCAAGAGATCTATTTGCTCCGACGGTTGATCCAGACGGCGGATACCGGGCATCTCGCCTCAGTGAGTCACGGGACTCCTCGCCAGGATTTAAATATTAACGAGGGTTCAGTTGATCTCACGATTACGTTTGCAGGAAAGGTAGATCTTCAAATAAAGACGTATAAAGCGCGTGTAAGTAGCGATACGCTTGGGAAGCAGGCGCGTGAATTAGAATACAGAAAAGAGACACTCGAAGGCCGGTCAACACAGCTGAGTGTCTTGCGGGCAGAAGCGGTGAAAGAGGCGTTCGAGGCGACGCTTCGGCGACCAGAAGATCAACCAACTCGTCTGAATGATAAGAAAGTGGTTTTCGCTCCGATTGTTGATTCACTGGATCCTGCACAATCGCATCGTCTGGTGACGTTACTAGGATTGACTCCGGAGCGTTGTCGTCAGGAGCAAGAGGAGTTTGAGCAGAAGCAACAAGAGTTTAACAAGCTTCAAGAGGCGATCCGTGCGAAGCGTGCAGCGGAGGAGGTGCGGTTTGCTGCACAAGAAGCCGCGTTGGAAGCGACGAGGATTGCTCGTGAACAAGCTATCCAGTCTGAACAAGAAGCGCGTGAGCGCAGAATGCGCGAGGCACGTGAAAAAGATATCACCACCTCTCAGGCAGCGCGCGATGCCCTCGAAACGGCGAGACGTGCAAAACAGGCGGAAGTTGAAGCGCGTTCGCAGGAAGTGAGACGAGCTGCTCTTGAGGCGGCGGCGAAAGAGGAAAAGAAAGCTGCGCGAGCCCTCAAGAAAGAGACGGCGCCTGATTGGCCGCCAAAAACGCTCGATCAGTTCAATAAGGCACCCGACCTAAAGAGGCTCGGTTTTTGGCCGCAGGGGATCGACGATCAGTTTGCGGCACTTCGTCAGGCAAAGGCGGACTTCACCACGCTCTTTCCAAAGCCGAAGCCGCTCTTCGCAAAATATTTTCCGACAAAAGAAGCGTTTGAATCGCCTGACAATCAGGTCCTGGAACGATTAGCACAAGAGATTGCAGCGTTTAGAAAAGGATGAAGCCTTGAAATAGATACGAGCGGCGTCCCACTGGGTGGGGACGCCGCTCGTGTTAAAGCGCCGATCGGATTCACTCCTGATCGTCGGCGCCGGGTTTGAGGTGGTCTGGGAGAGGGTAGCCCAGCTTCTTGTAGACGCTACGCGCGTTGGTGCAAACGTCTGCGACGCGGATGCGCACCTCAGCGGTAGTGCCACAGTTATCGAGTCTGACTGTGACGAGGCCAGGGCGGCAGGCGGTGACGCCCGCTCCCGTCATCTGCGCGAGTGCGCTCATGACCTGTGTGGGAACGGAGAGATCCGCTCGTGCTTGACCAAGGCAGCGTACGTTGCCCGGTTTTTGGTCCATCGAGAGTCTCCTTCGACTGGAAGTAAAGGCTTTTCGTGGGCATATTAAAATACAAAAACCACCGTTTGTCAAGTATTCCGCTTGTTTAAAGGGTTTTTCCCTTGGATTCTTGCCCACTCCCTGCGCCCCCGGCACACTTTCTCCCATGTCCGCCTATACCTGGTCCCTTCGTCCTTCGCCGGTCGCTTCCGAGATCGAAGCCTGGCAGCCGCGCGTTTCTCCGCTCGTGGCGACCTTGTTGTGGCAGCGCGGCGTCCGTTCCTATGAGGAGGCGGAGATATTTTTGTCGCCTTCCTGGGAGCTGCATACCCACGATCCAATCCAGTTCCGCCATCTCGCTCCTGCGATGGCGCGTGTCTTCTCGGCCTTGGAGGCAGGGGATCGGATTACGGTGCATGGCGATTATGATGCTGATGGAATCACGGGTTCAACGGTTCTTATCTCGACCTTGCGTGAAATTGAACAGCGCATGACGGGGCGGAAGACCAAGGAGAGTGTCGTGGATTATTATATTCCGCATCGTGACAAGGAGGGGTATGGAGTCCACAAGGCGACGATTGGAACCTTGAAAGAGCGTGGGACAAAAGTCTTGATCACGGTCGACTGTGGAATTGCCTGTGTGGAAGAAGTTGCCTTGGCCCGTAAAGCAGATATGGACGTGATCGTCGTTGATCACCATCAATTTGGGGAGATCTTGCCGGATGGGTGGCTGATCCATCCAGGACTGCCAGAAGAGACGTATCCTTTTAAGAAATTGGCGGCGGTAGGAGTGGCTTTTAAATTCGCAACAGCGTTGTTAAACGAAGCGCGCCGAAAGGGGATTGAGATTCCGTCAGGGTGGGAAAAGTGGCTGCTGGACTTGGTTGCGATCGCCACTATTACGGACGTTGTTCCATTGGTTGGTGAGAATCGTGTGTTGGAAACGTTTGGGTTGCGTGTGTTGAATAAGACACGTCGTCCAGGGCTGCTCGCGCTGATCGATGCTGCGAGCCTTGTTCCAGGGTTGATCGATACGGAGTCGATTGGCTTTGCGATTGGCCCGCGCATCAATGCTGCGGGACGCATGGATCATGCGAGTCTCGCGCTCCGCTTGTTGCTGGCGGAGTCGCAAGACGAGGCACAAGCATTAGCGAAGGAGCTCGAACGTTGTAATCGCGAACGTCAGGATGCAACCAAAGTCATGATGGCGCAGGCAGAGAAACAGCTCATGGAGCGCTACACGATGAAAGAATTGGATCAGCCAGAGAAGTCCGCCCTCTTTTTGTGGGATGAGACTTGGTCGCCTGCGTTGGTGGGGCTCGTCGCCGGACGGTTTGTAGAGCGCTTCGCGCGCCCGACAGTGGTGGTTGGATCGCATGAAGGGACGTGGATTGGGTCCGGTCGTTCGACGAGTGTCTATGATATCACCGCCGCCATGCGCGCTGCGGGCGAAGGACGACTGGCACGCATCGGTGGTCATATCCAGGCCTGTGGTTTTGCGCTCATGGATCCGAGTCATCTTCCGCTCATCGCTGATGATCTCCATACGCATGCGGCCGCCGCTTTCCAAGAAGGGCGCCCAACGCCAACGCTGCTCGTCGACGCGGATCTCATCCTTACACAAGTCAACGAAGCCTTTGTCGAAGAGGTCAAGAAATTGGAGCCATTTGGCGAGGGAAATACCAAGCCGCTGTTTCGATCAGAGAATCTACTTGTTACCAAGGTCGATACGATCGGCTCAACGCAGGCGCATCTACGCTTAACGGTGGCCGATGGAGGTGTGATGCGAAAAGTGATTGGCTTCAAACAGGGTGCACGAATTGGCGAGCTGAATGTCGGGTCGCGGGTCGATCTCGTGTACAATATCAGCATCAACGAATGGAATGGCCGGCGGGATGTGCAATTAGTCATGAAAGATTTCGAAGCTCGAACGTAATTATGAATCTACGAATCAAAACGGATGGTGGCTCGCGTGGAAACCCTGGTCCTGCTGGGATCGGGGTTGTGATTGAAAACGCTGATACGGGCGAAGTCGTTGAAAATCACGCGAAATTCCTAGGAAAAGCCACGAATAACCAGGCGGAATACAAAGCGGTCATCCTGGGGCTTGAACGAGCGGTGATCCTGGGGGCAAAAGAGGTCGAGGTCGTTGCGGACAGCGAATTGCTCATTAAACAAGCGCGCGGAGAGTATCGGGTGAAAAATCCAGATCTTGCCATTCGATTCGCCGAGATGAAAGCCTTTGAACGCCTACTTCCGAAGGTCTCGTATCGTCATGTGCGCCGTGAATACAACAAAGCAGCGGACGCGCTCGCGAACCAAGCGATGGATGAGGGGATGGGGAAGAAATAGCTCCTCGCATGTGTTTCGGGGATGTGATACTCTAGCGTTTGTCTATGGGTCTTTTTTCTTCACAAGATAAGAGTAGTTATCTCGGCTTGGATATCGGCTATGGCGGGATGAAATTGGTCGAGTTGCGCAACGAAAAAGGTCGTGCGCGGCTTGTGACCTACGCCTACGTCAACATGCCATCCGACAGTTTGGATAAGTCGATGTTGAACGATGCGCCCGGTTCGGCCGAGATTTTGAAACAAATGCTCGCGAAAGCGCGTACGACGACGAAAAAGGTCGCGGCGGCGTTGCCCCTCTCGTCCGTGTTCTCCACAGTCTTGAGCGTTCCGAGCATCGATGAGAAGGAGGTGAAAGATATGGCCTTTGCTCAGGTGAAGAAGCTGTTGCCTTGGCCAATCGAAGAAGCGGCCGTTGATTTGAAGGTGATTGATAAGATTGAGAAGACAGATGTGGTAAAGGCTTCGACACGCGTACTCGTTTCAGCCGCACCGAAGTCCCTCGTTTCGAAATACACAGAGATTTTCAAGTTGGCTGGGTTGGAAGCGGTTGCGCTTGAAACAGAGGGCTTCGCGGAAATCCGTGCATTGATCGGAAAAGATAAGTCGACGATTTTGTTGCTCGATATTGGATCGCTCAGAACGAACGTCATGGTCGTCGAGAAGGGGGTCCCCTTCGTGATTCGTTCTATCGGAACGGGCGGAAACGCCATCAGCCAGACGATCGCCCGCACACTCGGGATTCCGATCGATCAAGCCGAGACGATGAAGCGTGACTTGAAGTCGATGCAGGGCATGACCCCAACGGGGGATTTGCGTCCGATTTTGTCCGTGCTCGTGAAGCCGATTCTCGAAGAGATTCGCTACTCCATCAATTTGTATCAGTCACAGGACCAAGAGAGCGCCAACAAACGCATCGAAAAGATCATCCTCACAGGTGGTTCGTCGTTATTGCCGCGCTTGGCGGAGTATCTGACGCAAGAGTTGAACGTGAATACCTACTTAGGTGACCCATGGGCCCGCGTGGTCTATCCAGCGGATTTGCGCCCTGTGCTTGATGAGCTTGGTCCCCGCTACGCCGTGTGTATCGGCTGCGCCATGAGAGAAGTCGACGGCTAACACGCCATGACGAACTACGCCCCACCCGCAACGATTCGTGAACGTCTCTTGTCCGAGGCGGTGCGTCGTCATGAGTTGTCCTCGCGGGCGGTGGTGGCGGTCGAAGATCTGCTGCGTCATGGCTTGTCGTTTGAACAGGCTCTGGTCGGAACGGGTCTTCTTTCGTCTCAAGCGTTTTCAAGTTGGATGGCGGAAGCGAGCCAGCTGCCCGTCTTGAATCCCGTAGGGGAAGAGCGCAGCCTCCCCGCCGGTCTCGAGCTTGAGACCGTCCTGGCCTGGCGGATTATTGTTCAAAAAGCGAGTGGCAAGCGCTGGGTGATCGGCCTCACAAATCCCTGGGATCTGGATGTTCGATCTGCCCTCGAAGCCTTAGCGGTGGAGCACGGCTGGGCTTTAGACTTCGCCTACGTGTTGCCCTCGGTCGCAGATACGTGGCTCCGTTCCGCAGACGAAGCCCGTCGTTCTTCGGAAGCATTGGCTCGGTATGCGCGTTCATTGGTTGAGCGCGTCGAAAAAGAAAAGGTGCTCAAGCTCGTGACGGCTGCTCACGTGACGCACCCACGCGAAACGGTGGCTCAGGTGCCCGCACCTTGGTTTCCGGCTCTTCAGTTGCGACTTCAGCGCCGACTACGAGGGTCGCCTATTCGGGTGACGCATGAACGGCTGTCCCGACAGGGTCACATCGAGTTGCGTGTAGAGCATCCTCAGTCCGTTTTGGAAAAGGAAGTCGAACATCCTGTTCAGGAATGGACAGACGCCTTCCAGACGTTTTTTGATGCGGGGAAAACTGTTTTCATCCTAGATGAACGTGGAGATGTATTAGAGAAGTGGCAAGATGCACACGTAGGACACGAAACAGGCGATTGGCGCACCGGCAAGCGCTGGGTGGCTTCTCCCGACCGCGAGCGGCAAGA
>CAZRJW010000035.1:0-8438 GCA_964600845.1 uncultured Gammaproteobacteria bacterium | reverse complement strand
GGATCCTTCGACCAAACCCCCTCGAAGGGAGGGATTCATGACGGAAAGCAATCATCAAGGTTCGACGACTCAGGCCGGGTTCTTCGTGCCCGGTCAGGGAGCCGCACAGGGCTCCCCCACCCCGGACGAAGACCGGACGGCCGAGATCAAGATCGAGGTCCTCGCCAACGCGGACGTCGAAGTGGTCGAGGCTCTCGAGGTCGACGACCCGACTCCGGTCGGGTCGCGCGCCTTCGACGAGAGCACCATCGGGCGAAAGCTGCCGGAGGCGGAGTCCGAGTTCAGGCACACCGTGCCGGGAGCAGGAGCCGCCGCACCCGGCATCGCCGCGCCGTCCAACAACCCGTCACTCACGGTGGCGGAGCTGGACGCAGCTCCGGTGACGAACCGTCCCGCCTTCGGTCCGCCCGCGACGCCTTCGAGCGCCACGGGTGCGCCCACCTGGCGACAGCTGCCGCCGAGGCCGCCGCGCGCATCCCAACCGCCGGCGACCCCCGAGGTCGTGTCGAAGAACGGCTCGATCGTGGTCGATCTGCCCCCTCAGGAGCTCCATCCCGACGAGGGGATCCGGTCGTTCCTCGAGGCACTCGACGCTGCCAGGCCGGCTGAGGCGGACTTCTTCGGTCGGCAGGATCAGGTCGTGACCGAGATTCTTCCGGCAGTACCTGAGCCCGCCAAGGCGCCTCTGGACGACCCGTCCTCGGATGATCGCCGCAGCCAGCGGCGGGTGATCTTCGCGGTCATCGGCGTCCTCATGACCATGTTCCTCGCCGTCACCAGCATCCAGCTGGGCGCCCGGTTGACGGGAGGCGAGAAGCACGGACTGGGAGGCGTCCTCGCCGATCTGATCACGAACCAGACGAGGCCGCCGCGAGTCCCCTCGCGCTCGGTCCCCGTCGTGGTCGCGACGGTGCGGCGCACGCCTCCCACCAAGCTGGTGGTCGCGCAGCGCCCCGTGCAGGCCCCGGTCCTCCGACCGGTCAGCCCGCCCCGCGCGCCGACGCCTCAGCCCCCGCCGATCGTACCGATCATCGCGGTCAGGCCGACCGCTCCGCCCACTCCCCCGCCCAGCGCGGTCGTCCCCAACGCTCTGCCCGTCCCCACGACGGCGGTCCCGCACTGCCGGCTGAGCGGGTCGTTCGCAAGCGAAGCCGAAGCAACGCGGCTGGGCTACACGGACGTCTGGCTCTTCCCCGGTCAGGCGCGCGACCCCAACACCCGCGTCTGTCTGCCGCGGAACGCACCTTCCCGCTGACCTTCCCCGCTTCGCAGCGGACGTGGTCAGAAGCCGCTCGTGGGTCCCACTCCCACACACAAACAGCGCCCGCCGAGTCATCCACCTGGAGACTCGACGGGCGCTGAACTGTTTTTATACGATCCTACAGCGTTTCGAATGTGACGGACACATTTGAACGCACATCGAGCGAACCGGTTTCAATCGAAGGAGCCGACTGAGCCTTTGCATCACTCACCATGGCCATTTCACGATACATTGGCATGACTGGCCCTGGGTTACTTGAAGACTCGCTGAAGGTTACAACGCGACCAACCTTTACGCCCAAGACACCTGAGAGTGCTTCTGCCTTCTTACGCGCATCCTCCAAGGCCTTCAAACGTGCTTCTTGCTTCAATGAGCTTGGATCATCGATCGTGAAGGTTGGTCCATTTACTTGATTTCCGCCGAGCTGACCAATTTTTGTGAGCGCGTCCCCAATCTTCGACAGGTCACGTAGCTTTACACTGAGACTCTGTGAGATCGAGTAGCCAACCAATTTCGTTGCTCCGTCATTATAATCGTAACGTGGACTTATCGAATACTGACTTGTCTGAATATCTTTATCCGCCACACCCAGCTGCTTGATCGCCGCAATCATCGTATTCACCTTTTGGGTGTTATCCTGTTGGATCTTCGCTACATCCGTCCCTTCGCTCAACAAGCCAAACGAAAGCTCGGCGAGTGTTGGCGTTCCAGAGACCTTACCTTCGCCCTCAATCGTGAACGTGTCCCGAACATCAACGGGTCGACCAATCGTGCGGTGCACGGCGAGCTCGTTCCGTGTCTTCGCAGCAAGAAAAGCGAATAGAGCAACCAGAACAACAACAGAAACAACGAGGAGAGATTTATTTTGCATAGGAGGTGAAGAAATAAGAGGAGTAGGCATAGAGTTAAATCAACTGAATTATTTCTTACGTGAGGACACCGAAGGACGCTTTGCAACGGGCTTTTTCGATTTAGGAAGAGACTGAGCCTCAATTAATGGCACAAGCCCTGGCAATTCTCCCTGCTTCGATAAATATTCTAGTAGTGCTCCGCCACCCGTTGAAAGATGATCAAACCAGGCACCGACTTTCGCTCCACGAATCGCGGATAGCGTTTCCCCGCCGCCCGCGACACCGTAGGCTACGCCCTTTGAACGTGCACCGACCGCACGCGCCACGAAGCGTGACCCTACACCAAAGGCTGCAACCTCGAAGAAGCCCACTGGCCCATTCCAGACTAAGACTTTGGCCTTTGAAATCAGTTGCCCCCAAGCACGCAACGTTTTTGGACCGACATCAACCACCCGTTCATTCTCTTGGATGTCGTCCCAAGTCGTTTTGCGATACGTTTTCAGCTGGTCCGTATCGGCAACTACGACATCTTCTGGCAGCACGAGCGCCGGTTCCGCTGAAATACGCTTCGCTTCCTTGAAACAGTCTGTTTCAACAAATGAAGCACCTACCCCTACTCCGACTGATGCCTGAATCGTTGTCGCCATCGCTCCCCCGATCAGGACGTGATCAAAGTGGGCGAGCAACATCTTGAGGAGTGGAAGTTTAGTCGAAAGCTTCAAGCCGCCGACGACCGCAAGTCGTGGCCGGGGCTTATCCGCGAGCAATTTCGACAAGGCTTTTTCTTCCTCGACCAATGACTTACCCGCAAAGGATGCGAGATACTTTGTAATTCCGACGACCGACGCATGTGCTCGATGACACGAGGCGAAGGCATCGTTCACGAACGCGGCTCCAAGTGAGGCATAAGCCTTTGCGAGCGGAGCAGCGTTTTTCTCTTCCCCCGTCTCAAACCGGACGTTCTCGAGCAGATGCACCGAGCTCGGCTCCGCTTCTTCAAGCGCTTGCAGCAATTTTGCTTGTTCTTTCACCACCGACACGCGCTCGGCATGATGCGTCAACGTGAGTCCGTAGCTCTTCTTCAAGAGCTGAACAAGGATAGATGTCGAAAAGGCCGGGTCGGGCTTCGTCGGTCGACCAAGATGCGTAAGGAGAACAATGACCGCCTTTTTGGATTGCAACCACTGAATCGTTTCGATCGATCGTTCGATCTTCAGCGAATTCTCGGGCTTCAATCCCCCTTCAAGCGGCACATTCCAGTCAACACGCACCAGGACTCGCATTCCCGGCGTGATTTTAAGGCCAGACAATGAACGGAGGGTTCTCATGGGACAAGTATAGTATACTAAAACGCATATGCGCTATCTCTCTTCCCTCCCTACCTACGCAGCGACGCTGCTTTGTGTGACATTGCTTGGAGCAGGCTGCGCAACCAATACACCTTCACCTGGAGCAGAACAGACGCCAAGTCCAACACCCATCTCCACTCAACCCGTCACGACGCCCACCAGCACTATTGCCGCTCCCAGCTTTCCAGAAATTGCCCCGACCGTACGCCCACGTCCCACAGGGACCGTTTGTGACACACAAAACTTTATCTGTGTTCCAAGCACACTCGTAAATAGCCTTATTCAATCACCCGTCACCGCTTCTGGAACAGCCATCGCCTTCGAGAGCACCTTCCAGTGGACGCTTCTTGGGCCAGCGAACCAACAAATCGCTCAAGGCACTCTGATGGCTTCTGCCCCAGACATCGGTCAGCCAGGACCATTTGTCTTGTCACAAGCCGTCACCATTCCTGCAGGCTACGCAACCGGAACGCTCCGCTTCTACGAAGCCTCTGCCCAAGACGGATCGCCAGTACACGTACTGAATATTCCAGTGATGTTTTAGAGAAGGTACGAAATAAAAACGCGCCCCACCAAAGGGGCGCGTTTCTATTATTTAAGATTATACTATTTACAGTATAATCTTAAACTTGGATTTTGGAGGAGCCTTCCCTCTACAGAATATTACCTTTACCGCTTCGATTCTTGGAGCATGATGTAATCAACATTCCCAAATCCTCCATCAATTGAAATTGTTTCGCCATTGATAAAGCTCGCCTCATCACTCAAGAGAAAGGCTACGAGCTTTGCGACTTCTTCCGGTGTTCCATTTCTTTTTAAGGGAGTGATCTCAACCGCTTGATAGGATTCTGGCGTTGCCATCCCCGTATTAATCCATCCCGGAGCAAGTGCGTTTACACGTATATTTTTTAGACCGAAATTATTCCCAAGACTTTTTGTAAGATTGATCAGAGCCGCCTTCGAAGCAGAGTACGCCATCGAGTGAAAGCTTCCCACCATTCCATCTCGGCTCGAGATATTTACGATCGATCCACCTGAGACAAGTTGGTCTCTCAAACCCATTGCGATCCGCATCGGCGCATGTAAGTTCACTTCAAATATCGATCGCCATACCGCTACATCCCAGTCCGCAAACCCATCCATTTCAAAGATCCCGGCGTTGTTTACGATTCCTTGAAACTGAATCTCTTCAAGTTCTTTCAGCAATGCGTCGACAGATACTGGATCGGTAAAATCCGCCTGATGAAAGTGAAAATTCGGATAGCGCTCGGCAACTGCCTCCGCTTCTTCACGGCTCTTACAATAGGTCCCATGGACCGTATATCCGCGTGCGAGCAAGAGTTCAGCCGTTGCACAACCAATTCCACGTGAAGCACCTGTGACAAGAACTGTAGGAGACATAGACGTATGATATTCAGATCGTATCGCTCTCGGATTCCAAAAGCAAAGAACGTCCCCTTTCGGAGACGTTCTTTGTGGTGGGCGTGGATGGAGTCGAACCATCGACCTTTACATTATCAGTGTAACGCTCTAACCAACTGAGCTACACGCCCGCAGACCGGCATTTGCGCAGGTAAAATACCGGATACCCACCTCCTTGGCAAGGTTCAGCCAAAGAGCTCCTTTTTTAAGCGCGTTTTGACGTCGATCCCCTTCCCAGCCAGAACCGCCTTCACCTGCTCCATAAAGGCCTCTGGACCGCACATCAGATAGACCGTATCTGGGCTATCTGAACAATGCTTATCGAACATGACCTGATCAAAACGCCCGCTCTCCCCCTTCCAATCACTAGAAAGATCTCCCCCGGTCAGGGTACAAACCGCCTTGAACTTTGATGACTGTAGCGCGAAGTCGTCCAATTCCTCAAAGAAGACGGATTCTTCAATGAAGCGGTTCGAGTAGAAGAGCACCATCTCGATCGGCAGCTGACGCGCCAAGACCTCTCGAATCATGCTGCGGAAGGGGGCAATCCCGATCCCTCCTGCGAACATCACAAGCTTCGGCGCTTGCTCTGGCAAGGTGAAGACACCAAAGGGTCCCTGGATACCGACCGCATCTCCAGGCTGCAGCTGTCCTGCTTTTTTCGTAAAGTCTTTTTCAATTTTCACCGCGAGCTGAAGACGCTCTTTTGATTCACTTGGCGCAGACGCGAGCGAGAAGGCCGCACGCCCCCAAGAGGTTCCATCCTGACTCAATAAATGCAGATACACCCACTGCCCAGCGGTAAATGTCAGTGGCGATCCCTGCTCCGCACTCAACTTCAACGTAAAGACATTCACGCTTTCCCAAATCAATTCTTCGACGACATACCGATTTACTTGAAGGACAGGAGGGACGCTCATAGGAATGCACAGATCATACCAGCTCAGCGAAAAGCCGACAAAGGATCAGGCAAGGAGTTCTTCGAGCTTCCTTGGCAGCATCCCTAGGATCTCTTCCCGATAGGATACTTCTGGAATGTCATGCATAAGATAGATTTCCTTTTCCAGATGAAACGCGAGCGCCATTTCCATAAGCGTGTTCCCGCCGATATACCCAGCGGTCCCTTTCTTTTCTGGATTTATAACAGCAATTGCGTCTGCCCACTGTATTTTCGCAAAATGCTCGCGGATCGCTTCTGCCTTCTTTTCAGGTGGACACAGTGCTTCATCTTTTTTCCACACTATCTCCGGTCGGCGCACCTCATACCCTTGAAAGACGAGCCGCTCCTCAAGCGCTTTTATTTCATCTAAAAACGTCATGCTGCCACACAAGGTGATTTTCATAAGAGCCAGTAAAACACAGACGCCACGCACCGAAAAGTGCGTGGCGTCTCTTTTATCCAGCTCGACTTTTTAGACGTGGCTTTCTGACGAGTAGGCGTCCATCGCCTTCTGGATAACCGCCTTTGTCTCTTCCAAATCCTTGAAGCCTTCGATGATGATTTTGTCGTACTTGGCCTTTTCAAGCTTCTTGTATTCCTTGAAGTACATCAGGAACTCTTCACGGACATGTGCTGGCAGATCTTCAATCGTCTGAACTTCCTCAAATCGTGGATCGACTTTTGAGATAGGCACGGCAATGATTTTATCATCTGAACCATCTTGATCTGAAGTACGGAGCAACCCAATCGCGCGTGCCTTTACGACGCAGCCCGGGAAGGTGTTATGCGTGAGCAAAAGACACACATCGAGCGCATCTCCGTCCCCAGAGTGCGTCTGTGGAACAAAGCCGTAGTCAAAAGGATAGAACGTTGGCTGGTGGAGCACGCGATCCAGTTTGAAGTAGCCGCCCTCCTCGTCATATTCGATCTTATTGGATGTCCCCCTCACAACTTCAACGACAACGTTAAACGTCTCTGGCGTCCCACAAGGAACTTGATGGTAGAGGTTGATGCCTTTCATAGTGGATCTAGGCTAACGAATTCTCGTTCGAGTGTCGAGATGTGGCTATTTCTTCACATCTAGAACGACAATTTCGGGTCGCACGCCCAGTCGGGCACGCACCAGCGCCTCTCCAATCCCACGCGAAATAATCACCCGCATCTTTTTCCAGCTTCTTTCGCCGGCATCGAGCGTCTGTGAGATGACTTGTGGCAAGCCGACGAGCGGCCCATAGATCGGTAAACGGATCTGCCCGCCATGCGTATGCCCGAGTAATATGAGATCCGCACAGCCTTCGGGGAGATCCAGTAATAAGTCTGGCTCGTGCATCACGATCACGCGCATCCCTTGCTTTGGTTTTTCCGCCAAACGAAGGTCCGGTGAACCGTGGAGCGAATCATCGAGACCAACGAGCTCGAGCGATTCCGCGTCCGTCAGTTTGAATGCAACCGACTGGTTCGTAAGATCGCGCGCACCCGCTTTCACCAATTGAGCTGTAACTTTTTTTGGATCGTCGAAGAAATCATGATTTCCCAACACGAACCGTGTCCCGAGCGTCGGACGTAAGTCGAGAATCGGCGCAAGCACACCGATATCCTCAGCACACTCATCGACAAAGTCTCCACCTAACACGAGAAGATCGGGCTCAAGAGTAGATACACGTTCTGCGATGCGCTGATAAAAGGCTCGTTGTTTTTTTACGCCTGCGTGAAAATCTGACAGAAAAACCAAGCGCAGTCTTTTCTCTCCTTCTCCTAAGGAATACATTGTTGTCTGGACAAGTTTCGGCTCAACAAACCCTCCATAGACCAATACCCCGAGTCCGATCAGACCGAGAACAAAAAGTGGAATCCACTGAAGTCCCCAGCCAAGCGCACACAATCCAAAACAGAACGCAACAAGTATCCAAAACGCACTCTCAAACAGAAAGCGCTTCCACCCGCGCGCATGCAGGTTCACAGACTCTTCCCCACCTCTAGCGCCATCTGAACCAAGCGATTCGCATAGCCCCATTCATTGTCATACCAAGCGACCACTTTGACGAAGTCTCCTTGAATCACGCGCGTCAGCCCAAGATCCACAATCGCTGAGGCGGGATTGCCGATAAAATCTGACGAAACGAGCGGTTCATCAGTCGTTTCCAAAATCCCCTTCCAGCGCGCTGACTTGGCCGCCTTCACAAAGGCGGCGTTCAATTCTTCAACCGTTGTTTTCTTTTTCAAGAGCACCGTCATATCAGACAACGACACGACTGGCGTTGGAACACGCACAGACAAACCATCGAACAGCCCCTTGAGTGCCGGGATCACCTTAGTCGTTGCAATCGCTGCTCCAGTGGTTGTCGGCACGATATTCTGCGCCGCAGCTCGCGCTTCACGCAAATCTTTCGAAGGCGCATCCTGCAAGACTTGAGTCGCTGTGTACGAATGCACGGTTGTCATCATGGCGCGCTTAATCCCAAACGTCTCTTCTAAAATCGCCATCACTGGCGTAATACAGTTCGTGGTACAGCTCGCGTTATTGATAATCGCTGACTTCCCTGCCGATTTCTGGTTCACCCCCATGACGTGCGTGGGAACATCGTCGCCTTTCGCGGGAGCAGAGATAATCACAT
>CAZRJW010000034.1:0-9213 GCA_964600845.1 uncultured Gammaproteobacteria bacterium | reverse complement strand
GGATCGATCAGGAAGCTATTCCGCAGTGTTCCCATATATTCACGTCCCATGAACTTCTTTTTTGCCCAGACACCGTAATCGTTGACCGTCTTTTTTTCTTCATCTGCTAAAAGCGTGAATGGAAGTTCGTACTTCTCTGCAAACTTGGCGTGCTTTTTGACCGAATCCACGCTCACCCCAAAGATAACTGCATCCACCTTCTTGAACTTAGGTAGGGTATCCCGGAACGAACAGGCCTCTTTCGTACAGCCTGGCGTATCATCCTTTGGATAAAAATAGAGCACGACCCACGATCCTGCAGAGTCCGACAAGGCATGTTCAACCCCCGCCTGATCAGGAAGGCGGAAGGCAGGGGCTTTTTGACCGACAGTAAGAGGCATAAGGAGGTGAGGTAGATACAAAGATGAGCTCGTTAAAACGAGCTCATCTTACCACAGGCGCTTCTGGCGGTTAGGACAACAAATCGTCAATCGTGCAACCAAAGACGCCGGAGAGTCCAATCAATGTTTTAGCGGTTGGATTCTTGTTTGCCCCCGATTCCAATTTAATGATCGTGTTGTAGTTTACTTTTGCTTCACGCGCGAGCTCATCACGAGTCAAGTCCTTCTCTGTACGAAGACGCTTGATCGTGGCAGCGACCTTGTTCAAGGTGTAGCGAGGTTTTTTGGTAGGAGCCATAATCAAAGAATAATATAGTAGAACGTTTATTCACACTAACCCGATCTCCGTAATCCGTCAAGATTTTAATATTAATAACACGAAACCGCCCTTTCGGACGGTTTCGTATATGGCGGAGAGGGAGGGATTCGAACCCTCGCGGGGCTTTTGGCCCCCTACAGGTTTAGCAAACCCGCCCCTTCAGCCTCTTGGGTACCTCTCCGTGGTAGGCGCTGAAGGTCTGGGAGATGGTAACAGCTCCTCGCAGACCGATCAAGGAATAACGGGGAAAACGCCTAAAAACAACACACCCGCCCCCTGGACCGCGCGAGTATGCTGCGGACGCCGCGGGAGCGGGCTTATTTCCTCTGAGACCTCGTCTTCTTCTTTTTGTCGCCACCTCCTTGGAGCTCCTGGGGAGCGAGACCCCCTTCGATCACTTCCTTGAACTTGAACGGCGTATAGCCGATCAGCTGAAGCAGGGTCACCAGCTGGCGACGAAGCCCTCGATCCGTACGGGCGCGATGAAGGAGCTGCATGACCGCGACCGCCGAGTCCTCTCCTCCCTTCGCGAAGTCTGCTTCGGCTCGTGCCTCTAGCTGACGAAGGAAGTGCGCCTCCTGTTGCGCGCGGAACTCCTCGATACCATCCCCCGGCTCAGGGACGGATGCCGCTCGATACATCATCACCCCGTGAATCTGCCACTTGGCGTTCGGATCTCCTCGCCTGGAATCCTCCAGCCACATGAGGAGCAACTTCAGATCCCGGATGAGCTCATCCACCACCAAATCTGTTCTTCCATACAACACGTCCATCAGTTCCTCTTCCTCTCCCCACCAACACCTGAAGGCAGGAAAAATATCCTATTATATGTTCCTTCCCCTGTCAAAAGCAGACGTGCGCCAAACGCAGGTGAAAAGCCTGTTTACGCATACAAAGGGGCACACAGCCGGAAGCCTCGTTCAGGAACCGAATAGCCACACCCACCGCTCGACAACTCCCCTATTATTGTCTATCCTTCCGCCGTCTGCCTTCCAGTTTGATTCGCTTATTTCGGTGTCGGTCTAGCGAAGCTAAAGCGCAGGCATTGCGCAGACCGTAGTGAGTTCGTCAGCAGACGGACGAACGGATGGTCAGCGCAATAAGCCGAGCACGGAGAGGTGGCTGAGTGGTCGAAAGCAACAGACTTGAAATCTGTCGTATGGGAAACCATACCGAGGGTTCGAATCCCTCCCTCTCCGCCATACAAAAAAACAACCTTGGAGGTTGTTTTTGTTTTACCTCCGTTCGATATCGAGCCATTCGAAACCGATCCACGGATCGAGTGACACTCCTCATCTCACCGTGTTAGGCTTAACGCAATCTTTAGCTATTCGCCTCTCCGATATTTAACTGCTCGGCGAAATAATTCCATCTCCCCACCCATACCAGACACCCGCGCCTCGAGCACTGGCAAGCGATTCTTGATCGATTTAAACAACATGTAGAGCACCTTGAACCAATTATATGACCCTTCCCCAAATCATCGGCCTCGCTTCCGGCGTCCTCCTCATCAGCGGCTACATTCCGTACATGTACGAGGTCTTCAAGAAAAAGACGATCCCTAGCAGGATGAGTTGGTTCATTTGGTCGCTATCAACGGCCACCATTCTATTCAGCGTCCTTGGAACCGGAACGACTGAAGCGATCTGGGTTCCGATCGCCGATGCCGTTGGCTGTTTTCTGATTTTCGTTCTCTCCCTTCGCTTCGGTGTTGGGGGCTGGTCAAGGACAGACCAACTCTCACTCGCGATTTGTCTCGGGAGCTTGTTCATTTGGTGGCTCACAGGGAATGCACTCCTCGCGCTCATCATGAATCTTTGTGTCTATGTGAGTGGCTATATTCCAACCATCAAAAAAGCGTTAAAAAAACCTCAGAGCGAAAGTCGGGTCGCTTGGACGATCTTTTTCCTCGGTGTCTTATTGAATTTATTCACCGTCTTCATTGGCACCGATACCGGCTTCGCTGTTTGGCTGTATCCAGTAACTCTGGTAGTCGTCGTTGGAACGTTGTTAGCCATTCTTTGCCTTAAAAAGCCCTCACTGAAAAAGAGTCGTGCCTAAGATGCTATGAAACACCAAATTCTGATCATCCACGGAGGAAACGCCTTCGATTCATACGAGGACTATCTGACTGATCTTCGAGCGAAAGAGGTAACTCTGGAACGACTAACCGCAAAAGACTGGAAAGCAACGCTCGGCGAGAGGCTTGGTTCGGCGTTTGAGGTATTCGCTCCCCGGATGCCGAATGGGCAAAATGCGAAGTATCTTGAATGGAACATCTATTTCGAGAAGCTGCTTCCCCTTATGAATGACGGGGTTATTCTTGTCGGACATTCGCTCGGAGGAATCTTTCTCGCGAAATATCTTGCGGAAGAGACTGTTTCCAAGAAGATCCGCGCAACACTCCTTATTGCCGCGCCTTTCGCCGCTCCAGAGACCGAATCTCTGGGGGATTTTCTCCTACCGTCAAGCTTAGAGAAGCTCCCCACGCAGAGTGGCGAACTCTTCTTTTTCCAAAGCAAAGACGATCAGGTCGTCCCCTATTCGGATGTGAAGGACTATCAGAAGAGGCTTCCGGACGCACACTTCACCCTGGTCGACGGCAGAGGGCATTTCAACGATGCGACGTTCCCTGAATTGGAGGAGGCGTTACGCACGCTCTAGGAGCGGCCTGAGTGATTGACCCCGTCTTTCCCCTGTCTATATACTTTCCCCCATATGAATACACCTTCAGAACCTTCCACACAGGCCTCCGGAAATTGTGCCGTGTGCGATTTAACGATTCTCTTAGGCGCAGGAACACGCGAGACAGAGGTCATTACCTGTACGGACTGCAAAACGCGCTTAGTAGTTGAGAAAATTGAAGGGGAAGACGCCACGCTTGCTCAAGCGCCAGCCGTTGAAGAAGATTGGGGACAATAAACGCCTCACCCCGATCCTTTCTATGATGACCCTTGGCCTGCTCCACACGACCATTCGTGCGGATGAAAAATTGATTCTGGAGGCGGCGGAAAAACGTGGGGTGCAGGTGAAGTTAATCGACGTGCGGACAGAGGTGTTTAACCCAGCCACCTACAAGGTCGACATTGATATTGCCCTGGAGCGCTGCATCTCAACCTCCAAAGGAACGTACGCCACGCACTTTTTGGAAGGAATGGGTGTGAAGGTCGTGAACTCTTCGGCGATCGCGGCTGTGTGTGAGGATAAATTCCTAACCTCACTCGCCTTGCAACGCGCCGGTGTTCCGACTCCCCCATTTGCGTTGGTGTTTGGTGTGGAAGAAGCAAAAATCGCGATCGAGCAATTGGGTGGTTTCCCAGCGGTCATCAAACCAAACGTGGGGTCATGGGGACGCTTGCTCGCGAAGGTGAACGATATCGATGCCCTCGAAGCCATCATCGAGCACAAAGACGTTTTAGGCTCCCCTCAACAAAAGTCGATTTATATTCAGCAGTACGTGAAGAAACCAGGACGTGACATTCGTTTATTTGTGATTGATGGCGAAGCGTTGTGTGCCATTTATCGTACCTCCCCTCATTGGATTACCAACACGGCTCGTGGCGGTCAGGCGACCGTCTGCCCACTTACGGATGATCTTCGAAAAATTGCGCGTGACGCGTCAAATGCTGTCGGGGGAGGGATTCTCGCGCTCGATGTCTTTGAAACAGACGACGGGTTCTCGATCAACGAAATCAACCACACGATGGAGTTCAAGAACTCAGAAGCACCAACCTGCACCAGCATTTCAGGTGCGATCGTGGATTATTGCATCAAGGTTCATTCCGGAGCAACCAGCGCATGACCGTTTCTATTTTTGGCGGATCAGGCTACGCCGGCGGCGAGCTGATCCGTATCTTGTTGCAACACCCTGAAGTTGAGATCAAACAGGTCACCTCACGCCAGTTCGTCGGGCAGCCGATGTCGGCTGCGCATCCAAACTTACGCAAAGTCACGAATCTCTCGTTCGTGCATCCGGATGCGCTTGAAGCCTGTGATCTCTTGATTATTGCGCTCCCAAACGGCGTCTCGATGAGTCAGATGGCGCGCTTCATGGAACTCGCACCCAAGATTATCGACTTGGGGGCTGATTTCCGTTTGCACAACCAAGACGTCTTCCAGGACTGGTACAAGAAGCAACACACCGCGCCAGAACTACTCCCAAAGTTTATCTACGGAATCGCAGAGCTCCATCGTGAAGAGCTGAAAGGCGCGTCGTACGTGGCCTGCGCGGGCTGTGAGGCGACTGTTTCGACGCTCGCACTCTACCCTCTCCATAAGAATAAGCTCATCAAAGAACAGGTGACGATCGACGCGAAGATGAGTAGCTCGCAGGCGGGGATGTCGGCTTCGCTCTCCTCGCATCATCCAGAACGTTCGGGTGCGGTCCGCTCCTACATGCCAACCGGGCACCGCCACACGGCAGAAATCGAGCAAGAACTCCCAGGATTGAAAGTCGCTATCTCTGCGACGGCGATTGATATGGTCCGTGGGTTGCTCGTCACGATTCACACAACTCCCATCGATGGGCTCACGGACAAAGACATTTGGAAGGCCTATCGCAGCACCTACGGAACGGAGCCGTTCATCCGGATCGTCAAAGAAAATACGGGGATCTATCGCTATCCAGAACCAAAGATTCTTCAAGGCACGAACTTTTGCGACATTGGCTTTGAGTTAGATCAACGAACAAATCGCTTGGTCGTGATTAGTGCGATCGATAACCTCGTCAAAGGAACAGCCGGACAAGCGGTCCAAGCGCTGAACTTGATGTGTGGGTTTGAGGAAAGCTTGAGTCTCGGCTTCCCTGGTCTTCATCCGATTTAATCTTTGTATGATTTTGCTGAAAATTGGCGGTGGAAAAGGCGTCAACCTCGATTTTATCTGTGCCGACGTAGCCGCGTTGATCGCGAAAGGCGAAAAGATTGTCATCGTACACGGCGCGAGCGCGACACGAGATGAGGTTGCAGAAAAATTAGGTACGCCCACCAAGACGATCACCTCCCCGTCTGGCGTGAGCAGTGTCTACACCGATGAAGCGGCGATGGATGTCTTCTTGATGGTCTACGCGGGATTACTTAACAAAAAGATTGTCGCGGCACTGCAACGACAGGGAGTAAACGCCGTTGGGCTCTCGGGCGTGGATGGACGCTTGTGGGAGGCAAAGCGCAAAGAAGCGGTCTACGCCGTCGAAGGCGAGAAGACGTTGCTGATTACGGACAACCTGACGGGCAAAGTGCAGAACGTGAACGCCGGACTAATCACACTCCTCACCGATCAAGGCTACATTCCCGTTATCTGCCCGCCTGCGATCAGTTTGGATCAGAAGATCGTGAATACCGATAACGATTTTGCTACGTCGGTGATGGCCGAAGCGCTTGGGATCAAAGACATGGTGGTGCTATTTGAAGCGCCAGGCATGTTGCGCGATTTTAAAGATCCAACGAGCATTATCCCTGAAATCAAGCAGGCGGAACTTGAGAATTATCTCCCCTACGCGCAGGGTCGCATGAAAAAGAAGCTCCTCGGAACAAAAGACGCTTTTACGCGTGGGATCGAGCGCGTGTATTGGGGAGATGGAAGAATTGAACAGCCAATTCAGAGTGCACTTGCAGGAAACGGTACCGTATTAAAATAAGCACCTCAACAAAAAACACCCAGCGCCTGCCGGGTGTTTTTTGGCTCTCAGACATTCGATCCAGAGATCGAAGCATCAATCGAGCTGAGCGCGCTGCATGAAGTGAATCACGTGTGCGGCCCAGCCCCTTAGCTGTAGGGGAAGAGAAGGAGCGGAGTTTCGTCAGCCGGCGTTGGGCGCCGGGACGTACGGCTCACGCTTGAGATCAGCGACGTCTTGCGGCGTCGGCAGAGAGAGGTCTTCACCATCGAAACGTGCGACGATCGTGGTGATATTGTCCTCACCGCCCGCCGCGTTCGCCAGCTCGATCAGCTTGGCGCAGGCGTTGGCAGGATCGATCTCGGTAGACAGGACCTGCATGATCACGTCGTCCGTGAGCATGCCCGTCAGTCCATCCGAACAGAGGAGGAGCACGTCGCCCCGGCGAAGATCGACCGCCGTAAGAGCGACATTCAGGGGATACTGGCTCCCCACGAACTGGCTCAGGGCACGAGCGTACCCAGGGCTCATCGTCCTGCGCGCCTCTTCATCCGTGGCATAGAGGCCATAGTCGACGAGGGCGGCTGCCATCGTTTGGTCACGCGTCAGTTGGACGAAGCTTTGACGGCGCCACAGGTACGCACGACTGTCGCCCACGCAGGCGATGAAGAGCCTTCGATCATACACGAGAGTCGCGACGACCGTGGTACCCATCTTCCCGCGACAGGACTGCAGACTGGCCGCGTAGACGCTGTCACCCGCCTGCACAACCGCTCCCCGCAACGCCCGCACCCCCTCGATCTCGGAGAGAAACGGTCGATGCTGAGTAAACCATGCGCTGATCTCCTCGATCGCCAGCGCGCTGGCGACCTCACCTGCTTGGCAACCACCCATCCCATCTGCGATGGCGAACAGCCCTTGATCCGGGAGGATCAAAAAACTGTCCTCGTTTCCTTCCCGAACGCACCCCACATCGGTCGCGCCGGCACACTGAATACCTGTCATGCGTCGCTCCTGTGTTTGGCGCGGTCTGCGCCGGTGAAGGTTCTGCGCTCCCATGCCATCAAATAGGACGTAAACTGTCAATATATTATTCGCCCGTGAAAATTGACGCTCCGTTCCCCCGGTCGTTATACTTTTCCAAATTTATGCCCGATTTCCAGGCCCTTCAACAGGCAACCGCTGTAAATACCTACGTAAACCGTGGACTCACACTTGTGCGTGGTGAAGGTGCCTATCTGATCGATGAGACGGGTAAGCGGTATCTCGATCTCATGAGCAATTACGGGGTGAATGTCTTTGGCTATGGACATCCTGTCATTACCCAAGCGCTCACGGAGCAGCTGAAGACACTTACAACCCTCCACGGGAGCTTTACGAACGACGCGCGCGCCGAAGCCTCGGATCTACTCGTGAAGCGTTGTGGTACAGACTACGCCCAGGTCTACTGGTCGAACTCTGGCGCAGAAGCGATCGAGGCCGCCCTCAAATTCGCCATTCTGGCCACGGGGAAAAAACGGTTTATCGTCTGTGACCATGGCTACCACGGAAAAACGCTTGGAGCGCTGTCTGCGACGGCCGGAGAGAAATACAAACAACCCTTTGCTCCCCTCCTCTGGGAGTTCGTTCAGATTCCGTTCAACGATCCAGCCGCGCTCAAGCAAGCGCTCGATACAAACACAGCCGCGTTCATCGTCGAACCGATCCAAGGCGAGGGCGGGATCTACGCCCCAACACCGGGCTACCTCGCGCGTGCCAAAGAACTGTGTGCCACCAAAGGCGCGCTCCTCATTATCGATGAGATTCAAACCGGGGTTGGACGAACGGGAACGTTCCTCGCGAGCCAGAAAGAAGCGGTCGCCGCTGACATCCTCTGTTTAGGCAAAGGGCTGGCGGGTGGGATCCCGGTTGGCGCAACTGTCGTGAATAGCCGTGTCGCTGCAACCATCACAAAACACATTCATACCTCAACCTTTGGAGGAAACCCACTCGCGTGTGCGGGAGTACGCGCCACCTTGCAGCTTCTGAGCGAAGCGCAGCTCACGCGCGTCCAAGAACTTGGCTCGCTCTTCAAGCAGCGCTTGGGCGAACTCCGCTCCGATCTCATCAGCGGCATCCGCGGCGAAGGACTCATGCTCGGACTCGCCGTCAAAGACAAACGAAATCAGCTCTTAAAACTCCTCCAAGATCGTCAGGTATTAGTAATTCCTGCCGGCGACGATGTCGTACGACTCCTCCCCTCCTTCCTCGTCACCGAAGAGGACATCGCGACGGCGATGAAGGCCTTTCAAGACGCGTTCGACACGCTCACCTAGTATGTGTCGCTTGCTCACCGCGCGTTTCAATCAGCCTACGCATCCCCGCCGTCTTCTCACGGCCTTTGCCGACATGTCGCAGGCGAGTAAGTCGCTTGATGGAGACTGGCAGGGAGATGGCTGGGGTGTCGCCTGGCTAACAAAAAATGGGACCTGGGAAACCTATCACTCGCTTTCCCCCGTTTGGGAAGATCGCGAGGCGTTCGAGCGCATCCCGGAAACGCTCCGCCTCGTAGTCCATGCCCGCAGCGCCTCGTTTCCCCATCAGAAAGGCGTCCTGGAGTTTAATCAGCCCTACGTGTTCGGTCGCTACGCGTTTGCCTTCAACGGTCTTGTGAAAGGCGTTTCCCTCCCCGCGATCCCGGGCCGTATTGGAGCCGAAAAGATTTGGCACCTCCTCAAACAAGAACTCGAACAGCATCCACCGGATGTAGCCCTTCAGCGTCTGAAGGAAGTGTTGATCGCAAATAGCCGTGAGATTGCTGCTCTGAATATCGGCATTGCGAGCGCAGACGACACTCATTCGCTGAACCACTTTTCGCGCTTTCCAGACTACTACACGCTCCACACCTGGGAACACGAAAC
>CAZRJW010000033.1:0-9643 GCA_964600845.1 uncultured Gammaproteobacteria bacterium | reverse complement strand
TAGTCGAAGCCAAGACCCGTACACGTCAACGCAGCAGATGTCTGTACACCACTTGCACGACCGAAGTCTGTTCCATCACATTGTTCAGATCCATCAAGCAGTGCGTTTCCGCAGAATCCGCCGGAAGATGCGGTCATGCGGCACTGGTTGGTACAGGCACCACAAGTGGAACCGTATTCAGCTCCTGTACAACCCTGACCATTTTCTGATTCGTAGTCACACTCCTCCGCTCCGACGTTCATGACACCGTCACCACACTCGTTCCTCAAACAGCGATTCGTACAGGCATCGTTATCGTTTCGGTTTCCATCGTCACAACGCTCCCCCGCATCGAGCACACCATCTCCACAGAAGTTCGCTGGGCGACAGGCCGACCAGGCAGTCCAGCTACACTGGTTGACCGCACGGGCTGAGGTCGGAGCATTACAGGTTCGGGTGCGCTGCGTTGGATACATGACACAGCGATAGGTTGTTCCACAGACCGTAGCGCCTGGCGCTGTTCCCGCACAGCTCTCCTGACCCGCCGGACAGCTACATTCACGTCGATCGTTCAAGCCACCCGCACACAAACCGACCTTGATCGTAGAACAGCTGCGATCTTCTGGATTTCGACCACACAAGTCTTGTCCGCTGATCGGACCATAGGCACAGTCCGCACCTCTGTTACTTGGATCACACGCCTGCCCGACCGCTCCCGCAGAACACACAGCGCTTGTTGTTGTTTCTGGAGCGTTTCCATCACACTGCTCCACTTGTCCACCGTCTCCAATAGACTCTGTTTGAACAATTCCATCTCCGCAATGCGGAGCGACCTCTCGACAAGTGAGGCTGCAGCTCGCCGAAAGATTACAGTTCCCATACCCCCAATCACGAGTGTCACAATACAATCCATTTCGCTCAGCCGAATCACACGTTTCACCAGCGCTCAACTGACCATCTCCACAGACAGCGGCGAAGCCATTACAGGAGCGGTTACACTGTCCATAGCGACCATTCAAATCCCCATCATCACAAGTCTCACCCGTTTCAACACGTCCGTTTCCACACTGAATTCTCGAGATACAGGTCGAACCTGGGACATCCACATACGCACGACAATCGGACTGACACACCTGCTGCTGACGACCTCGACCTGCGATACCTGCAATCGGACAATCGTTCTGACGTGTCTGGCCCGGCTCACACACTTCCCCGGTTCCAACGACGCCATCTCCACAAATCCCACCCAAGCCCATCACTTGGTTGCGACTAATCCCTCCAAACTGCAAACGGCCACCTTGTGGGGTACAAACACCCGTTCCAATCACGGTGCGTCGGTCCGCTCCTAGGACATTACAATCCGTATCCTGGATACACACCCGTCCATTCCCCGCATTCGTCGAGACGCAGCGTCGTGTTTCTGGCAACACAGACGGGGTATAGTTCTCAATTGGCAAATATTCGAGCTCCGTTCCAAGTTCATAGCGATTTCCTCCATCAACCGAGCGATATTGATACAAACGGGAAACGCTTCGCGCATTCGTCGGCTCAAGAACAGGAATACGATAGGTGCTGCTCGCTGCGTTCCAACAAGTTTTTGGATCATATCCATCCACCGGAACACACCGATCCGCCGATCCTCCACAATCTGAATCTTCCATACACGCCTGGCGCGAGCTCAAACACTGTCCACATGACACATTCACGTTGAGCGGATCTTCTGGGAGTGCCTTTCCGACGCTCGCCGCAAAGACAGACTGCCAGCTTGGCCAACGACTTGTGACAAATGTTTGCAAGAATGTGCCTGCGTTAAGCGTTGGGTAGCGGCCATCACGAGCTTTCGCCCCTTCAAGCTGAGCAGACAAATACTGGAAATCCGCCATACGCTTTGAATCGCGCTGGATCTTTTCCTTGGAGCTTGCGCAGTAACCTCCCGCATCGTAACGAACACACTCCCAGTCAGCCGTACAGGTAAGCGCAGGCGATGTTGTCGTGTGACGGAAGATACCTCCTGAGCTCGTGCGACAGATCCCATCTGCATCATGCAAGAGGTTCGTGTTGAAAGTGAAGCTCTCAACCACCTGCTCAAAGATCGACCGAGTTTCTGCCGTTGCATTCGGATTGTGCGAAAGCACATACATATCCGTTGTAAGACCCCCTTCTTGCGTATTCAGGTTCGTTGCCGAAATGTAGAGCGTTGATCCATCTCGGATCGCCTCGTATCCATCAACCGTTGTTGCCTGAGGCGATCCTGCGAATCCTTGCGCCAAGTACCAATCCTTCGGCGACAAGTGAAGTGGGTTCGACATGACTCGCAATCCCAATGCATCCGAACGGAAGGACGGTCGGCTGAACGAGAAGATATACTGGCGCTTTACTCCACGCGCGATATCGGATGGGTTATCTGACAAACGATTCACCACTAATTCCGGAAGATCATCACTTGGACCAGGTCGATTCGCATCCAAACAGTAGTTGAAGGCGAAGTGATAAAGCGGATCCTGGAAGCGTGGCGGTTGACCCGGCTCAGTTCCTGGTGGAATCCATGGGTTGTCACACAAGAGTACGGTTGACATCAGACCCGCCTCAATCGACTTGTTCACCGTTGAAGGAACATTCACGCGATCGGCTGTAATCGTTATTCCTGTGGCAATCAATGAGGTCCCACGCTGATTTTGCGCGGTTGTAGTTGCAACAGAGACTTGAGGCGTTGTCGTTGCTGTCTGCGTTCGGAGAACGGCTGGACGAGCACTCACCCATTCACGCCAAGCCCAATCATACAAACCTCGGATTGGCGAAAGCGGCACCACCTCTTCTCGATGATAGGAAACCGCTCGACCGATATAGCGGTGGGCTTCATTCGACTTATAGAAGATCGTAGGACGTGCCGCGTACGTATCCGTTAAGCGTAATTCATCGATCGTACACACGCGCTCACCTGTCGTGAAACGCCAGGAAATATTTCCGTTCGCATAAATTCCGTTCGCTCCGCGCAATCCGCGACGCGTAGACGACGTGGTCGCCGTCAGAATCGCCGGATCACCGAGTAACGTAACTTGATACTGCGTATTCGCGACCAATGCTTCATCCAAGAGCAACGCTGCCGTTGTTTGACGAGCAACATCATCTCGCTCAAAGACAACCGTTCCCTTTGCTGTTCCAACGCACCATGGGCTGTTTTCTGCTGCCGTCGCTGGTGCAAACCAGGACTTCACAAGCTCAATGAACGAACGTACAGGTGTTGACCAGTTGAAGGCGGTTGGGACTGCTCGGTCTAAGCGCGTCGTACCCGTTGGACACGTATCTGCTACAGCTTGCGACGACACGAGGAAGTTTCCGCGAACCGACGTTTCATCCATCAACTGATTGAAGGTCGCCGTAATCAGCACGTTTCGACAAACGTCCGTTGAACCGGCGCGAGGATACGGGGTTGCCGTTGGACGAACCGCACAACACCCACCTGATGTCAGACCCGTTCCTAGGGTCCGACAGTCCGCTTCTCGTGTGAAGTTACATTGCACCCCATATGTCGCCTGACCATCACGAGTCATGTAGCGCGCACCGATCGTGGAGGTCATGCGACCTGCGTTGCGAGCCATCTCTTCTGGTCTTGGCTCACGCAAACCAACGATTTCGAAGAGTTGACGGTTCGTGATCTCGAAGCGACCCGTGAGACCATCCCCTGTTTCGATACGACCGGAGGTAGGCGCATCACACTGCTCACCGGTCCCAACAACACGATCTCCACACAGCGATGGCTGCGGATAACTTGGACTTGAACCTTGCTTCAGACATCGCGCAGAACAGCCAGGACCCCCATCACAATCTTCACCGGCTTCTACTCGGCTATTTCCACAACAACCCGCTGTTACGCCATTTCCACACTGACCTGTTCCGATATTCAAACAGGTTTGAGGATTACAGGTTGTTCCAAATGGGGCCTCACACGATTCACCTGGTTCAATACGACCATTTCCACACATACGACGCTCAACGTTCGATGAACCGCGATGGAGACATTGGTCTGTACAACCTGATCCAACCTGATCTGAGCGATAATCACAGGTTTCACCGTCTGAAACGTCTCCATTTCCACAAGTTGATCCTCCGCGGCTCGCCCCAAGCGCCTGACAATTCACGCTACATCCACGACGTTCAACTACCTGACAAGCGCCGCCCGTACCACACGAAGCGGGGTCAGATGTACAGTCACGGCCTGGCGTTGGACCTCCTACACATACACGACCCGTATCACATTGTTCTCCGCGCTGAAGCGATCCGTTTCCACAGGTTCCTGCAGGAGTGTCTGTGACACGTCGTACGGGATTCATCAGACAAGTCGCAGAACATTCACCCGACGGACCGTTACTTGTTCCATTATCACACTCTTCCGCATCTTCTGAGCCTTCCGGCAACAAGAGACACGTTCCGCCCAAACGGGTGACACAGTCGGCATTCCCCACCTCACACGCACGTGTCGAGTCTGAACGACGGCGGCAGAAATTCGTATCCGTTGTTTCAACTGTATTATTTCCACACGTCGCTGTTTGACCGAAGACACCATTCGAACCCGCATTCAAACACTGATTAGTACAAAACTCTGGCAAACGATCCACCAATGAAACACTGGAACGAGTGGATCCGATCTGAACAAAGTCCGCAACAAGACGATCAGAGCTCGTCCAGCTTGTACTACGTTCTGAAATCAACATCTGCCCATCTCGGCTACAGGTATCTGGCGAGCTAATTGGGCTCGCAATGAAGAGCTGGCGCATGCCAAAGGCAACTTCGTATTTCTGGCTAGGTGCCACTTCGACGCGTGCGGCGGTACAGTAGGCGGTTGGGCCCGTCTTCACTCGGAATTTCCAGGTAAACCCGACTGGATCAGAATTATTGAGCTCGGTAAGCGGTAAGTTGCCATAGGCGGAACGTACCCCTGTCACACCTCCAATAATCGTTGCGGTATAGAACTTCCCTGGTTCAAATTGACTCGTCCGAACCGGCCCGCCCGTTTCTGGATCGCGCTCAGGCGAGAGGATCGACGGCTCGATCTTCATCATGGTATCGGTCGCAAACGTGCCAGCAGGCGTCATCAGATCGATAATCGCCTCAGACAAATCCAATGTACGGTCTGTTTCACGACAGGACTCATTCGTACAACGCTTGATTTCTACGTTTGGCACACGACGTCCGCCCACTGTCCGGAACAAACTATCCCGATCCATCGCTACATTGAACTTTGCCCAAACCGCAGCATTCACACAGGCTTCATTACAATTTGGCGCGTACGAGACCACACGCGGAGGGGTAAGACGAATCGTCAGACGACCCGTTCCACGTACAGGAAGCGGAGGCGCAGGTCGCGTCAGATCGACGTTGACCAAGACTGGATCACGATCCGTCGCTCCACGACCAACAACCGTGACGATATCCGTTCTCGATGGATCAAGAGGTGCGCCCACCAAGTCACGCGTCGAAGGTTCAATCGACGCACGGCCCGGAGCTCCTGCCAAACTCCATCCCCAGCCCAAGGTCGCACCGTTAATCTGCACACACATGTCATCCGAAGCACGGGCGCTCACGGTATAGTCCTCTTTCCGGTCACCAATATTTTCCATTAACCAGTTTGCCGGCACAACAGAAACGGAACCTGCCGTACACAAGTCGCTTGCTGCTTTCGTTCGGAAGCGATAGGCGTAGGCATTGCCACGACCATACAGTTCCGCATTTTCTAACATGGCACGACTTCCCTCGGCACTCGTCGAACGAATACCCGTTGTGAGGATAATCTGATACGTACTGCTTGGCGCAAAGACGTTCCCAGCGGGAGTAAAGACCAAGTGATCTTGCGTAAGACCCGTCACAAATCCAAGCGTTCCAGGAACGATTTCAGGTGTCCCCGTTGCACAAACATCCCCTGTTGTTCCCGTACAGCGACGAACAATCACCGTACTTGGGGTAATCGTTGAACGCTCGATGTGTGTTGTAAAGCGCACTACAGCCTGAGCATTCACACAGGTCGAAAGACTCCGTGGACTTGGAGAAGGTGGCTCTTCATTATTACATTCTTCCACGACACGTGGATGCTGATAGATGCGACCGGTAGATGTTCTCCAAGCGAACGTACTCGTAGCGATACTCAGAGCCTGACAAACACCCCCAACCGCACAGCTTCCATCTGGACAACATGCAAGTGAAGCTCCGCAGATCCCTGGGCTCGTCAGACAGCTTGCAACCGAGAAGAACGCATCATTCGACTGTTGACCCGCCACCGAAACGCGCACCATACCGGTTGATGCACCCGCTGGAACACGTGTACGAATCTCCCCTTCACGCCAGCTCTCGCTCGTAAGGAAGGCAGCTGGTCGGGTAGTGGTTGTTCCCGCAAAGGTCACGGATCCAACACTTGTTCCAAAGTTCTCCCCTAAAATCGTGATCCCCGTTCCAACCGGACCGGCCGCTGGTTGAATAGAACAGATTCCCGGCCCAGGCATTCCATCCAAAACCGTAAACGGAACTCGGTTACTCACCGTAATCCCATCACGTTGGAGGTAAATTTCGTAACGACCCGATCGCACTAACTGCTCTTCGCCCAATCCTCCACGCAAAGCACGTGGGACCTTTACCATAACCGCTGTATCCCCCCAGAAACCGCTTCCGCACTGCGCAGGGAAGCGCGTATCCGCTTCGCCCAATCCATTCGTGAGCGGATTGCGGAAGAAGACGCGGCCTGCGTTTCCGAAATTTCGACCTACCAGCGTTACATACGACCCAACCGTTCCTGTCGCCGGACGAAGACTATCGATCGTAGGTGGCGACGTAATAATACGATCATTGAACTGGAAGGTGATCGGGTTCGACTCAAGCGTTCCAACACGTGCACGCACTGCATAGCTTCCTGGCGGAACAAGAGGAGCCGACAAATCGATCCCTGTTGGACGCCAAGCCGAAATTTCTGCCGTTTGATTATTGAAATACAACTGACCAGCAGTTACCCCGAGGTTTACCCCAGCAACCGCCAGACGAGCACGATCGCCAACCGTTCCAGAGCCTGGACGAATCGTACACAGACCCGGACGAGCTACGCCACTCACACGGAAGTCCGCCAAGCGTGGGCCACGTTCGTCGTTTGTCGCATCAGATAAACGATTCCCACCGTGCGTAACCTGAATCGAACTCGTAGTCGCTCCTTCTGGAACAGCTACAACGATCTGCGTCGCCGACCAAGAACTCGCACTCGCTGAACAGGAGGCTGGAGCGGTCGCAGTACGGCCTCCGAAGGTCACTTGACCCGGAGTTGTCCCGAAATTCGCACCGGTAATGGTCACGAATGTTCCTGGACGTCCATCCGCTGGACTGAATGAACCGATAACCGGCTGCTCTACGCAGCGACCCGAGCTACACATCCCGCTCGCACATTCATAGGCGCGCGTACACGCCGCACCCGCACAACCTCCCCCTGAAGGACCTCCGCAATCGACCCCTGTTTCTCCGTATAGACCAGCACCACCAGCTCCACCTGAGCCAACACCGTTAGAGCCACCTGCTGCCCCACTTCCCGAACCGGAACCAGAACCCGTTCCAGAACCTGACCCCCCAGAACCAGTACCTGAACCGGTACCATTTACTCCTCCGGCACCACCAGCCCCTGCCCCACTGCCCCCTACCCCTGGACCATCCTGAACGCCATTAAAGAAGTTTCGTGGACGAATCACGACCGTAACCGGTGTAGTTGTGACCGTATTTGAATCCACATCCCACACACGCGCCTCGATCCGATGCGTTCCTGTCGCGACTCCACGCGTATCCCAAAGCACCGTCGCATCGTATTGCGTCGGCGTTGAGCTGGCGGCACCCGGGTCGCTTCCAATGACACGACCATCAACCAACACATCCGTTAATGAGATTCCGCCATCATCACTTGAACGAACAGTGACACGCACCGTATCGCCAAGCGGAATTCCCTGACCGTCCAGTGGAGTCGTGATCGTTGAGGTAGGAGCACTTCCATCGATCAGCGTCCCCGTCTTGAACCGCATTTCACACGGAGGAACATTTCGCCCACAGGCGATCGTCAATCCAGAACGCGAACGAAGCGTCGGCTCGATCTTCGCGATATAGTCCGTGTTTTCTGCAAAACATTTACGCGCCCCATTCGGTGCTGGACACGCTTCTGTCGGTACAAACGTCACCAAACTTCCATCGACGGCGACCAATCCATCCACCGCTTGATTATCCGAAGCGCGAATAACTTTAATCGAGCTCGTTGCCGTTGACGCTAACACTTCACGACTTAACAAGAACCGAACTTGGACGTTCCGAATACGCACTGGACCAGCAGGCGTAATTGAACGCAGCTGGAACGAGAGCGATCCACCGGCCGCTCCAAGTGTTCCTGCACTGCCCAATCCACCGGTTGTCACAATCCCATCCCCCTCTCCCACTGCGTCTCCGAGACTCTTCAGGACAAACGTTACGAACGCCCAGGAACACGCAATGATCAACAACCCGATAATCGCATTCCGAATTGTTTTCTGGGCTTTTTCTACTTTTTCCGTATCACCTCCCGCTGTCATCCAGAGGAAACCTGCGTATAAGACCAGGCCCAACAATACAATCCCCATCGCCCCGAGAAACATATTAATCAACCGTCCCGCAACCACTTGCGGATCAGCTGATCCGAGCTGCGCCTCCTCTCCAACCTGAGTCAGAGCGACATCCGCCTGCGCGAGTACCGGGGAAGTGTGGGAAAAGAATAGACCACCGCCAAAAGCGAGGGCTATTCCGACCAGAGAGAAGAGGCGACGAAGGTTCATGACCGTGGGGTAGTTGGGTAAGGACAGGCACTTGCACTCGGTGTAGCAACACCATTCACAAAGCAGCAGTTCGGACGATCCGCCGTTCCACGACACTCTTGTGTTGTCGCGTCAGAACCAGTCGGATTGAAACAATTCTGATAGATGTTTTGGACACCCGATCCGATCGAAGGGTAATACTCTGGCGAGAAGCGCGGAGTTGCAGCGGCGTATACACGATGATCGATCAACATACGACTGGAAGAAGCATTCTCTCCTGGCGTAACGGGACGCGTCCCGATCAAGTTTACCATTCTTGGACGGAACCAGAAGGTGTCAGAAACGGGTTCGTTGTTCAATAATTTGATATTTCCCGAGTGAACTGTCGACGCTTGCAAAATCCCGTTGAAGTCTGCGCTCGGCGGCTGGTCGACCGCGATCAGGCCCGTCTCTGGAGCAGGTGTGAAGGCGCGCACAAACGGCGCACTTCGATCCGGAGTTGTCAGTGTTCGGAAGGAATAGCTGTAGTTGTCTGAGGTTGACGTCACTGTACGACCAGGCGTTGGGCCTTCTGCCGTTCCGTTTCCGTTTCCGTCGAGTGAGTTACTCGCGGCGTCGACTAAGCCGTCATATAAACCCCGCACGATCGCCGCCTGAGGACTCCCAGGCGCCTCAAGGGAGGCTGCCTTCGCATCCACGCGTACCGCGGCATCGGAAGGCAAACAGAAGATTTGGCGACCACAGCTATTCACTCCACAAGCCAAGTTCGTTACAAATTCAACCGTCGTGTAGCCATTTGAGACACGGAATTCTCCCGCAGGCCGGCCTGTAGCCCCACCTGTAATTGGCCGAGCAGAAACTTCGATATT
>CAZRJW010000032.1:0-9775 GCA_964600845.1 uncultured Gammaproteobacteria bacterium | reverse complement strand
AAGACCAAGAGCCAAAATACAGGAACAGGTCTCGCAACGATCGAACTCTACCAAAACAATAAAGTGATCCGCGCCTGTTCTCCTGGATCGTCCCTCAGTCTTGTGACGTGTGACGCCACGATCGACACGTCGAAACTCCCAGCTGGGACAACCCTCAGCTTCGTGACTCGCGCGATCGATTCCAACTATCGCTCGATGTGGAGCAACACCCGCACCATCACGGTTCAAGACACCACGATGCAGCCACAGCCCGTTAAGAGCTCTGGCCCAATCAGTGTCTGGAACTGGATGTCCCGCGATGTCTCTGAAATGTACAACTGGAACACCACCTATACGGTTGGTGCCTGGTCGGCGAACGGCATCGAACGCATCGAAATGATCGTCGACGGCCAAGTCCGCCGCACCTGTACGTTCGGTGTTTCGAACGGAAACCGTGAATGTGACGTCGTCCTCACAACCGATGACTACGCCGACAAACACAACCTCTCGGTCAACGCCCGCATCACGGACGGCAAAGGAAACAAAGCATGGTCGGATGTGCGCTCGATTCTCATCCGTCGCGTCTGGGTAGACGACACAGCGGGATTCATTCCTGCCTATGCCGCCATCACAACCGACGACAATGCTGGCTACAACATCGGCGAACGCATCACCTTCAAAGCGAAGGGCTGGTCGCAACAGGGTGTGAGCCGCATCGAGATCTATCTGAACGGAACCGTGGTGGCGAATTGCTCTGGCGACATCTGTCAGTTCACTTCCGCCCCTATCACGACCAATCAGATCGAATATCAAGCTCGCGTCATTGACCAGCTTGGTCAGTCCACCTGGACCGGCGTGATCGGAATGAACAAGAAATAACCGAAACACAAAAGAAACGACCCAGGGCTTCGGCTCTGGGTCGTTTTTCGTTCGTGCTCTTTTTTCTGAAAGACGTTATACTGCTGCCATATGACACGCAAACAGTTCCTTTCCGGCCTCTGCAGCCTCGCACTGGCCGCTTCCGTCCTCGTTCCCTCGATCGCTTCTGCTGAACCACAGCGTGGATCGCTCGTAAAAGGCTCCGGTGAAGCCGTCTACTGGCTCGCGAACAACGGCCGCCGCTACGTCTTTCCGAATGATCGCACCTTCTATACCTGGTTCAGCCCGTACGACTTCGCCAACATCGACCGTATCAGCGATCAAGAGCTCGCCTCCCTCTCGATTGGTGGCAACGTGACCTACCGTCCAGGCTCACGTCTGATCAAGATCTCAACCGACCCACGCGTCTACGCCGTCGACAACTTTGGCCGTGCGCGTTGGATTGAATCTGAATCAGTGGCCATCGCGCTTTACGGCAGCCGCTGGCGCACCTTAGTCGATGATGTTCCAGATGCATTCTTCGTAAACTACGATCTCGGAGCCCCGATCACCTCACCCGCTGAGTTTCACCCAAACCTCGCCCTGACACCTGACGGAGATATTCGTTAAACATAGAGAATAAAAAACAGGACGCTGCCAAGAAGCAGCGTCCTGTTTTTTCTGCCATGAAGCGATAAAGGTGTATCACTTATTCCCCTCTTGGCATCAGCACATCCCCAATCGTGAGCTGTAATTCTTCATTGAGCTTCTCTAATGAAATCGATTCCCCTCTGAAATAGATCCGGTCCTGGAAGTCGCGAATCTTCTCTGCAACCTCGGCCTTTTTTTCGGACTGTGCGGAAAACTGTTCTAACTTTTGTAAGCGCTGCTGCATCGCCTGGAGCTCTTTGGTCGCCTCTTGGGTGTGCGATGCGAGTGTTTCTGGTTGAGCTTGCCATAACTCGATCCAAATTTCCGGACGGACAAGCTCGAGCTCTGTTCGCTCCTCGCCTTGAATAACCGTTGCGATCTCAGGCAAACCCAACACCTGTCCTAAGCTTCGAGCTCCCGTTCGTTCACGAAGCCGTTTCAACAAAAAGGCTGTTGTCGGTCGCACCGTCTCTAAAAGCTTCGTCCATTCAGCCTCCGCTCCTTCTGCTTCTACAAAGCGCTGCACCGCTCGCCGCGCAGGCCAGGTAAACACCGCGTGCTGGAGCACTTGCCCCGCTAATTCCGCCTGAGAGAGCGGCTCTCCTCCCTGCTTTTCCTGGAGCAACGCAAACGCACGCCCCTGCTCTTCTGGAGGGAGATAATCAACAATAGAGTCGATAAAGGCGAGAAGCTCCGCTCTATCTTGTGTATTCAAAAAGGACATAGAAACTGCGCTCAGGATACCACATTTGTTTTGCACCGCACCTCTTGCATCCTCCGGAGAGAATATCAGAGCTGCGCGGGTGGTCGGGTCGCCGCGAGAAGGAGGTGGGAAGAAACGCGAGATACGCGCTGTCACACCCGACGTGACAGAAAGGAACATTATCGGATTGAACTCAGAACCAGGCTGAGTCCATCTCCAAACTCAGTCATCGTTGGACGAGCGGCCGGGTCGGCCGCTGTCGCACTCTCGAGGAGAGTATAAAGCTTCCTGGGAATGCCGGGCACTTGGGCCATCCGCAGCACTCGCCCCTTTGCATTCCTCTTTTCGAGTTCACGCCAGGCGTCTTCACTCGAAAGCCTCATCAGCGAACGATCGGCATAGGGATTAAGGCCCGTCAGACAAAGGCGAAGGGTAGCCCCTAGACCAAACGTATCGAATGAAGGTGAAGGTAGAGCACCAGTAAACGCCTCCGGAGCCATGAACCCGTACGTACCCGACTGCTGAGGTACGCGATGATTACACAGGCTGGTTACCACCTCCGAAGAGATGGAAACGGAACCAAAGTCAATCAGCACCGGCCCCTGCGGCTGGACCATCACATTGCTCGGCTTCACGTCACGGTGGATCACGCCGAGCTCATGCAGAAAAGCGAGGACATCGGCGAGCGTCGCGCCGATACTCAAAATCGCCCTCACATAATCGGTATCGATCCGTCCCATGAGCCGAGCGAGCTTCTCGGGAATACCGCTCAGGTATGAAGTCGTAAGAGAGCTACGCCCATGTTCCGCGAACGTGCCAAGGGTTGGCCCCTTGAGGTAAGGCATGACATAGGCATATCTATTGCTCCCCGGTTGAGCCGGCGTCCCTTCTACGTCTACGATCGCCGGATGTCTCCGGATCGGATCATATTTAAGGACATCAATCTCCCTAAAGAAGCGCTCCGTCCCCTGACCGGTTGTGAACAGCGGGTTCAGCATCTTCAATACCCGCCTAGCTCGCCCCATCTCGCGGGTATACTCCTGACGTGGAGTAACCTCGAACAGCGCCGAGGAAAGACACGGATCCACTGGAGTAAGCGGCCTACGCACGACATAATCCCCAAATGTATCGCCATTTTGAGGCATGAGCGCCATCCACTCAGCGAGCAACGTAAGAGCAAGCTCTTCTTCTTGATTCGACAATGCACGATCCTCCCTTCTTCGGGGATGCGACAACCGCGCCGCCTTTCCCGATCTAAGCCTAAAATACTGATTTTTGGCTTAGATCGGGACCCAAAGCGAATTCCAGTTGATCATACTGTTCCTATTTTGCGCAAGTGAACCCCTCCTGCTCCCTGAAAGCCTTTTTGCCTTAAATAAGCCTTTTCTCTTGACGACTGTGGCCCTTTTCTCTATACTCGCGCACGACTGTTAGAAGTGCGTTTTTCAGAGTCGTACCCTCGTGGACGGAACCTGGACCACCAGACAGCTCAGTTTTTATGGCAAATGCCACATTTCAGGAATTGCTCGATCAAGAGCAATACTCTACGTTCCCGAAGCCGGGAGACGTCGTAAAGGGTCTCGTCATCGCCGTGGGTCGCAACGAAGTTCGCTGTGACTTGGGCGGTTTCGCCGTTGGGTTGATTCGTGGTCCAGAGCTCGACAAAAACCTCGACCTCCGTGTCGGCGACGAAGTCGAAGCAACGGTCATCGATCTTCACAACGAATTCGATGAACTCGAACTCTCGCTCAAGGGCGCGGGTCGCAAGCGTGCCTGGGATAAGATCAAAGAATTGCTCGCCTTGGGCGGTGCCGTTCAAGCGAAGATCGTCGATGCGAACAAAGGTGGTCTCATCACCCGCATCGAAGGCATCCCAGCGTTTATCCCTGTTTCACAGCTTTCCCCTGAACACTATCCACGTGTTGCGGGTGGCGAGAAGATGAAGATTCTTGAGAAACTCAAGAGCCTCGTCGGTGAGACCCTCGAAGTGAAGATTCTCGACACCCATGAGGGCGAAGAGAAGATCGTCGCTTCCGAGAAAGCCGTTTGGGAAACACGTCAGGAGTCGGTGCTCGCGAAGTACAAGGTCGGAGACAATATCGAAGGAGAAGTCACCGCGGTTACGGATTTCGGCGCATTCGTGCGTTTCGATCAGAACCTCGAAGGCTTGGTCCACATCTCCGAAATTGCGTGGCAGCGTATCGATCATCCTCGCGATGTCTTGAAGACCGGCGACACCGTGCGTGCCGAGGTCATCAACATCGAAGGTTCGAAGATCTTCCTCTCCATGAAGAAGCTCGTCGAAGATCCATGGCGCCGTGTCGCGAAGAAGTACGATGTCAACCAGTGGGTCATGGGTAAAGTTCTCAAGATCAATCCATTCGGCTTGTTCGTTGAGCTTGATCCAGAAATCCATGGCTTGGCCCACGTCTCTGAGCTGTCCGCTCGCCCTGTGAAGGATGTCAACGAAATCGCCCGCGTCGGCGACGAGTTCTCCTTCCGCATTATCAGCATCGATGCTGAGAATCACCGCCTTGGTCTCTCGCTTCGCAAGCTGAAGGAAGAGCCAAAGAAAGAAGAAGAGAAAGTCGTCGCTGCGAAGAAATAATCTTTCTCGCGCGCAAACACACTCCCTGCAATGACCTTGCGGGGAGTGTTTGTTTTATTGACGAAAAGAAAATATTTTGATATAGGACTGGTGGCCGAACTGGCCGGAAAGGGTCTTCCTACGATGAATGCTGATGAGACAAGAACCCCTCGAAGAGGCGAGGGAGTCATCTACTTCGCACGATCGCTGGCACCTCCTCGTGGACTCACCTCGGAAGAGAGGGACCTCTACGGGATGGTGACGGGAGCGATCGCCAAACACTGCCGTGAGGCCAGCCAGATCGGCATCAAGTTCGAACCGACAACCCTCGTCACGAACCTCGCAATCGCCGACAGCATGGCCGAAGACGCCTACAATGATCTGCGCGCCCTGATCCGCAAAGCGCCGGCGGTCGTGGGCTACCTCGACTACGGAGCTACTCTGGCGACCGGAATGGCTCTTCAGATGGCCCAAGAGACCGGGACGCCGCTCGTCCTGATCTACAGCCAGGAAGGAGCCGCCGGGGTCCCGCTCTGTGTGTACGGACTCAAGGCTGTGCGCATCGCCATCAACACGCGTGAAGAGGGCTGGAGACAGAGGATGCTCGAAGCCTTCGACGCCTTCCTCAAAGCCCTTCCACCGCGAAGCTGAGAGGGCGCCGCAACCTTAGCTTCACTTCGCCTCCGATCGGACACGCTTCCGCTCGGAGGCGTCGTTCGTAGATAGCGCTCTACCCTTTCGAAAAAAGTGGTCGATATAAATCCCCCGCTGGATCCATACGCAATTCTGTTGGATCCACTTTTGAGACAAAGGAAACTGGCGCCGATTCGATGACGGCCAGCGGCTGCCGCTCTCTTCCCTCCCCCATCACCATAACGGCCGCTGAAGCGAGCGTATCGGCGATGTTGGTTTGCGTCAGTGCGAGCTTCTTTCCAAACAGATCCGGCCTTCCTCGATAGTCACGTAGCCCTTTGAATCCGGCATACGCGAGCGCCACGCCCACCACTCCTGCACGCAAAGGAAAGACGCGGCTATCCGTGATCAAAATTCCGAGCTTCTTCAAGCGAAACTTTTTCTGTAGCGCCTTTCTTAGAGTCTGTGCGACTTCATAGGATTTCTCTGGCCAGAGAATTAATTTTCCATTCGCATTCGATTCATCGATGCCGGCGTTCGGACACCAATGCCCCTCTTTTAGTGTGAGGTAACACCACTTTGTTTTAATCGCCTGTTCGCTTTCTTTATGAATCCAGCGCGTCTTTGCCCCACGTGCATTTGCGACCACACGCCCTTGGGCCAGTGCGACGATTTTCGAGGTGACACACAGAATCGACCCTTCTTTCAGTCGTGGGATGTGCTGCAAGACATACGCTTCTAAGGCTTCTCGTTCTGTGAACAGACGAGACGGAATTGCTTTTATGAGCATGGTGAGAAGAGGGAGGGGGAGATAGAACTCCCCCTCCCTAAGAACATTAAGGAAGACTCAGTGTCGTAAGAATATCGGCTAAACGAGCCCCCATCGCTTCCGGCTGATCGGTAAAGAACGACTGACGGCGGAACTCAATCTGAATGGCACCGAAACGCTCTTCCGAACGAGCCTGTGCGAACTGCGCCGCTGCATGGCGGATAATGTATCCACCACGCGCACGATGACTGATGCCGCGGAGAGGGTCCGGTGAGAAACCTGTTCGGATAGGAGCGAATCCCGCACAGAGCTGAGACGACCAGGCGGCCGGACATGTCCGTCCTTCATCCGTTCCGAGTGCGATCTCGAGGTCGACGCCCGGCAACTCTACGAAGCTATGGACATCGACCAAGAAACACCACCCCTCTCTTTCCAGGGTTTCTTGAATAGCGCTTCGTACTGCTGCATGGAACGCGAGATAGGCCTGTTCGAGACGGACATCTCCTGGAACGAAGGGCATCTTGTCTGGATCACGATTCACATCGAGCTGTCCGCGATCGAGCTCACACACAAGAAGCGTCGGTGGACGCCCCTTCTCCTCCAGTCGCTGTCTGCACCCTTTCGCGCACTGACGCGCTCCGAGATCACGTGGCTCGAAGGACTTTTCGACCCAACGAAGGAACTGTGCCCGCCAGGCGACCCCACTCAGTCGTTGGTCGCCATCATGAGCAACCGTCAATACAAACGGAGACTTCCCAGGAACGATCTGAAAGAACATCTAACACCTCTTTTTTGTTTGGATGATGAACCCCCGGTCTTACACAAAGGAGGACCAGATTTTTCGACGATGGGTAAGCAACATAAATACGCCGAGGAACGTATCAGTTGAGCTCTTTTTTGTCATCCTCCGCTTACCTAGACGAGCCCCTGGAATTCCGATACGCTCCCTAAACAGTCTATGAACGCATCCCTACGCAATATCCTGCTTGCCGTCGCGGCTGTTTTGATCGTTGGAGGCGGGCTCGCCATGGTCAATTTGGACCCGGTCAAAAAAGTGGACGTCACAAGCTTCATTACCCAAGTTCAGAGTGGGCAGGTTTCGGAAATTACCGTTGAGGGTCAGCAACTGAAAGTGACCTACCAAGACAAAACAACGGCCGTGGTCGATAAGGAACCGGGCGAATCGTTGTCCGAGTTATTTAAGAACTATAACGTTGATAGCGAAAAAACGAAGGCGATTAAAACCACCATCAAGACAAATACCGGTGCCGGCTATTGGGCCTCGGTTCTTTTGCCGAACCTGATTCCCCTCGTCCTCGTCTTTGCGTTGATGTGGTTCTTGTTCCGTCAGGCGCAAGGCCAGAACAACAAAGCGATGTCGTTTGGCCAAGCCAACGCCCGTGAACTTCCAAAAGGCATGGGAAAGGTCACCTTCGCGGATGTTGCCGGCAACAAAGAAGCAAAACAAGAATTGATGGAAGTCGTTGAGTTTTTGAAGAGTCCAGAAAAGTTCGTGAAACTCGGTGCGAAGATTCCAAAAGGAGTTTTGCTCATGGGTTCCCCAGGAACGGGTAAAACGCTGTTGGCTCGAGCCGTTGCAGGTGAAGCCGACGTTCCGTTCTTCCACATCAGCGGTTCCGAATTCGTCGAAATGTTTGTGGGAGTTGGAGCTTCGCGTGTGCGTGACTTGTTCGCCAAAGCGAAGAAGAGCGCTCCCTGTATCATCTTCATCGATGAAATCGATGCGGTTGGTCGCCAGCGCGGAACAGGAATGGGAGGCTCACATGATGAACGCGAACAAACCTTGAACCAGATTCTCGTCGAAATGGATGGATTTGAACCAAACATCGGAGCGATTGTCGTCGCTGCCACGAACCGTCCAGACGTCCTCGATCCAGCCTTGCTGCGTCCAGGCCGCTTTGATCGCCGTGTCGTCCTCGATCCGCCAGATATCAATGACCGTGAAGCGATCTTGAAGATCCATGGTAAGAACAAGCCACTCGCAGACGACGTCAACATCCGTCGCATCGCAGAACGTACCCCAGGCTTCTCCGGTGCCGACCTTGGCAACCTCATGAACGAAGGCGCTATTCTCGCTGCCCGTCGCAACAAACAGCAAGTCAGCATGACAGAACTGATCGAGTCGATCGAAAAGGTCATGCTTGGTCCGGAACGCAAGAGCCACTTGATGCACGAGGACGAACGCAAAGTCACCGCCTACCACGAAGCGGGTCACGCACTCGTTGCCCACCTCTCGCCTCACATGGATCCGGTTCACAAAGTCTCGATCATCAGCCGTGGCCGCGCGATGGGCTACACCATTCGCCTCCCAAGCGAAGACCGCACTTCCCGCACACGTACGGAATACATTGAAGACCTAGCTGTTATGCTCGGTGGATATGCTGCCGAAGGCATCTTCTTTGGAGACATCACGACCGGCGCCTCCAACGACATGCAGCAAGCGACCAAACTCGCACGTAATATGGTCACGCAATGGGGCATGTCCGACCTTCTTGGTCCGCGCACCTACGGGGACCGCCAAGAAATGATGTTCCTAGGGCGTGACATCCAGGAAACACGTGACTACTCAGAGGACAAAGCGATCTTGATCGATAAAGAAATTGATCGTTTGATCCGCGAAGCGCTTGAGACCGCGCAGCGCTTGATCAACAGCAAGAAAGACGCGATGGACCGCATTTGTGCGCACCTCATCGAAAAGGAAATCATCGAACGCGATGAATTCGAACAGGTCGTGGGAGTGCCTCCAGCAAACCCGAAGAGCTCAATCAAGAAAGAAGCTTAGGCTCACACCAAATACAAAACACGCCGAGCTCAGCTCGGCGTGTTTTGTATTACCATCCCCCACTCAGGTGCTTAATCTCTTGATTTACCTTCTGCAAGAAAAGCTCTGCTGCCTGCTCCGGAACTCCTTTGGGTAGGGGGAGGATCATCTCCTCTTCTGACATTTCTCTTTTTCCTGGAGAAGGCGGCTGTGTCTGCTTCTTTTTCCTGAACAGAATCGCTGGATGACGCGATGTTCGGCCACGATAGGACGTAATCTGCTCCCCAATCGTCGCTTCAGTGACCAACCGCAGATCTACGCGCTGAAGACAGTCCCATCTCCAAAACTTCCAGCGATATTCAAGGTAGCCATTCGCCAATCGGAGATAGGCTCTGGCTATCCCCCAGACAAATCCTCCCGCAACCGCACCGAGCACAAGAAAGAACGTGGTTCGCATCAACGCTCCTACCGCTGCCTCAAAGACATCGACGCTGTTTTGAGCAATCTGCAAGCTGAGGACGAGATCTTCTACTGTTCCATACAGGATGGAAAGACAAATGAAGACAACGAGACCGGCCGCCAAACGCCAGACCCAGGTAGCGCTTTCTGTGATAACAGGATGCAGTTCTTCCATAGAGAGGGATTACGCGCTCGCCTTCACCTCTTCAACGGGAGATTCAATCGTAGGCGGCTCCAATACAGTCGAATCGATGTTTACGACCGCTAAGATCTCATCAACGCTCGTCGCCCCCTGAAGCGCCTTCAAGAGCCCATCCTGAGCCATCGTGATCATTCCCCCCTTCACTGCCATGT
>CAZRJW010000031.1:0-10509 GCA_964600845.1 uncultured Gammaproteobacteria bacterium | reverse complement strand
CAGATTTTTCTATTTATCAGTTTTGCCCATGCATCCCTAATTTTTCCCTTTCCTGCCCCCCTGTTCCATCCCCCAGAAAAGTCCCCCTCTTCTCCGTTTCCCCTCAGTCAAATTCAGAAGAAAAAGAAATCAAAAAGAAGAAATAAAACTAAGATAAGAATACCTAAATAAGAGTTAAATCATTTAGATCAGTAAAGAATATTAAGTAACATCATTCATATAGTAAGTATATATACTCATGTCGTTCAGTGGATTGTGTTGTCACAGTAGTAGTCACCGTTTTTTGGTTTGAGAATTTGGCTTGGCTAAGAGGCTTTTCGGGGGTCTGCTAGTTGAACTCTGATTCAACTAGTCGTTCAACTAGTTTGGATGGGGCGGATATCCTCCCCATACCCCTCCTTTTGGTCATGTCTGAGACAGGAAATAGGTGCGAGCAGCGAGATAGAGGGGCTCCATCGAGCTCAGCTCGTCGAAACAGAGACATCACCGAAAGGTGGTGTTTTTGTTTGATAATGCCAATATATTGACAGAAAGTGCATATTCATGTATTATTTCCCGTTCGTTGTCGCACTACAGTGAATAGAGGTTTTCGCCTCTTTTTCTTTTTCTAAAGAGAACATCCTATTTCAACCTCAGGTTATGTGAAGATAGTTTAGAACAATTGTTCTAGCCTGCCTCCCCCTCACCTGAACTTTCACCAGACGGAACCCGGGGGAACCGTCGAAATCGAAGAGAAGAGGTAGTCATGCGTGTCCAGATCAAGACGTCCGCTCGTGTCGCTCTCGTCGGTAGCGGTCCCGCCAACATCGCCATCGCCTTCGGGCTGATGCGGCGCGGGATCGACGCCAAGGACATCGTCGTCGTCGACGCGAAGCCGCCCATGGGGCAGCTCACGCGCAACGTCGAGTCGATCGCGATGGGGGAGATGCGGTCGGGGTGGGAGGTCAACGTGACCGACAACCCGTCCGCCCTCCGGCAGTTCGCCGGGGCGATCGGCAAGTCCGACCACTCGCCCACCCCTTCCTGGGACCTGTTCCGCCAGCACTCGCTGGCGGTCTGGGGGTCGCTCGGCATCGAGCAGCTCCCCTTCCAGGCGGAGAAGCTGGCGTCGTGGGGCGACAACTGGCTCGTCGGGCTGGCCGACGACACGGCCGTCCTCGAGACCAAGGTCGTGATCGTCGCCACGGGCCTCGGCCCGCACCGCAGGGCGACGATCAACAACACCATCGCGCTGCCGCTGCCCGACAACGCCAACGCCCTCTACGGCGGCGAGCGTGTCGGCATCATCGGTGCCGGCCTCACGGCCGCGCACACCGCCCTCTTCCTCGCGAAGAAGGGCTGCCACGTCACGCTCTTCGCGCCGCGCGGCCTTCAGACGGCCGAGCGCGACGCGAAGATGGAGTGGTTCGGCATGTCGACCGACGCCCACGGCTGCGCGAGCTCGATCGACCCGCAGGCGATGCAGCGCAAGCTGCGCGGCCTGCGGTCGAAGCAGCGCTACCAGTTCATCAAGGAGGGCGCCAACCCTGGCACGGTAACGCCCATCATGGAGCGGTCGCTCCAGAACCTGATCCGCCAAGGCAAGATCACCGTCGTGCAGGCGCGCATCAGCGACTGCCGGCGCGACATCACCCCGGGCAGGTTCGTCCCGGTCGACGCCAACGGCAAGCAGTACGGGGCGTTCAACCTCGTGTACGACGCCGGCGGGCACTCGGTGCACGTCGACAACGTCGACCGCGGGCCGAACCGCATCGCGGGGCTCCGGCGGGAGATCGGTCCGCGCCACTTCGAGGGCTTCCCCGAGTTCAAGGACGCGACCTGCCAGGTCAAGCCGGGGCTCGTGCTCGCGGGGTCCATGACCGCCATGGAGTACGGCCCCGTGGCCCACACGCTGGCGGGCCCGGTCGCGCACGCCCGCCACCTCGCACAGGCGCTGCCGATCTGACCACCCCGCCCCTTCACACCCACCCTACAACCTGAGACTCGGGGGAGGCACACGCGACAACACTCGCGCAGCGCTCCCCATCTCGATCGAATGCTTGATCCCCTGGATCGAGCCTCTGAGAGATATAAAAGCTCCTTCTAAACACTCATCAGCTTCCGCAGTGCCGGTTCCAAAATCACTGCATGCGAAGCTCCATAGACGACAAAGATCTTTTTATACTGTTCAAACGCATCTTGAATCGTATCGAGAATATGTTCATCACGAAATACACCCCAAGCTGCAGCCACTTGGCTCGTAGGGCCATAGGGTTGCCCCTCCCAAGGAACGGGGTCCGCAGCGCGCTTGTAGAGTTCTGGAGTCGCTGCCTCGAAGGCAATTCCAAACATCGCTTCATGTATCCGTTTAAAATGTGTCAAAGAAAATTCAAACGTGTCCCATTTGAAATCACGACGCAGGTGCGCGAGATAGGGTTGCAGATAGGTTTCAAAGTCTGGCTTCGATCGCATGCGCGCATATTGAACGCAGTGGTTTGCGATCTGTTGGCAGAAAATAGCTTCATGCGAATGTCCCTGCGCTTCTAGAGAACGAAGGGCGGATTCGTCGCTCGGTTCAGGCGAGATCACCTTTATCCCATGATCTGCTGCAACCTTTGCGGTGAAATACGGTTCGCCGTACTTCATGATCGCCTCCCGTTCCGTATGCTTCCCTAATTGAGCTTTTAATTCTCGTTCGGAGAGCGCATTTATCCCCTCCGCCCCTTCGATCATCACCAGATCAGGCTTGAAGTTTTCAATCCGTTCACGAATGGTTTTAAAGGCAGGATTCTCGGGATCGTTTGTGTGTCCCGGTCCAAAAAAAATCAGCCCCTTCTCCCCTTGCGCGAGCTGGTACTCATATGGACGTTCATGTCGTCGTTTTGCGTATTCACCATAGGTCATGATGTCCGCATGAAAGCGCGGCTTCTCTAGGCCCGACTTTGTTTCCAAGGTGAACTTCATAGTCTTACACAGTGTATAGAAACGCCCGTACCCAAGCCAGGAGGACTTGGCCCCACATAAGAGTTGTTAAAACACCCACTGATAGAATCGGCGCCAACGGCACACGATCTTTTCGCGTCCAACCAAAACACAACAACACCACTGCGACCGCTCCTCCAAGCAGGATGGAAAGATACAAACCAACCCACAGCAGCGGTAGTCCCAACACCGCCCCCATCCAAGCCCCCACCCAGGCGTCCCCTTCTCCGAGCCATTTTCCTTTCGATAGAAACGAGGGAAGAAAGAATAACCCGAATCCAACCACCGCCGCGATGATCGTGTTTACGCCATTCCCTTGAAGCGCTTGAAGAACCAGCGCCGCTCCTCCCCCAAACTGCAGAACACGAATCGGAACGACACGCGATCGAATGTCTATCCAAGAGACGATCAAGGACACGACCAACGCCAAACTCAACATCACATCTTTTTCTCGTTAGGAAGAAGCAAGCTTCTTCCGGTCATCTCCGCAGGAACGGGCAAGTTCAAAAGCTCAAGAAGTGTTGGAGCGATATCCGCCAATGTGCCGCGTGGACGAAGTGTAACGGAGGAGTCCGTCAGAATCGCTGGCACGAGGTTGGTCGTGTGTGCGGTATGCATTTGTTGCGAGGTGTGATCAAAATTCTGTTCCGCATTTCCATGATCGGCGGTGATGAACAGCACCCCGCCTCGGGCTGCAACGCCCGCTGCCAAACGCGCGAGCTCCCGATCCACAACTTCAATAGCCGTGATGATCGCTTGTTCGTGCGCAGTATGCCCAACCATGTCCGCATTCGCGTAGTTCAAAAAGAGAAAATCCTTTCCCGCCTCCAGCTGAAGCAAAGCTGCGTCGGTGATTTCTTTGGCACGCATCTCCGGCGCAAGGTCATGTGTCCGAACTTTCTGGCTTTCGATCATCACATGAACTTCTCCTGGAAATGGCTCCGAACGACCGCCATTTAAAAAGTAAGTTGCGTGCGCGTATTTTTCTGTTTCTGCAATATGCGCTTGCGTGAGACCCGCCTTAGACAGTTCTTCGGCGAGCGTTACCGGTGGAACAAAAGATGGAAACGCAACGGGACAAGCAAGATCATCCGCATAGATGGTCATGGTTGCAAACGCGATATCCTGATCCTTGATCCGTTCCAGAATTCGACGGCTCAACTGCACCGCTCGATCCGCGCGAAAATTGAAAAAGAAAACCGCGTCGCCATTCTGAATCGGGGAACAGGTTTCGCCCTCACCTCCCGGAAAAACGAGCGGCGCAAGCTGCTCGTCCGAGTGGTTGGCTGCGTAGAGAGTGGCGAGCGTCTCGCTTGGCGCCTGGAGCGATGTCTGGCCGCTATGTTCAAAGAGCGCACGTTCAGCTGCTTCAATGCGTTCCCAATTTGTATCACGGTCCATGGCGAAGAACCGTCCGCACAAGGTAGAAATCTGCCCGAGACCGATCTGTTTCAACTCTGCCTCTAATTCACACACAAACGCAGCCGCGCTCTGCGGGGGCGTATCGCGTCCATCCGTGAAGCCATGAATGAACACCCTGGAAACACCGGCGCGCTTCGCTGCCCGAATCAGACCGAGCAGATGTCCTTGGTGGGCGTGCACTCCTCCTGGACCGATCAACCCAACCAAGTGCAGCGCCGAACGATGTTCAACCGTATGTGCGAAGAGTGATTGGAGAACTGGGTTCGTGTCCCCTTCTCCACGCTCAAGCGCTTCTTGAATGCGTACCAAATCCGTCGGGATCACCATGCCTGATCCGATGACCATATGCCCGATCTCGCTATTCCCCATCTGACCTTTCGGTAGCCCTACTTCAACTCCGCTCGCGTCCAAACACGCGTGAGGAGCCTTCTGCCAGAGTTCATCAAAAAACGGGGTCCGTGCGAGCGCGATGGGATTATGCTGCGTTTCTTCACGTACACCCCAGCCATCAAGTACAACCAAGACGAGGGGAAGGTGAGCTTGTTTCATAGAAAATAGGCTCGTCTATCATCAAGCTTTTGCCTAAACTTTGCAAAAAAGCGAGATTTCATGACAGAATTCGGAAGATAATCTTATTTTATTGCGACTTTTTGCTATGTCCATGGCGGATCGGTTTCAGGCTCAGGTAGAAAAACTCCTTGAAGGCAGTGACATTCAGCTCAACGGAAATCGCCCATGGGATGTCCGTGTCCTCGATCCCCGTTTCTATAGCCGGGTCCTCGCGGAAGGCAACCTGGGTCTCGGTGAGAGCTATATGGACGGCTGGTGGGAATGTGATGCCATCGATGAATTCATAGATCGGATCTTGCAGCATCGCATCAAAGACAAACTCCGCCCCTCACCCAAGCTGCTCTTCAACGCAGTCGCTTCTCAGGTGATGAATCGCCAAAATAAACTTCGCGCCCGCGAAGTCGGTGAGCAGCATTACGATTTAGGGAACGATCTCTACGCCGCCATGCTCGACAAGCGCATGGTCTATACCTGCGGCTACTGGAAAGACGCGAACACACTCGACGAGGCGCAAGAAGCAAAACTTGATCTCGTCTGCAAAAAGATCGGCTTGAAGTCCGGCGACCGACTGCTCGATATCGGATGTGGTTGGGGCAGTTTTGCGAAGTTCGCCGCAGAAAAATACGGCGCCAACGTCGTGGGTATCACGATTTCCAAAGAACAAGTTGAATTAGCGAAAGAGCGTTGCAAAGGGTTGGACGTAGAAATCCGCCTTCAGGATTATCGTGATGTGAATGAGAAATTCGATCATATTATTTCACTCGGAATGTTCGAGCACGTTGGCGACAAAAACTATCGTGACTACTTCGAAGTCGCTCATCGTTGCTTGAACGATGGCGGTCTCTTCCTTCTGCACACCATTGGCGGTCTGCGCTCCGTGAAAATGGGAGATGCGTGGGTTGAAAAATATATCTTCCCTAACTCGATGCTGCCGTCTGTAGCCCAAATTGGAAAAGCGATCGAAGGGTTATTCGTGATGGAAGATTGGCATAACTTTGGCGCGGACTACGCTACAACGCTTATGGCTTGGTATAAAAATGTGGAGGCCGCCTGGCCGGAGCTATCCAAAACATATGATGAGCGCTTTCACCGGATGTGGAGTTTCTATCTCTTGATGTTCGCTGGCAGCTTCCGCACACGGTACAACCAGTTGTGGCAAATTGTGTTGAGCAAAAATGGGGTTCGCGGCGGCTATAAACGTCTCAGCTAACATTCAGATATTTTTATACGGCGCCCTGGGAAGTGATTCCCGGGGCGCCGTTGTAGTTTCCTCCTACTGGTTGGTTGTAGTGGCCGAGCTCGCGCTCAGCCCATCTGCTGCTTGATCGCCTTCGAGACGATGGCGAACACGAGCTCCTGGAGCTCCCGCCCGTGGCGAGTGGTGATCGCCTCGAGCTCCGCCCGGTGGCGAGCGCCGAGCTCGACCATCAGCGGGTTCTGGCTCAAGGCCGAGAGGATCATCTGCGAGACCCGCTCCTCCAGGCTGAGCTCAGGCTCTGCGACCACCGGCGCCGGTGCGGCGACGACGGGCGCCGCCTTCGCCGGTGCGGGCTTGGTGGCGGCCTTGGGCGTGGGTACGACCTTGACGACCCTGACCGTGTTCCAGTTCGGCGTCTCGTCCGCCTTGAACTCGGCGGTCAGGAGCCCCTTCTGGATGAGGGCGATGAGGACGCGCTCGACCCTGGTCATGACGCCCCGCAGCACGTTCTGCTGGACGAAGCTGCGCGGCCCTTCGATCGTCCCGTCCTTCCTGGGACTCTTCCCACGCAGCGCCGTGATGACGAGCTGCTCGTCAGCCGTAAGCTTCGGCCCGGCGGGCTTCGGGGGCGTCTTCACGACGACCTCGGGGTTCAAAGACCTCTCTTGAACTCACCTACGACATCATCACCCTCATCGACACCTATCTCAAAACAAACGAAAAGCTCCAAGCCTTGACCACATGGAAGTCCGTCGCACCTGCCTTTGCAGTTTTATTGTGAGCGCGTAGAATAAGGGCAGACCTATGCCAACCAAAGACAATCAAAGCGACCTCGCAGGCGCATTGCAGAGCAAGCCAACGCCTCCGCCCTCAACGCCCCCGTCTTCTTCGGGTGGGAGCGATCCCATGATCGTCCGTCTTCCAAGCGGTGAACGGATCGAACTTGGCGAGAAAAACCCGCGCAACTAAACAACCCTCTCCATGAGAGAAGGTCTTGAACGGTGAGCGTGTACCCCTATGAAAGATGCTGCCTGCAAGGATCGGTTCGTTGAATTGCGTAGCCAAGGCAAGAGCTTTTCGAGTATCAGCGAAGAGATCAACGTCTCCAAGCCTACGCTCATGCTATGGAGCCGAGAATTGGCTGAACAGATACGCAACCTACGCGCGATTCACGACGAGGCACTACGGGAGAAGTACCGCCTGACCCAAGAACATGAGCTTCACATCCTTTCACGACGGCTTGAATCCATAGAAAAAGAACTCGAAAGCCGCTCCATCTTCGATGTACCGACTGACAAGCTCTATGGACTGCTCTTCAAGGTTTTGGAGGAGGTACGACGGGAACGAAAACCGCTTGTGTTCGAATACACGCGAGACGTGGCGGATTTTGACATCGCGGTACAGGGAACGTGCGAGGTGTAGAAAAAAAGTTGACCTTTTGTTTTCCGTTTCTTTACCGATCCACGAGTTCTATCCCAGTCTTGTGATTGATAAACCTCAACTTGCTTTGTTTCTTTATCCGCTACAATAAGCCTTATAAAAACGACGAACCCCACAAGCGAGTTCGCGTTGCGGGGAGTTGCACAGAAGCAGGCGGGGCGTCATGTGACGCGGGCTTCTGTGTATTTGATTACTGGATCAGCAGATCCCCGACCACTTCTACGGATGAACGGAAGTGAATCGGAACGCTGGTGCCGTTCTGGTACACGGCGAAGTGGATGTGCGGCGCGTACGTCCAGCCAGTAGATCCTTGCATGGCGATGATCTGACCCGCTCGTACGTGGTCGCCTACTTTCACGCGGGCACTGCCCTTGGCGAGATGGATGATGATCGAGCGTTGACCCTCATCCTCGTCGATGACGGGGTTGTGGCCTCCTCCCAGCTCTTCATCGCTCCATGCGAGCCGCGAGTAGCCCATCACCTTGAACGTCGCGCTCGTGTGGTCGATCACGATGTAGTTGGCGTCGTGTTCGAAGGCTCGATCAGCCCCTCCACGATCTGAACCGTCTTTGACCTCGGTCACGACACCATCACGCGGAGCGCAGACGGGCGTTCCCTCGGGAACGAGGAAGTCGACAGCGTGCTTGTCGCGCCCCCGATGCGCGAACACATGAAGAACGGAAACCCACGCTGCACGAACGGAAACGGACGACGATAAACACCTTGCATCACCTACCTCCTGTGTGGCTTCCTTATCATATTGAACCGTAAATAGCAACGGATGCACCCATCGTGTATGCCCAGTAGCGATCACCGTATGACCAGTGCCACCACTCCGCAGGATAGTTCACGAAACCAGCATCTTGCATGACTTGGATAAGGATTTGGCGGTTCTTTTTCGCCTCCTCCGAGATTGATTCAGAAAACGTATAACAAGTACCCGAGTATCCATCATTGAGATTCGTCCCCATATCGAGTTCTATGCCATCAGTAGCTATCAAAGTGAGGTCAATGGCTCCTCCTGTTGAGTGTGGGGGTGTATTATCGGGCGGAGCTACAAAAGTCGATGTTTCGTCATAAGTCTCCTGTTCGTTCCAGCTCGGATGGTCTTTTTTCACATCATCCATTACCTCGGCAAAGATGTGGCGTTGAGCTTCTAATGAGCGATGACCTTCAACGATCTTGAAACGAGTTCCCGAAGGAAGTTGAGTTGCTGCCTGTTTCAATCGCTCTGCGACCTGCCTGCGAACGCATGAAATGGACTTTGAAACGTCTTGTGCATATTCCCGCGTTTGATCGACGAAAATGTCGGGACAATCTATCAAAAGATCTACAAGAGGCTCCCCGTTCTCTTGAATCGGAACCGCATAGATCTCTGGTGCGTTTATTTTCGAAAAAGACTTCATATGTAGATTTTGGATGATGCCTTTGTAGGACAGCTTATCAGCCACGTTACAGTAAAAACCGCCAGCTCACAAAACCAGCCTTTTCCTCTATAATAAGCCCCGTATGCGCACCTCAAAAGACTTGTATGACGCCCTCGTCGCTTTCCATAAGCCAGCCGAGGCCAAAGTGATAGACATCACCAAACTCCGTTTCGTGATGTACGTACGCAAGTCGACGACCTCGGATGAGAGGCAAGAACGCTCACTTTCTGACCAAAAGCTCGATTGTTTCGATGCGGCCAAACGTATGGGTATCCCTGAAAGCCATATAACCGTGGTGGAGGAACAGGAAAGCGCAAAAGAGCCTGACATCCGTGACGAGTTCAAAAAGATGATCGAGGCGATCAAACTCGGCAAGTACGATGCGATCTTGACATGGCATCCTGATCGTCTCGCTCGCAACATGGCGGACGCTGGAAAGATCATCGACCTCCTCGATAAAAAGATCATCAAGAACTTGTCCTTTGCTACATTCAGCTTCGAGGATACCCCGATGGGTAAAATGCTCCTTGGTATCAGCTTCGTCCTCTCCAAGCAGTACAGCGACCATTTGAGCGAAGTCGTGCAACGTGGGCAACGTAGAGCATTGGAGGAGGGCAAATCCATCTATATCGCTCCCCACGGTTACTACAAAGACACAAACGACTATCTCCGTCCCGATGGAGAGTATTGGGTTTTGATAAAAAAGGCTTTTGAGCTCCGTGCAGACGGAAAGACACAAGAGGAGATCGCAGACTTTTTGAACAAGAACCATTATACCCGCGCTCCTACGCCAAAAAAGCCACGGCAGCCCTTTACCATGACGATCAATAAAGTCTCGGTTCTCCTGCAAAATCCGATCTATGCGGGTGTGCACATGTTTGGTGACACAATCGTAGACATGACCGAGGTTTGCGACTTTGAACCCGCTATTTCGGTCGACCTGTTCCTCAAAATCAACGAGTTTTCTGACATCGGAGCAGCGTTCAAAATGGTGAGGCCAACAAAAAAGCGAAAGGGTGCAAAGGCCGACTTCCTGCGTGGCATGGTTACCTGCGCCTATTGCAAGCGTCTCATGGCCTCGGGCATCACGACCAAGATAAACAAAACCAAAGGCACAACAGGCATTTACTATTATCGTTGCGACACGGAGACGTGTGAACGGCCACAGCGAAGCCTTCGCGCCCGTGTCGTCATGCGCTATGTCCTCGATTTCCTTGAAACACACCTCTTTGCCACCCACTCAAACTACGAGCGGTTTTGCCGCACCGTTCAATTAGAAAGCGCACAACATCGTGAGGAGCTGGAAAGCCGTCTCAAAAGTCTCCACAGAGCGGAAACCGAAAACAATAAGACGATGCAACGAGTCAAAGACATCTTGCTCAAAAACGACGCCACCCTAACCGAACACTTCAAAGGTGATATGGAGCGGGTGGAAAAAGAAAAAGCTGACCTCAAAAAAACGATCAATGAAACCGAGGAGCTTATCGCCAA
>CAZRJW010000030.1:0-11307 GCA_964600845.1 uncultured Gammaproteobacteria bacterium | reverse complement strand
TCAGATCGCTGGTTTCTTACGCACATCCATGAAGGCGAGAAGCATTGGTATGAAAGCGTAAAGCGTTATTTTGATATTCTGCTGGCGTTGCCGTTTGGACTGATTACACTCGTCTTCATGCCCTTCTTGGCGCTTGCCGTCCGCATGAGCTCGCCTGGTCCTATCTTCTACAACCAGGTTCGCGTTGGCTTCCAAGGAAAACTCATCCGTATCTGGAAACTCCGCACGATGCGCACCGATGCTGAAGCAGACGGCCCACAATTCACCTCGAGCACCCAGCTTGATCCGCGTATTACCAAGATCGGCCGCCTGCTGCGACAACTTCGATTAGACGAACTTCCTCAAATTTGGAATGTGCTACGTGGGGATCTGTCATTTGTTGGCCCACGCCCAGAACGTCCAGAGTTCGTTGAGCCACTGATTGCGAAGATGCCGTATTACACGCTACGCCACCTGACTCGTCCAGGACTCACGGGCTGGGCACAGGTAGTCTGGCTCACCCCAACTGCCAGCCTCGATGACAACCTCATCAAGCTCCAATACGATTTGTATTATATTAAACATCGCTCATTTGCGATGGACGCCGCCATTTTACTCAAGACGATCGGCATCGTGCTTCGTCGCCAAGGAACCTAACATGGATGGACTTCTCCTCATCGATAAACCCGTCGGCTGTACCTCACACGACATCGTAGATCGCGTCCGTCGCGCACTGCACATTCGGGCCGTGGGACATGCGGGAACACTTGATCCGTTCGCCTCTGGTCTGCTGATTTTAGGCATCGGGAAAGGAACAAAAGCGCTCACCCCACTCGTTGGCCTAGATAAAAAATACGAAGTCACGATTGAACTTGGAAAACGTACGGATACCTTCGATACGGAGGGCGAAGTAACTGAAACGATGGATCCAAGCAAACCTCAACCAACACTGGAGGACATTAAAGCTGCCTTATTACCTTTTACAGGAACGTTTCTTCAGAAAGCCCCGCTCTATTCGGCGAAGAAGTTACACGGAACCCCTCTCTATAAACTCGCGCGCGCAGGAACGGCCACCGAAGATCTGCGTCCAGAAAAAGAGATTACGATTTTCTCCTTAGAGATTCGTGCCTACAACTGGCCAATGCTGGAGCTCGCCGTGCACTCGTCTTCTGGAACCTATATCCGTTCGCTTGCGGATGATCTGGGACAAGCACTAGGAACAGGCGGCTACGCGTTTGCGTTACGCCGAACGATGATTGGAACGTACGATATTAAAGATGCGATCATCGGCGATAAGCTCACCGCAGAAGCCATTGAGACCGCGTTGATCAAGCTACCCCTTCCCTTGAACACGCAATAACAGTCGAACTAATTTCAGTTCATCAAACGAATACCCTTCTCCCAAGGCCTGACGCACAGGCGTGAGGGCAAAGCCCTTACTCTTCTGAAAGGCTTTTTTAATTGTTTCAAACCGATCTTTTGGAAAAGAAACATGCGCAAACGAGATCGTCTCACCTTGCGTCACCGCTTCCTCTAGATGCTGAAGGATTGTTCCAAAGGCGAGCCCGCGAAGTGCCGCTATCTCTTCGATGGATTTTCCAGACGTAAATAATTCTTTCGTATGCGCGGCGGAATCTCCCAGCGCTTGTTTTGCTTTTGGTTTCACGGGCAGCACCTGAGCTGGAGCGGCATTCGTTATCGTGGGCCAGCCATGTTCAGCTGCGTAGAGTCGGATGACGGATAAGAAACCTTCCCCATACTGCTCAAGCTTGGTCTGACCAATACCGAAGATCTGAGGCAACTCCCCCATCGTTCTCGGCCAACGGATCGCAAGATCCGCCAATGTTCGATCGCCAAAGATCACGTATGGAGGCACACCTTTTTCTTGCGCCAGCTTCAAACGATGCGCGCGAAGCACTTCGAACAGGCCAGCATCATACGCGACCGCTTCATTCAGTGCTTTGCGTGAAATCACTTCTTCTTTTTGTGGACAGCAAATATCACACGCCTCGCAGGTCGCCTCTGTCCGCTGTTCACCAAAATAATTCAATAAAAACGTCCGACGGCACGAGGTGAGTTCGCCATAGCGCACCATTTGTTGGAGCTGCTCATAGGCTCGCTGCCGCTCCTGTGGGCTCGGCATGTCTCGAATAAACATCTCTTGCTTCACACGATCACCCGCGGAATAGAACAGCAAACATTGACTTGGGAGGCCATCACGACCCGCACGGCCGGTTTCTTGGTAGTAGCCTTCGACCGACTTCGGCAGATCCATGTGGACGACCAAGCGTACATCCGGTTTATCGATCCCCATCCCGAAGGCGATCGTCGCAACAATGACCGGAATCTCATCTCGAATGAAGCGCTCCTGAACAAGCGCCCGCGCTTCGGCCGGAATGCCGGCATGATAGGCGGCAGCTTTGACGCCGTTCAACACAAGACGTTCTGCGATCTGCTCGGTGCTTTTACGTGAAAAACAATAGACAATCACCGCCTGTCCTTCACGTCCACGGAGTTCATGCAGCAAACGATCGAAGGACTGCTTCTTGGGTAAAACTCGGTAGAGAAGGTTCGGACGGTTGAAACTGGATTGAAAAATCTTCCCCTCGCGGAAACTAAGCTGCTTCAAAATATCTTGTTTGACGCGTGGATTCGCCGTGGCTGTGAGCGCGATGAGCGGCGCTTTTGGATAGAGCTCACGCAAACTATTCAACTGGCGATACTCTGGACGGAAATCATGTCCCCACTCAGAGATACAGTGCGCTTCATCGATCGCGATCAACGAAACAGGAAGCTGCAACAGATCCTGACGAACCTGTAACACCGGGACGCGTTCCGGAGCGATATACAAAAGCTTAATTTTCCCGGCCAAGGCTTCACGCCAAATCCGCTCCGCTTCCTGCGCCGGCAAAGAACTATTCACATAGGCGGCTGCAACACCGTTTGCAACGAGCGCATCTACCTGATCCTTCATGAGGGCGATTAGTGGCGAGATCACCAGTGTGAGCCCAGGCGAAGCGAGCGCAGGCAATTGAAAACACAGCGATTTTCCGCCACCCGTTGGCATCAGGACCAGCGCATCTTTGCCCGACATCACATATTCAATCACCTCCCGCTGAAGCGGCCGAAAGACAGAGTACCCAAAGTACGTTTTGAGAAGTTGCAACATAGACATTCTTCTACACCGTTGTCAGAAACTAGACCAGGCGTCAACCACAAAGTCCCCTAAAACGACGAACACCCGCACCGGTAGTGACTCCAAGAGCGGGGTCGTCGGTGGCGGGTGAGTTGGAGCTACCCGTTGGGGTAGTTGTAGGGATCGACGACGGGCGGCGCAGGACAGGTTGCGCTCACGACAACGCCGTCTTGATTGAAGGTGAGCGTGAACTCGCCCCTGGGCGAGGCGACCCGCCGGCCATCCGAATAGGTGAAGCCACAGCTCACGTCCCAGAGCCGTCCCTCGGTGTCTCGGATCAGGGTGATGTCGGGATCCTTGACGGGCTGCGTGTACAACGCATCGAGGGTGACCTTGACCAGCTCATTGGCGGGTCCTCGCTGGCATCGCCGCTGGATTCCAGCTAGCCCTTCATCTTGGAACAGCCGGCTGACCTCTGCAGCGGAAAGAGCAACCGGCTGAGAGGGGGCACGATCTTCTTCGGACATTGCGGACCTCGTTCGCCTTGATTCGAGCCAATCTCGAAATCTTCTAACGGCGTTCGCCTAACTTAACAAATGCAGCTTTTATTTCAAGTAATCGTTTGAATTGCCTTCTTCCTTTCGATCCGAGATACTGAACCCACTATGAATGCTGCAGAATCATTTACACGTTCTCTTGAAGCCGAAGGGGTAAAATACATTTTTGGGGTTCCAGGCGAAGAAAACCTCCATTTACTTGAGGCATTACGCACTTCCTCTATTAAATTCGTCACGACCCGGCACGAACAATCGGCTGGGTTTATGGCCGCAACCTTGGGCCGCTTAACTGGCAAAACAGGGGTGGCGCTTTCGACCCTTGGTCCAGGTGCAACCAACTTCATCACGGCCGCCGCCTACGCTCAGCTCGGCGCCATGCCGATGCTGATGATTACGGGCCAAAAGCCGATCCGAAAGAGCAAGCAAGGCGCGTTCCAGATCATCAACACGGTTGATTTGATGCGGCCGGTAACAAAACTCTCCAAGCAAATTATCAACGGAGACTCCGTCGCGGCGTCCGTGCGCGAAGCCTTCCGCCAAGCCGAAGAAGAACGTCCAGGAGCCGTTCACTTGGAACTTCCAGAAGACGTTGCAACCGATGAGACCGACAACGAACCATTTGAAGTGAAACGCGTCCGCCGTCCGATTGCTGAAGAGAAAGGGATTATCGAAGCCGTGCGCATGATCGAAGCGGCGAAGCGCCCCCTTCTCCTGATCGGCGCTGGTGCGAATCGTAAGCTCACCGCGAAAATGCTGCGTGAGTTTATTGATAAGACCGGCATCCCCTTCTTCAATACGCAGATGGGGAAAGGTGTCGTCGATGAACGTCATCCACTCTTTATCGGAACGGCTGCACTCTCGGCTGGCGACTACGTACACTGTGCCGTTGAAGCCGCTGATTTGATTATCAACATCGGTCACGATGTTGTTGAAAAACCACCCTTCATCATGAAACGTGGTGGTCAGCAGGTCATTCATATCAATTTCTGCTCCGCCAAAGTGGATCAGATCTATTTCCCACAACTCGAGATCATTGGCGACATTGCGAATGCCATCTGGCAGATGAAGGAACGCATCCAGGCTCAATCCAGCTGGGATTTCTCTGTCTTTCTGCGTGCCCGTGAACGCTTGCTCGCCCACATCGCTGAAACGGACCAAGACAACAGCTTCCCGGTCAAACCACAACGCTTCGTCAGCCTCGTTCGTGAAGCGATGCCCTCCGATGGGATCGTCTGTTTGGATAATGGCATGTACAAACTCTGGTTCGCCCGTCACTACCAAGCACATGAGACAAACACCCTCTTGCTTGATAACGCCCTCGCAACCATGGGCGCTGGCCTCCCCTCTGCGATGGCCGCCGCCATGCTCTACCCGGAGCGCAAAGTCCTCGCCGTCTGTGGCGATGGCGGCTTCATGATGAACTCTCAAGAGCTCGAAACGGCCATTCGACTTGGCCTCCATCTCGTGATTCTGCTCTTGAATGACAATGGCTATGGCATGATTCAATGGAAACAGTCGGGAATGAATCTTCCAGATTTCGGTCTCAACTTTCAAAACCCTGACTTCGTGAAATACGCGGAAGCCTATGGCGCGCATGGTGTCCGCGCAGAAAAAACGGAAGATGTTCCAGCGCTACTTTCTCATGCGCTTAACACGCCTGGCGTACATCTGATCGAACTTCCGGTCGATTACCGTGAAAACGATCGCGTCCTGAACAAGGAGCTGAAAAGCATTGTTTGCTAATTCGTTTTATCTATTGAGTTTGTTTGAAATAGTGCTCTCTCCAGGGTACGCCTGCTCTTCTGCTGAAGCTCAGGCTCCGTTGCCCAAGTCGTCACTTGGTCAAAGCCCCTTACGAGAACACTATTTCAAACAAACACCTTTTATATGGCACTCACCTCAATAAATCCAGCGACGGAAGAAGTATTAGGAACTTTTCCTGAGCTAACTGAGGAGCAGCTCGCAGCCAAACTTGCGTTGGCCGAGGCTGCGTACAAGATCTGGAGTCAGACACCGCTCGAAGTACGTCTCGCGCCCATGAAGCGCTTAGGCGAATTGTTTCGTGAACGTGCGCCAGAGCTTGGAAAAATCGCGAGTTTGGAAATGGGTAAGCCGATCACTCAAGCCATTGCTGAAGTTGAAAAATGTGGTCTCGCTTGCGATTACTATGCAGAACAAGTGTCGAACATTCTCGCGCCCCAAAGCGTGAAGAGTGACGCCTCGGAAAGCTTCGTCCGCTTCGATCCGATCGGGGTCGTGCTGGCCGTGATGCCTTGGAATTTCCCGTATTGGCAAGTGATGCGCTTCGCTGCACCGGCACTCGCTGCAGGGAACGTAGGGGTCTTGAAACATGCGTCGAGCGTCCCTCAGTGCGCGGTTGCGTTTGAAAAGCTATTCCTTGAAGCGGGTTTTCCAGAAGGAGTCTTCCAGAATCTGGCGATCGGTTCGTCTAAAGTGGAACAGGTCATCCGTCATCCAGCGGTTCAAGGCGTCGCACTGACTGGAAGTGAACTTGCTGGGAGCAAAGTCGCTGCGCTCGCAGGATCACTCATCAAGAAAACGGTTCTCGAACTCGGGGGTAGCGATCCGTTCATCGTGCTGGCCGATGCAGATCTCGCCTACGCGGCCACGATGGGCGCCAAAGCGCGTCTCCAAAATAACGGCCAGAGCTGCATCGCCGCCAAGCGCTTCATTTTGGTAGACGCGATCTATGACCAGTTCCTCGAGCTCTTCAAGCAACAGGTGGAAGCCTCCGTCATCGGCGATCCGCTCGACCCAAAGACCACGATCGGTCCCCTTGTGAGCGAAGCAGGGCTTCAAGAAATCGACAAACAGGTCGCCGACTCCGTCGCCAAGGGAGCGCGCCTCGTCACCGGTGGCACCCGCATCGGAACGAAGGGCTTTTTCTACGCCCCAACCATTCTGGCAGAGGTCAAACCAGGCATGCCCGCCTACGAAGAAGAGTTGTTTGGCCCAGTCGCGATCGTCATCCGTGCCAAAGACACGGAAGATGCGATCCGCATTGCCAACGATAACCGCTTCGGCCTCGGCTCCTCTCTTTGGACGGCCGATACAGAGCTCGCCAAACAGCTCGCACCTCAAATTCGAGCTGGCTGCGTGTTCGTGAACGGCATGGTCAAATCGGATCCACGTCTCCCCTTTGGTGGAACAGGCGTTTCCGGCTATGGCCGTGAGCTGTCTTCTTGGGGTCTCTATGAGTTCATGAACGTGAAGACGGTCTGGATTCGGTAAAATCCAATAAAAACCGCTAAATATTCACAAATTTCAACGATTATGGTATCTTCCGGGCGCTGGAAGATCCCATCGATTTATTACAATTTGTTAGATCCCCCGATGTACGGGGGTTGATATGCCTTGGAAGACCCTTTACCCCTTTCTCAGTATCATTATCGGCGTGGCGATTGGCGTCACTGCGGGCATTCTCTTAGCTCGTGAATGGGCCAAACGGCTGCGCGAAAAAGAGCAGGTAGACGTTGATCAGCGGTTAAAACAAGCAGAGGCGAAAGAGCAGGAGGTCCTGCAGCGTGCGAAGGAAAAAGCGATTAAGATCTTGGAAGACGCACGCCTCGAAGAGAAGCGTACGCTTGAGGTGTTAAAGAAAGAGCAAACCAGTTTGATCGAACGCGAAGAAGCGTTCAGCCGCAAACTGCTCGATCTCGATACCTCGAAACAAGAATTCGAGAAATTGAAGGCTCAAACGGAAGAGTCGCGCAAAGAAGTTGAAGTGCTGCGCACACAAGCAGCGGAAGTCCTTGAAAAGACGGCTGGCATGAGCAAAGACCAGGCACTTGAACGCCTTCTGAAGAAGATCGAGGATGATCAGCAAGAGGTACTCGTCAGTCGGTTGCGCAAAGTCGAAGAAATGACGTCCGATGAAATCGATCAGAAGGCGAAGAACATCATCGCGCTCTCGATCCAGCGTCAGGCGTCGTCTCAGGTTGCCGAAACGACCACGACCTATGTTGAGCTGCCAAACGATGAAATGAAGGGCCGTATCATCGGTCGCGAAGGCCGTAACATCAAAGCGCTTGAGCTGCTCACGGGCTGTGAATTCATCGTTGACGATACGCCAGGCATGGTCACGATCTCGGGCTTCTCCCCGATCCGCCGCCAGATTGCGAAACGTGCCCTTGAGAAACTGGTTGCTGATGGACGCATTCAACCGAGCCGCATCGAAGAAACGGTTGAAGAAGCTAAGCGCGACCTCGCGATCGATATCCGCAAAGCGGGTGAAAACGCCTTGTTCGAGCTCGGCATTCCGATGGCGGGGATCGATGCTAAGCTGATCCAGATTCTGGGACGTCTCCGCTACCGCACCAGCTATGGCCAAAACGCGCTCATGCACTCGATGGAAGTCGCGAACATCTCCGCCATCCTTGCTGAAGAGCTCGGTGCGGACGTGATGGTCTGCCGCAAAGGTGGTCTGCTCCACGATGTCGGAAAAGCCGTCGACCACGATATGCAGGGCAGTCACCCAGAGCTTGGCTACCGCATTTTGAAGAAGTTCGGCTTCCCAGAAGAGATCTGCTACCAGTCCATTGGTCACCATGAAGATAAACCAAAGACCCTTGAAGCGATTATCGTAAAAGCGGCTGATGCCATCTCTGGCGCCCGTCCTGGCGCTCGTAAGGACAACCTCGAGCTCTACGTGAAGCGCTTGGAGGATCTTGAGAATACCGCTACCCGTTTTGAAGGCGTTGAAAAAGCCTATGCCATTCAAGCAGGTCGTGAAATCCGTGTCTTCGTAAATCCACAAGTCATCACCGACATGGCCGCCTACGAGCTCGCCAAGAAGATCGCGACGACGATTGAAGCGGAACTGAAACACCCAGGCGAAGTCCGGGTGACCCTCATCCGCGAGACCCGCATCATTGAATACGCTCGCTAAGCTCGCCCTTCTTGCCTAGTTTCAGCGAAAAATGTATCCTGTGCACAAGTAATTCTTCACTCTTTTCCTCCCCTATGGACACCCTTAAGGTCAATAAGAACGAGCTTGCTCACCGTATCTCCGAAAAAGTCGGCGTCACCAAGAAGCAAGCGGAAGACATGATCGAAGCCTTCGTCGACATTGTCACCACGACCTTGCAGGCAAGCGGTGAAGTCACCATTGCTGGATTCGGCGCTTTCCTCTCGAAGAACCGCAAACCACGCACCGGTGTGAACCCACAGTCTCCTCAGGAAAAGATTCAGATCCCAGCGGTCACGGTTCCAAAGTTCAAAGCCGGTAAAGGTTTGAAGGATGCGTTGAAGGGCATGAGTCAGAACAACCCAGCGGTCTAAGAAGATCCTTGGAAGGACAAAAGAGAGCCACGTGGCTCTCTTTTGGTATTCAGGGTTATTTCGCGCGCGCTTCGAGAGCTACCACCCTTCACTCGCGGCAAAACTCGCGCGCATATCAATCCGTTTGTTTTATCGTTTCGCTCAGACAGTTGCCGTTCGTTCAGGGTGGTAGCCCTCTTCGCTTATTGGCGAAGATATTCCTTTGCGCGGGAGAGGACGTCGCTCAGGGGGACGGTTTGAGCTTCTGTGGAAGCTCGTGCTTTCCATTCTACGGACTGCTCCTTCAGCATGCGTTCGGAGAGAACGAGGCGGAGAGGGAGACCGATGAGGTCGCTGTTGGCGAATTTTTCACCAGGAGAGGTGTCGGGGCGATCGTCCCACAAAACTTCGATTCCGGCGGCGGCGAGACCTTCGTAGAGATCTTTGGCGGCAGATTCAATCTGAGCTTGGACAGCCTCGTCTCTTGAACGAAGCGTGACGAGGGAAACGTGGAATGGGGCGACCGATGTTGGCCAGACGATTCCTTTGTCATCGTGGTGCGCCTCGACGATGGCACCGACGAGACGACTCGTACCGATACCATAGCAACCCATAAGGACGCGTTGTTTTTCACCCTTGTCGTTCATGAAGTCGAAACCGAAGGCGTCCGTGTATTTCGTGCCAAGGTCGAAGATATTTCCAACTTCTACACCTTTCATCTGGGCCAGTGGTCCTCCACACTTTGGACAGGTCTCCCCTACCTTCAATGTCGCGACTTCGCTGTTCTGGCCAAATTCACATTTCTCACAGGCGATCAGCACATCTTCACCCGCATCTGTCAGGGCCTGGAATTCGTGTGAGGCATTTTCTGTAAAGATACCTCCGCTAGCCTGAACAACCTTCACGGCTAAGCCGCAGCGCTTGTATGCCTTCACGTAGGCCTCGAGGGCACGGTTGTAGAACTCTGTCAGACTCTCTTGGGTCGTGTGGAAGCTATACATGTCCTTCATGCGGAACTCACGTCCACGCAAGACACCAGATTTGGCGCGAAGCTCATCGCGGAATTTTGTATTGATCTGGTAGGTCGCAAACGGAAACTCCTTATACGATTGGGCGAACTTTTGGGCGAGCGGCGTCACGACTTCTTCGTGGGTACAGCCAAGGGCGTACTCTTTGTCTGTCTGCGATTTGAGCTTGAACAAAATATCAACGCCCTCCCAACGCTTGGTCGCGAGCCAATATTCTTTTGGCTGCAAAGACGGCATGAAAATTTCTTGGGCACCAAGAGCGTCCATTTCTTCGCGGACGATTTGTTCGACCTTGCGCAGGGTGCGGAGACCGAGTGGAAGCCAGGTGTAGACACCGGCCATCTCTTGATCGACAAAGCCGCCCTGAATCAGGAGCTTGGCATTGATCGACTCGCTGTCTTGCGAGACGTTCTTTTGAGTCTTTGAAAACAATTGGGAGTAACGCATATAAGCCCTCGTAGAGTAGCGGGAGACAGGTCGGATGGGAAGTCCTTTGAAATGACGAACGCCCGCATGCGCGATCCAGCGTCCCCGAGGGGACTGGTATCGACGCATACGGGCGCGTGTCTCGAGACTATGAGACGAAGGAAGAAGCTGCTGGGAGGATCACCAGCCGCCGAAGAAAGGGTCCTGGATGATGGGCTGGTTGAAGCCGCCCTGGAAGCCGGGACCGCCCCAGCCGTTGTTGAAGCCCTGGACGCCGCCGCCGGGGACCATCGGCATGGTCGCGCCGGGGACCCCCTGAACGCCGCCGGCCGGGCCCAGCTGGTTGGCCTGGACGTTGGCGACCCCACCGTTGGGGACCCAGACGGTTTCGACGCCCGGGATCCAGGCCGTCGAGGAGCAGGTCCCGGTGGACGGGACGAACCAGGTGCCGCCCGCGCAGCCGGTCTGCATGCGCAAGGTCCCCGGGAGCGGGACCTGCTGGCTGATGCCGAACGGGTTCGTCGGGTGGGCGCCGACGATGTACGGCCCCGTTTGCTGACCGCCGGCGATCGCTGCGGCCGCGTAGTTGGACGAGGCCTGCTGCGCACCGACGGTCGCGGCCGGGTTTCCCACGACCGTACCGGGCTGAGTGTACGCCGGCTGGACGACCAGCGTGTTGGCGTAGTTGCCCAGGTTGACCCCGGGACGCTGCCACCCACCGCTGAGCCCCCAGGCACCACCGAAGGCCCTCTGCGGGTTGATGGGAGTCACGATGCACCCGCCGAAGACGAGCGCCATGAAGAAGGCGACGACCGACGAGACGAGCGAACGAATCAATCGATTCTTCACGAGAATATCCTCCCCTCGCAGAAACCGGCGAGGACGGTGCTGACAAGCAGCG
>CAZRJW010000029.1:0-13209 GCA_964600845.1 uncultured Gammaproteobacteria bacterium | reverse complement strand
GTATGCCAGATAAATACGTTGTTCCGCAGTTCATCGATAACGAGGATAAAATTCTCGGACCAATTACGGTTCGCCAGTTTTTGGTGTTGATGGCGGCAACAGCTGCCCTGTTCATCAGCTATAAATTAGCGCCCTCGATGTTGGTCTTCGTGTTGCTGGCGCTGTTGATTTGTGGACTGGCCGGAACGTTTGGATTTTTAAAAATTCATACGCAGCCCTTCCACCTCTTCTTCATCAACTTCTTAGCGTCACAGATTCGCCCAGGTCTGCGCGTTTGGGACAAGGAGCTCACGAATGACCAACTGCTCGAGTTTATGAGTCTCGATAAGGTGACGGGTGCCGAAGTCGAAGTGCGAAATGTGAAAGAGCGCCCAACGTCTTCTCGTCTACGCGATCTCACTCTGGTCGTAAACACGGGGGGAGTGTATAAACCAGATGATGATCCGTCCTTTTGATCCTTTGTATGTCTAAGCCTATTTCCAAGCCCGGGGTCCCCACACAGCGTTTTCTTGATATCGCGGAAATCCGCGAGGATGCGGTCATTTTGAAAGATGGAACATTGCGAGCGGTCTTGCTCGTGTCGAGTATTAACTTTGCGTTGAAGTCGATGGATGAGCAGCAAGCCATTGTGCAGGCATACATGCAGTTCGTGAACAGTATCGATTTTCCTGTGCAGATCGTGATTCAGTCGCGTCGCATGAATATCGATCCGTATATTCGCCAATTGAATGACCAAGAGAAAAAGATTGGAAATGAGCTGTTGAAGCGTCAGATTCGAGATTACCGTGATTTTATCAAGCAGCTCATTCATTTGGGCGACATCATGCAGAAGCGGTTTTATATCGTGGTGCCATTGAATCCAGCAACCGTGCAATCGAAAGGGTTCTGGCAACGGTTAAAAGAGATCTTCACGCCAACGCTCGCGATGAAGTTTGCGGAAGAACGCTTTAAGAAGCAAAAGTTTGAGCTGGAACTTCGCGTAAACCAAGTGAGCGGGGGATTAGGATCTATGTCGCTCAGTGCTGTTCAGCTCGACACGCAAAGTTTGATTGAATTATTTTATAACGTGTACAACCCGGACTTGTACGAAGCGCAGCCGTTGGTGGATGTTGGAAAATTGCAGGTAGATTGATCAGGCGTAGTAAGTATAAAACGCAAACGACCCCAACGAGAGAATCGTTTGGGGTCGAGCTTTTGGTTTGCAGCGAGATGTCAGTCGCGATCACGGCGCACACACGTGAGCGACTCGAAGCTGCGGAAGGCTAGGGACGGAACGAAGGCGGAGCGACTCGCGCGAGGCATGCAGCCTGCGCGTCGGGGCTGATCGCCGTCCCGAAGGGCGGCGCACACGTGCGCCAGGCACGGGTGCAGAGTTCGATCTGCGCCGCTTCCGTGTTCGGGCGAGGCGCCCGGCAGTGGAAGGAGGGCCGCGCCTCGTGCGGCAGCTGGCAGTCGATGTAGGCCAGCTGCTGCGTGGGGGGCAGACGGTCGAGTGCCTGGGGCAGGAGGCAGACCGCGGGGACATCCGGGGGATGTACCAGACGCGTCGGCTCGCGCCTGAAGAGCTGGGCCGTCAGGAACATGGCGAGGCCGACGACGGCGATGCTCAGCAACAGCCGCAGTTCGCGACCAGAGTGTGACCGCGTGCGGTAGGACGTCTCCGGAGGAGAGACGTCCTCGTCGATCGGGTGCGGAGCCTCGATGAGGGGCGTCCTCGGTGCGACCGGGGGGTCGGGGACGGGGTACTCGATCGCCTGCTCGGCGATCTTGATGTCGAGCACGCCATCATTCGGATCCGGCGTGGCATCCAGAGCCTCGAGCGCGAGGGCCGCTCGCTGAAGGCCGACGAACGAGTCTTCGGTGTCGGCGCGCGGAACGCTCTGCATGATCGGGATCCGGGGGGTCGGTGCCGGCGCGCCGCCGTCGAGCGCGTCGCTCATCGCGTCGAGCTCGTCCGCGCTGGGCAGTGCGGGGTCGTCGTCACCGAGGTCGAACGCCTCGTAGACGGGAGGAGCGATCGGCTCCACCGAGGGGGTCGGGGCCATCCGGGCCGCTTCGGGCGGGGTCGGGGCGTACCCTGCGAACGTCATCCGCTCGGGCAGCGGCTTGGGTTCGGGGCCCGACAGTCGAACGGTCAGGTCGTCCCGGACCGTCCCAGGAGGGATGTCCCGGAGCTTGGGTGTCGAGTTCCGGGTCGTTTCCTGCCGCATGAAGGCGGCGCGTCGCGCGTAAGCGCGCGCATCGTGCTCGGCTGCGTCCGGGTAGCCTTCGGCCGTCGGCTTGGGGCCGAGTTCCCCGAGGGCCGCGTCGTCGCCGCCGTTCTCGTCCGCGAAGTGCTGCCAGATGGCCGCCTCTTCTGCGATCGTCCGGTCGGGGTGGAGCGGTCTCTGGCCGCACACCCGGATCGTTACTTCCAGGCTCGTCGTCAGACGGCATCGCTTCCAGCCGTACTCCCACCGCTCGAGGCGGAGGGTGTATTGAGCGAGGACTTCTTCCTCACTCGGGACCGGGATCGGATACGCATGCTGTGGATCCATCGCTTCTCCTTGAAACGGGTTGCCTATCGATTGTGAAGTGTTTCGTCGCGGACAGGGCCTTTTCCTGTAATGGAAGAGGCGAATCCGAAAACGCAACGTCCTTCTGTAGCATGTTTTGTTACAAAACGTCAATAAAACACGGAGTTCCTTTTGTAAACGTTGCTTGACAAAAAGACGAAAATTGGGGTAGGGTGACCCCTTCTTTCGCTCGTTTCACTGTCAGGGCAGGATGTTCCACCCAAGCGGCTTCCCCCGAGTTGAGACTCGTGGGTCGGCCAGAATAGGGCTCAGTCATGGTCCGTAAACTCGTTTTTTGTCTGGGTTTTCTCGGGTTCCTGGGTTCCGCCTCGAATGCCTGGGCGCAGACCCCGGTGCGGCGGTCGGTCGCGGTGATCGATACGGGGATGCGCAGCGCCCCCGCAGCCTCGCTCATGTGCGGGGGAACGGAGGTCTGCGTGCTGATCGCGCAGCTCCAGGCCAGGATCGGTACGGCGGAGACGCAGCTCGCTGCGCCCCCGCCCTCCGCTCCCGCGCAGCGACCGGCCGTCGTGGCCGTTCGTCGCCCGGGCCCCGTGGTCCGGCGCGTCGGCGCGTCCATCGTCCGCCGCTCGGTGGTTCCCACGCCTCCGCGCCCCACCTGCGCCCCCGAAGATGAGGCGTGCCTGTGCAGCGCCCGCCACGGGGTCATGATGGCCGCCCACTCGGGCGAGTCTCCTGTCTGCCGAACGGGCGAGGACGTGTTCCGCACCCTGCTCACTCGCGTCAACGACGACGAGGCGCAGGGCCGGGCGACCGCCCTCCGGCTCGGCGCCGCCGCCCAGAGCCTCCCGACCCTCACGCGTGAGAGCGCCCTCTGTGAGCTGGTCGGTGCCAACCCCGGCGCCCACCTCCAGCTCCCGGCTGGGTACGACTGTGGCACAGTCGCCGCCCGCCTCCAGGCCGCCCAGTCGGCGGCCGTCACCCCCTGACAGACCACTTTCCACTCCGACCCCGCTCGAGCCTCCCGCTGGACTACACATCCGCTGGACACTGCTCGACGGGGTCGTTGTGCGTTTTAGGGACGTTGACAAAAAGGGGTGCTTTTGCTAAAAAGGCTGGTTCTTTCTACAAAACCTACTTCTTCAAGAAACGAAGGGACGCCCACCGATCGACTGCGTTGAGAGAATAACCCTTGGGGTTTTGTTCTTTGAGCGCAGTCGAACGGCTATGGGTGTGCAACCATGAGATACACCCTCTGAGTCGACTTCTCACACGAAACGGGGCCTTCAATGAACCAGAACAGCGACAAGACGGGCATGAGCGACACCACCAAGACGAACGGGAAGCCGTTCGTGCTGAAGTCGGTGGAGGGCATCATGGCCCGCATGAGCAGCAGCAACGTCTGCGTCGCCCGGGAGGACTTCCTCCGGGCGAACGAGGAGCTCGCGGGCAAGATCACCGGCCACGTGGACGTGGCCGACGCTTCCGACGCCCCCACGGTGTTCACGGCCGACGACGACGCCGACGCTGACGAGCAGATCATCGAGCAGGGGCGGGAGCTCGCCCGACTCAAGGACGAGAACGCCCGTCTCAAGCGGGAGTGCGCGATCGCGAACGTCTTCTCGCTCCGCGAGGTGAAGGAGCTGTGGCAGCTCCCGCTCAACGATCGGAACGAGACGTACGTGCCGACCGGCGCGAACGCCCGGGTCGTCACGCAGCTCGCGAACGCCGACGTGCGAGTCACGCCGGTCGAACTGCCGATGCATCTCGGTGACCCCGAGGCGCGTATCGGCGTCCCCGGCGGCTACGTCGTGAAGGTCGCGGTCGTCGAGGTGCCCTTCGCCGATCCTCAGTACATGGTGACCTATCACCACTCGGAGCTCCCGAAGACGCTCGTCGAGTTCCGGCCGATGAAGGGCCTGAAGGTGGTCCCCTTCGCGCACAACGGCACCTTCGTCATCGAGCTCAGCTTCCTGTACCAGCCCGAGGCGGCGGTCATGAAGGCGTTCGCCCTCAAGATGCTGGGTCAGCGCGCCGCCACCATCGCCATGAAGGGCGAGCGCCTCTCGGGGCAGCTCGGCGCGGGCGAGCCCACCGAGGCCAAGCGAGGCTGAAGAAGTAGGTTTCCTGGCTACGTCTCCCGTAGCCACCTACACCGTCGACGAGACACCGCCGCTGATTCTCAGCGCGCCCTTGGTCTCATCGGCGGTGTCTTCGTATCTGATTGACGGGTACCATAATATATGGTAATCAGATGCGTTCTTTTCGGACTTCTTGGCACTTCAAAACCATCTCATCACCCCCCCCTGGAGGCATTCATGATCGATGCAAAGACCGTGGTTTCTTCTGATGATTCCCCTGTGGCCACGAGCCCGCCGTACTGGCTCGTGCTGATCGTCCTCTCGCTCGTGATCCTCGCGCTCATCTACGGAGGGATCGCTCTCAGCGCGGCCGTGTTCGTCGCCTTCGTTGCTGCCTGGTGGGCGAATGCCTACCGCCTCGAACGTGATGGGCACGTCACCCGCGCGAGCGAGAACGCAGAGGCGCTGAAGGAGCTGGAAGCTCGTCTGCGTGCGGCAACGACACGTCATGCGGAAGCAGCCTCGGCACTGAACGGCGAGATCGCGAATCGTGATAGGACGATCAGAGAGCGAGCTCAAGAGCTCGAGCGCGTGGCCGAGCGACACGCGGCGGAACGGTCACAGATGGTCGCTGGCTACGAAGCGGCTCTGCGCGAGCTCGAAGAGCAGTCGGTCAAGAAGGACAGGAGCGTCTGGCTTACCTGCTTTGTCGACCCGGAGGGTAATCCGATCGGCAAGAAGGGGGCGACCCACATCCTCGCCCTCGCGATCCCGCGCCTCAAGCGCGAGAAGAGCAGCCCCACGGGACTGCTCTGGGTACGCTTCCCGAAAGAGGGGGAGGCGCCCTTCGAAGCGAACAGCTCGAAGGTGGGCGTGCACATCCTGATCGTTCGGTCGTCTACCGGCGAGTTCGCCGTGACGGTCACGGACCTGAGTCGGAGTCCGGGGGACAGCAAGCAACGAGATCACTTCCTGGTCACGAACCCGGACGGGGTCGCGTTCATCCTGGAGGAATACCTCGCGGGCGTCTTCCGCAAAGACCTCCTGACCGCTTACCGCGACGCGATCAGTGTCGGGTACATCATCGGCAAAGCGCAGCTGATCGCCGACTACTTCCAGTCGCTCCGCTGGAGTGCAACCGCCAAGGGTCTGCGGGGTGGAACGATGATCCTTCCGGCCGCCCAGGCTCCGACCAACGCGACGCTTGAAGCGGCGGCTGCGCGGTTCCGCGAGGCGCAGGAGCAGCGGGGCTGATGCAGAAGCGGTGACTCTTCGCCGCCGACGAGAACGTGGCCGATCTTCCTTAAGGTCAGCACACGTCTTCCTCGTCGGCGGCGTTCTCGTATTCAACAGCTTCTCAGAAAATGATGTGGTATACTGTCTTCGTCCTCTATGTCCTTTGAAACTGAGCCGCAGAAGCCGGCGAATCCGGCCCTCACGTTGGAAAAGCCGAAGCTTGAGAAGGGGCCTTCGAAAGAAGCGCTCAAACAAAAACAGGCCGAAGAGCATGCCGCGCTTGAAGATGAGCGGTTGTATCGAAAAGGGGCGGCTGTCGTAAAGGATTTGATCGCGCCGGCGTCGATGAAGATTGAACCTTCATTCGTTCGTTTGGGCGATATTTTTTGTCGTACGTTGTTCGTGGTGACCTATCCACGTTACGTGTCGGTGGGTTGGGCGTCCCCGATTATCAACTTGAGTGCCCAGCTCGACATTTCGATGTATTTCTATCCGATTAAATCGGACGTCATTTTAAAACAGTTGAAGCGTAAGGTGGGTATTCTTGAGGCGCAGATCATGTCGGACAACGAAACAGGGAAGCCACGTGATCCAATCACAGAAACGGCGTTACGCGACGTAGAGCAGCTGCGTGATGACCTCACACAAGGGATCGAGCACTTTTTCCAGTTCGCCTTTTACTGCACCTTCTACTCGAAGGACATGGACGAGCTTGAGCGCGTCACGAGTCAGGTGGAAGGAACATTCGCTTCAGCGCTGATCTATACGCGTCGTGCGTATTTCCAGTCCGAGCAAGGCTTCAACTCGACCATGCCGCTCTGCAACGACGAATTACAGATTACGTTCAACATGAGTACGTCGCCAATCGCGTCGTCCTTCCCATTCACTTCCGCCGAGCTTTCGAGTGACAACGGTATTTTGTACGGGATCAATCGCCACAATAACTCGTTGATTTTGTTTGACCGCTTCTCGCTGCAAAACGCGAATGCGGTTATTTTTGCGACGTCTGGTGCCGGAAAAAGTTACGCAATTAAACTCGAAATTGTGCGTTCGATGATGTTGGGCGTAGACGTGATCGTTATTGACCCAGAAATGGAGTACAAGCATCTTTCGGATGCGGTCGGAGGTACGTACATTAATATTTCATTATCGTCCAAGTCGAAGCTCAATCCGTTTGACTTGCCACGCCCAACAGGGGAGACGGCGTCGGCGGAAGATATTATTCGTAGCGCGGTTATTACGATCAAAGGCTTGCTCCGTTTGATGTTAGGCAAGCTGACTCCACAAGAAGATTCGATTCTCGATCGTGCGTTGCTTGAAACCTACGCCAAGAAAGACATCGTGCCAGGAGCGGACCTTTCGAAGCTCGAAGCGCCGATCATGAAGGACTTCCAAGATATTTTGGAAGGGATGGAAGGCACAACCGACTTGATTATCAAATTACGTAAGTTTACGGAAGGAACGTTTGCGGGTCTTTTGAATTCGCCAACAACGGTGCAGATGAATAACCAGCTGGTAACCTTCTCGGTGCGTGACCTTGAAGATGAGCTGCGTCCGATGGCGATTTATACGATCGTCAACTACATCTGGAACGTGGTGCGTTCCGAGCGCAAGAAGCGCATGCTCGTGATCGATGAGGCTTGGTGGCTGATGCAGTCGGAGGATTCAGCGAAATTTATCTTCGCGCTCGTAAAGCGCTGTCGCAAGTACTATCTTGGCATTACGACGATTACCCAAGACGTCAACGACTTCTTGACCTCGCCATATGGCCAGGCGATCGTGACGAACAGCTCCATGCAGCTGCTCTTGAAGCAGTCACCGGCATCCATCGACTTGGTGGCGCGTACCTTCTTGCTCACCCAGTCCGAGAAGTACTTGCTGCTTGAGTCCGGTGTGGGAGAGGGGATCTTCTTTGCGGGAGCGAAGCACGCGGCGATTCAAGTCGTCGCTTCGTACACGGAAGATCAGATCGTGACGACGAATCCAGAGCAGCTGTTGAAGATTGAGCAGGCAAAGAAAGACTACGCGGAACAGACCGCCGGTAAGTAATCTATCCTTTTTTTTCATATGCAACGACGCACCCAGGCCATCCTTCTTATCGTCTTCGGAGTCCTCGTTATCGCGGGAGTTCTTTTCTGGCTTCTTTGGCCGCTCAGGAAAGATCCGTCAGCGCCTGTCATTCAGCCGCCTGCGTATCCAGAGGGGCAGACGCAGACAGGGATTCTCCCGTCAGAGCCTACGCCAAGCGCTCCCACTCCCGCTGATCCAGCCGCGCTTGAATCTCGTCGTTTGGAGGATCGACTCCGTCGCATGGCGCAGGATTTCGCCTCACGTGCCGGGAGTTATTCCAATGCAGATGACTTTGCCGCCTTGCGTGACGCAGGGTTAGAGGCGACACCTACCGTTCGAGCCTTTTTTGTCGCTGAACAGGCACGTCTTCGAGCTGCGTATCCGCTTCGTTCCGGGGGCTGGGGCCAGACGGTTCGTGGGTTAGCTTCCAAGATTACCTCTTCAACACCAATTCGAAACCAGGAAGAGGTAACCGTTCAAGTAGATGCTCAGGTGATCGTCGAGGCTGGAGATGCGGCGGCTCAGACAATGTATCGACAGGCGAACATCACGTTCCAGCGTGCGGGCACAAATTGGGTCGTGTCTCGGATTGAGTGGGTAGAGGCGCTCTAAGCACAGGAGCTATGACGCCGCGCGAGGCTTCGCGAGAGGGGGTGCGCTTGGTCCTCGACGGGCTCTTTCCGCCGAGCTGCCTTAGTTGTACGACAGAAGGGGAGTGGTTATGTTCGTCCTGTCTTGAAACGATCTCATTTGTTGGACGGGTCGCCTTGCCCGAGGACCACCCCTTAACGACCCTGATCGCTGTTTCTAGCTACCAACAGCCGATTATAGGTGGATTGATCCGTTCATTTAAGTACCAGCGAGCCCTGTGTTTAGAGGAGGAGGCTCTGCGAGATGTCTTACTCCGCTTTCGAGAGGAGTCTGATGGGCTGTCCGTACTTTTGCCGGCACCGACCCTGATTGTTCCCTTACCGATGGATCCAGATCGTCAACGAACGCGGGGAATGGATCACGCGTTTCGTTTAGCGACCCTCGTGCAAGCACTCTTTTTTCCTACTGTTCCAGTGCGTCAGGCGCTTGCGCGTACACGTATTACTCAAACAAACGCGCGTTTAGCTACAGCAGAAGCTCGAGCAATAAACCTGGAAGAAGCGTTTGTGTGTACGGAAAATGTAAAAGGGGAGGAGATTTTATTGATCGACGACGTCTACACGTCGGGAGCGACGCTAAAAGAGGCATCATTGCAGCTCCATGCTGCCGAAGCGGCATCGGTTCAGGGGCTTGTTCTTGCGCAAAGTATGGTATAATTCTTGAACCAGATTGTTCATTCCTGATACTTATGCGTCCCCTTTTTAAACTGACCCTTTCCCTGCTCATTGGATGTATAGGACTTGTAACCGCTTCTTCTGTTCACGCAGCGACAAAATCAATTTGTGCGGCCGGCTGTGACTTCGCCACGCTTGGCGCTGCGTTTACGGATGTAAGTGACCCTCCTGCGCCCGGAGATGTCTACGAAGTACAAGGGGATGCGCCATCGCCGTACCTCACAGCTTCCGAATCCTGGCCCATCAACTTTCCAAACGTTTCTTCGACGGTTACCTGTACGGGTGGAGCGGTGATATCGCAGCTGACGTCAGGAGATAACCGGGTCTACCTCTCTACGAGTTCGACCGTGCAGGCGTGTACCTTTGGAAATGTCATGCTCGCTACGGCCACGCTCGTACCCAGCGAGCCGATTAGTGGGGTACGGATTGTGGACAACACGTTTTCTACGGTCGCGAGTAGCAGTATCGCTTTTTTGTACGGAGGCCAGAATTTTTCGATTCTGAACAATACGAACCTCAACTTGCTCAGGCTGATGGGGACGAGTACTCAAGGCGTGATCCAGAACAATACCTTCTATGGGCGCATGGCGGGCGAGGATCAGGCAGCGATCTTCTCGACCGCCGTCAGTTCAAGCCAATTGCTGATTACGGGAAATACGTTCTCAAATCGCTCTGACTATGGCAACAGCTCTTTGCGCTTAGTGGTTTTGGAAGGTTCGGATCTGACCTTTGCTACAAATACCATTAACTATCCAACCGAATTTATCACAGATTCCATTGATAGCTCGCTCATGGCCTTTGCAAGCGGAGCGAACTATTTTGGCGGAAACTTCATTGATTCGCCCAGGACAGTGACAAACTGTTCCGCCATCTCCGTAACCATTCAACAGGACCAAGCATGGAACGGAAGTTACACATTTGCTCATAATACGATTCGACAACGAGGAGGATGTTCGAATGGAAATCCACTCGTGCTAGGCATCCAGTACGATCGTCCGGACATCGTTGCGCATGTTGAGGCGTCTTATAACCTTATCTATAACGCGACCACGACGAGTGGCGCGGCGGGAATTAGTTACACGCACCAACCGTTAAACGTCTTTACCCAGAATAACGCGTATAATGGCGCGTACGGATTCGGGCAGGTTGTACGAAGCACTGTCGCTGGTGGGCCTGATACAGACGTAAGCGATGCAACTTCCGTGACGGCCTATCCTTTCTTGAAGGTGGATGATGTATCTACGACGAATGATCTTGAAACGGCCGCCTTCAGTCCGTATGTAGATGTAAATGGAGCACTCGATATCGGAGCGAGCACCATAGCGCGCAGAAACACGATCTCGATCGACGATACCGGGGTCATTGATTATATGACGGTGGATGCGACCTCGACTTCGGCGATTAACCAGTTTGTCCGCTCAGGTGACAGTATTACGCTCGCCGCAGGTTCCTAGGTGGGCTTCTCGGTCTCTTCCACCTCGGCGACAACGAGCGTTTCGATTGTTGGCGCCGGAAATTCAACGCTGATCACCGCCGCCTCTAATGAAGATGGAGTTCTTCTGAGTGGAGTTGCTAGTTCAACGCTAAGTGGAGTGCGAATTACGGGCGTAGCTGCAGGGGATAGCCAATATGCGCTCTCTAAAATGCTCTTTTCATTTGGAGGGACCGATTATGACGACGCGATCGTTCCATTTGGCGTACCGGCTAACACGATGTTAATTGCCCAAGATGGAGACTGTAACGTCGATTTTGTCATGGCGGATGGGTACGATCTGACAGCTCTTACTGCGGGTGGAACGGAGACGTTTCATGTAGCCTTGGTGGATATCGTTGGCTCTAAGCTGACGGTACTTGTTCCAGATTCAGTCGCGAATAGCGGAGTCGCCTTGGATGCGGTTTGTTTTGGGATTCCAATCATAACAGAAGCCTTTATCGATAACCTCTTCATTCCAACTGGGGGTAACTATGCTTACGACAGCTCCTCAGTTGTGTCTGCGGCAGCGACATTGATGGGCGGTCTGACCGATCCTCCGGTGATTGAACGAAATGAGGCCACGTTGTCGGCGATTGCGCTTATCGGCTCCTCAGGAACACAGATCTCTTCGGTTACGACGACCGCGAACTTTGTCGGGCTGCTCCTTTCAGGTACGACGGCTAACGTCACGATTTCTGATAGCGTCATTCAAGGCAGCACGGAAGTAGACCTTGTCTCTTCGGCGGATGGGTTGAATACGTTTGATAACGTGAGTTTTAATAACGCTTCAGCCGCAATCGATGGGTTGGGCTCGATCTTAGTGAAGTACGATGTCCAAGTGTTGGCGGCTCGAGAGGGATCCGCTACGGGTATTTCTGGTGCATCTGTCGCCGCGACAGATGCGGGCACGCTTGAAACGTCTCTGGGGGGTACGGATGGTACTGGCTACACGACGTTAGCCAGCCTGCCAGCGCATGTGATGACGAGTACGACGCAGGATTTGGCAGAGGGAGGGTATAACCCCTATTCGATCGCAGTCAGCGCAGCGGGTTACGCGGGTACGTCTACGCCAGCGACTATTTCTTCTCGCAATCAACTGATAACTCTGTATCTCATTAGTACAACTGCTTCAAACGCCCCAACTTCCGCAGGTGCAGCGCATGTTTCAACTTCAACAGCTACATTTGGCTGGATCGATAACTCAGATGATGAAGATTCTTTCAGCGTCGAGTATCGACGCACGCTGATGGGGGAGGAATACCCTGGTATGACCACATCCGTATCGGGTGTCGCTGCTGTGGATATCACAGACCTCTCTCCGGGTGAGCAATACGAATTCCGCGTTGCAGCGGTAAACCTCATGGCGACATCGTCATCAGCGTATGCGACTTCGGCGGTGTTCACGATGAGTCCAAACGCGCCAACTGCTCCAACGCTCACCGCCTTGTCTCGCACCTCTCTTTCGATTGATCTCGGAACAAATAGCAATGCAACCTCTGTCGAATACGCGATCTATAGCTCAACCCTCAGTGGGTACCTAGATGCGTTGGCAGCTGTTACGGGAAGCCCTGTCTGGCAGACCTCATCCACGTGGTCAACGATCACGGTTCAAGCTCTTACGTGCGGAACAACCTATACCTTCGCAGTGATCGCCCGTAACGTAGCCGAGAACGAATCCGCTACTTCAACCGCAAGCTCAGTTGCAACGAGCGCCTGTGCATCCGCTCCCGTTTCGAGTGGTGGCGGCGGCGGAGGCGGGGGAGCTGTTGGTGGTGGCGGCGGTGCAAGCGGTCCAATCCAAACATTCTTCACAACGACACAAATTCCACCGCTCGTCCTTCCAACATCAACACTTCCTACAGCTCCTACAGCTCCTGCCGCACCAGCTCCAGCACCATCTGAACCTGCTCCAGCAATTCCAGGAGCCCCAACAGCACCAACGTTGACACTCGAACAGTTTATCCAAGCAGGCGGAAACACCGGCAGTCGCGCCTTAGGTCGAGGAGAACGTGAAGCGGTTATCCGTGACTTGCAGGAGATCTTGGGCCGACCGGCTGCGAACTTGCCCGTCGCCGATCTCGATCGGATCTCAAACGGACAAATCCCTCTCACACGCAACCTAGCCTACGAACGTTTGATGGTCCCACGCGCCCTCGCAACCTTCCGAACGATGTTTGGTCACGCACCAAACTTCCAGAATCAAGCGGAGAACCTTGCCTGGAACACCCTGATGTATCGCATTCGCTTCCCACGTAACCTTGTTTTGGAACGTGAAGGAATCGTCGAGTATCGCCGCACTTTCCGAGGAGCGCCACAGACGCCGTTCCAGTGGGCGGTGGTCCGAGTCCTGGGATACGTTCGGTAGAGAGAAATACTAAAATCCCCCGCTGATGAGCGGGGGATTTTGTATCTGTCTTACAGAGCGAGCGGCTCGGAACAAGTGATCTTCCCCGTTTCGTGTTCCCAGGTGTGGAGCGTGTAGTAGTCTGGAAAGCGCGAAAAGTGGT
>CAZRJW010000028.1:0-14302 GCA_964600845.1 uncultured Gammaproteobacteria bacterium | reverse complement strand
CGGCCTGCGAGATAGCGCGCAAGTTCTGCGTGACGAATGCCCAAACCTTTGGCTCGCATGAGCGCGTAGGCATCTTCCGCGCGACCAAGATAGAAGCGTTGCTTTGTAACAGGATCCACATACCACGCTTCCCCATGACTTTGAACTTGTAGCAAAATACGACCAGATAAGCTCTCGGCAAGAGTGCGTGCCTGTACTGCTGTGGGAAGAGCTATAACTAAGAGAAGAAGTGCAGTTGTGATACGAATCGAAAGAGTCATAGGAATTAGCTTCTGGTGTTTTTCCCGGTCTGTCAAGCATCTTTTTAGAAAGCAGCCTTGTATTATAATTAAATCAGCGTTGTAATAGAAGTGAGATGAACGGGCAAACTTGAAATAAAGCGGCCAGGCGGCCTTTAAGCAAAAACAATCTATGCCACAATCAGTGCTTATTTTTGCACGTGAGCTGTTGCCAAGGACTCTGGTTCAAAAGATGGTATTTGTTGTGTTTGGAGGCCTCTTTTTATTTGAGTTGTTGAATTATACGAATATCCTTTCGTTCAAGGTCGACTTCACCTGGTTTGGAAGGGTTGTGAGTACGTTTGTCATGTTTGCAATTTTACGTTCGATCGATGTGATCTTTCAACGAAAACTAGGGACGCATTTACAGAGCCGCGTGTGGTTCATTATGACGTTTCTGTTGTTCTTCGATTTTTTCGGAGATATTCTTGGCTTGTATGGAAAATGGATGTACTACGATCAGGTCGTGCATTTTTTGAGTGGCCCGGCTCTCGTCACTTCTCTTATTCTGGTGTTTGAACGGATCGCAGATAGGTTGAAGTGGTGGAGTCCGCGAGCGGTGACGTATGGTCTCGCTCTTGGGGCAAGTACGATCTTTGCGGTGCTGTATGAGGTAGAAGAATACCTAGAAGATTTTTTCTTCGGTACACATCGATTAGGCGATGGACCGGATACGGCAAATGATCTCATGTTGAATCTTATCGGAGGCGCCTTGCTGATCACTGTGTTCGTTAGCTATCGTGCTTGGCAGAGCAGAAAGGTTGAACAAGACATCTTGAGTAGATCTGGTATTGTAGAGACATGATTACCCGCATCGAAGCGAGCAAGCGTCATTTGGCGAAGTACGAATGGCTGAAGACGTATTATCTTTTTTCGTTCTCGAATTATTTCGATCCGGCGAACCTCCAGTTTGGTGTATTACGCGTCTTTAATGACGATACGATTAATGCGTACTCTGGCTTTGATGAACATGGGCACGAAAACATGGAGATCGTTACGATTGTCCTCGAAGGAGCGCTTACGCATCGCGACAGCATGGGAAATAAAAAGGTGATTAAAGCGGGAGAAGTGCAACGTATGTCAGCAGGAACAGGCGTTATCCATGCCGAGAAGAATCTGGGTGATGAGCCAGTCCATTTGTTTCAGCTTTGGTTCATGCCAGAACAAGACGGACTTGCTCCAAGCTACGAACAAAAAGACTTCTCGTATATTGAGAAAAATAAACTTGTTCCGATCATCTCAAATAAGGTGCAAGAGGGCGTGATGCATCTATCTGCTGATGTGACCCTCTTTTTAGCCGATATGGACGCAGGATCAGAGCAGGCGTATCGCCCAGGAATTGGACGCGGAGTGTTCTTATACGTGCAACAAGGTGAGCTCTCGCTGAATGGAACGAGATTTTCTGCAGGGGATCAGGCGAGAATCGTAGATGAATCAGAGTTGACACTCCGGGCTGAGGTGGCGGCCAAATTTGTTTGGATCGATGTTGGGGGCGTCTAGCCTATTCATCTAGTGACAAGTGTTTGGTTGGGGTCATGACCGCTTGTGGATCTTGTTTCCAGATGTCCGATACATCGGCATAGAGTTCAAGCTCATTTCCATCTGGATCAAGAATGTAGATGCTGTGCGTCACTGTATGGTCGGCGGTCCCAACAATCGGAACATCCTTTGCTTGTAGCTCTTTATAGGCGATGCGTGCATCTGCGGGAGAATCTCCAATTTTGAAGCCAATATGGTAGAGGCCGGGTTTTGCCTGGCTTTTTTGGTCTGGAGCAGCTCCAACTTCAAGTAAAAGGAGTTCGTGATGGGTTCGTCCAGAAGAAAAGGCAGCCGCACCCGAAGTGCGTGAGATTTCCCGGAAACCCAGTATGTCGCGGTAGAAATTCGCTGAACGCACAAGATTGCTTACAAATAGAACAACATGTCCGAGTTCTTTGATCTGCATAGTTTTATGTACTTTGGCATAAAATAGGGGAGGGAGCTACTTTGACCATTCAGCCGCCTCCCGTTATCCTTCTCTCATGCAAAATTCTGCGCAAAAATTGGCTCTGGTGACGGGTGGAGCCGGGTTTATTGGCTCTCATCTCTGTGAACGACTGGTTAAAGAAGGGTATCGCGTGATTTCGCTCGATAACTACTTTACCGGTTCTGAGGAAAATCATGTTCCAGGGGTCGAATATCGCGCCGATCACACGAAAAAGATCGATCAGCTCGTTCCAGAGCGCCCGGATGTGATCTATCATCTAGGGGAATACGCACGCGTCGCGAAGAGTCTCGAGGAGCCTGCTTTGGTATGGGATCTGAATATGGATGGGACGTTTGCTGTCTTGGAGTATTGGAGAAAGGTAAAATGTAAGCTGGTGTATTCTGGATCTTCAACCAAGTCGGTTGGTCCGCGAGAAGATGGTGTACCGGGTCGCGATCTCGCGATGTATACCTGGGCGAAGGCAGCCATGTGTGATCTCGTGAATAACTACGCACGTTGGTATGAGCTGTCGTACGTAATTGTTTATTTCTATAACGTGTATGGTCCACGTGAACGTTCGATAGTGGAACATGGAACGCTGATCGAAACGTTCCGGCAAAAATATTTGAAGGGAGAGCCGCTCACCGTTCGATCTCCGGGAACGCAGCGCCGCGCGTTCACGCACGTTGAAGATACCGTTAACGGTATCTTGTTCGCGAGTGAACAAGGCGAGGGAGATGGGTATGGAATTTCTTCCACAGACGATCTCTCTTTGCTCGAGGTTGCTGAGCTATTTGGCGGAGAAATCGAGATGTTGCCGCAAACAAAGACGACCCGTGAGCGTTCCGTGATTGATTCAGAGAAGATTACGGCGCTTGGTTGGAGGCAGGCGAAGACATTGAAAGAATACATTGAGGAGATTAAGCGCAGCGCTCCAAGCACGTAGTCTATGAAAAAGCGCGTCTTGATTTTCTCGTTGGCATATTACCCCGTTTATCCAAGCGGAGCTGAAACGGCGCTGAAAGAAATAACAGACCGGATCAACGGAGATGATATTGAGTTTCATCTCGTAACGTTGCGATATTATCGTGAAAATCCAGCGACTGAGCAGTTAGGAAATATTTTGGTTCATCGAATTGGATTAACGCAGAAGGGAAAACCAACGTTTGAAGATCTTGGAAGATGGCCATTGCACATCAACAAGCCGCTGTACCAGTTTTTCGCTGCCTGGAAAGCGTGTTGGCTTCATCGTACCTATAAATATGATGCGATCTGGGCGATGATGGCGCATTCGGCTGGTGTTCCCGCAACGCTCTTTAAGCTTTTCCATCCAACCGTTCCATTCGTGTTAACGCTCCAGGAAGGAGATCCGCCGGAGCGGATCGAGCAGGTGATGAAGCCGCTCTGGCCATTATTTTCGCGTGCATTCACCAAGGCGAATGTTGTGCACGCAATCTCTTCATTTTTAGGGGAATGGGCACGCAGACGGGGATTCACTGGTCCGCTGAAGATCATTCATAATGGAGCGAATCCAAAAGATCTGCATCAAGATGTTCCAGAAGCGGAAGTGGAGCGCATTAAAACGAAACTTGGAAAACGACCAGGGGATGTGTTCTTAACAAATACCGCTCGTGTTGTCGTTCAGAAAGGGTTTGATACGGTTATTCGAGCTCTGCCTCTTCTCCCAGCTCATGTGCGGTTTGTGATTGTCGGAGATGGGCCCGAGGAGGCCTCACTGAAGCAGCTTGTACGAGAGCTCTCATTGGAGGATCGAGTTGTTTTTGCCGGACGAGTCGAACGTACAGAAGTTACAGCGTATCGTAAGGCGGCAGATCTGTTTGTTGGACCGAGTCGATCAGAGGGGCTAGGGAATGCGTTTCTATCGGCGATGGCTTCATGTCTACCGGTTGTTGCAACGCAAGAAGGAGGGATCGCTGATTTCTTGTTTGATGCGAAGCGAAATCCTGATAAAAAAACGACCGGCTGGGCTGTCGATAAAGATCAGCCAGAACAGATTGCTGAAGCGGTGACGTGGATTCTCGCGCATCCAGAAGAGACGCGGCGTATTACGGATGAGGCGCGTGCCATGGTTCTTCGTTCTTATGACTGGGATATCATCGCGAAAGAAATGAAAGAGGACGTGTTTAATCCGCTCTGGTCTTAATTCTTGTATGTCGCTTGAATCTCGATCGCTGCGGGTACTGATGTTGAGTCGGGATAAAAATGGCCTCGATCCAACTTCACAAACGGCAACCAGATGGAAAAAATTGACTAATCTGGGAGTAGAGCTTGAGGTTTGGATTTTATCAGCAGAAGAAACGAGTTGGCAGGCTTCGGGGATACGGGTCTTCGGGACGGGCGGTCGAACGATTCTTCAGCGTTTATTCCGAGCGTCACGTCGTGCCCCTGTGGCTACGCCGGACCTTGTAACTGCTCAAGATCCAGCAGAGATTGGCCTGGTGGCGTTTCGTCTCGCTCAACGCTTTTCAGCGAAATACGAAGTTCAGGATCACGGAGCTTGGTTTGATGGTTCAGCAAATATTGATGAACCATTTTGGGGGCTACGCTTTTCCTTAGCGAAGCAGCTCGTGAAAAAAGCGGACTCGATTCGTTCGGTGAGTCCACTGAGCGTCGAATGGCTAAAAAAACAGGTGCAGGGAAAGGTCTATTGGCTACCAATTGTTCCAGACCCCGTGTTCCGAACACTGACGCGTCAACCAGTCTCTGAAAGAATCGTCTGCGTTGCACGATTAGTGTCGGTGAAACGACATGCGCTTCTTTTTGAAGCCTTTGCGCTGGTTTTAAAGGAGCGACCGGGTGCGACACTTGTTCTGGTAGGGGATGGTCCTGAGCGTGCGACCCTCGAACAGCGTGTGCGTGAACTCGGTATTGGACAAGCGGTTGAATTCATCGGAACAGCCCCTGCGGCATCGTATATCGCCTCGGCGGATGTTTTTGCTCTCCTCTCTTCTCACGAAGGCTGGGGTGTAGCTTCGGTGGAGGCGGCGTTGGCTGGTGTGCCTGTCGTGATGTCAGATACCGGGTGTGCGCGTTGGCTGGCTGAGCAGGGCGCCGCGGATGTCGTTATAGCGGGCGACTCTCAGAAGGTTGCGCAGGCGATCATTGCTACCTTTGGAAGAACAATCCCTCCACTTAAAGGGGTTCTTACGGCGGATGAAACAGCGGCTGAGCAAGTGCGTCAGTGGAAAGAATTATTTTCTCTATGAACCCAACTTTTGTCCTCTCAATCGATACCGAGCTCGCCTGGGGAACACGGGGCGATGCCTTTTATCGCACTGATTATGAACGAACGCGTGATGTGATCGGACGTCTGCTCGCGTTGCTTGCGAGGTATGAAATCCCCGCAACCTGGGCGGTGGTTGGACATTTGTTTCTTGATTCTTGCGCGCGTGACGCAAAGGGAGTGCTGCATCCAGAGATCGTGCGGCCTGAAGGCTGGACCGGAAAGAATGACTGGTTTTTGATGGATCCAGGGACGTCCCGTCTACATGATCCTATTTGGTACGGGGATGATGTGATCGATCTGATCAAGAGCTGTGCCTACCCACAAGAAATTGGAAGTCATTCGTTTTCTCATTTTTATGCGGATGCGTGTTCACGAGAAAGTTTCGCCTCGGATACGGCTGAGGCTGTTCGTGTGTCGCGCGAGGCGGAGGTGGCGCCAGTGGCCTACGTCTTTCCACAGAATCGAGTAAATCACCTGGACGTTCTGCGAGAGCAAGGATTCACCTGTTATCGAGGATGCGATGAGAATTGGTATCGACGACTTCCGAAGCTCCTAAAGAAGGTGGCGCATATGGTGGATGATTATTTTATTCCAACCGCACCAGCCGTTCAGCCTCGCCTGGAGTCAGGTCTCGTGAATATTCCCGGAAGTTGGTTTTATGGACATGCGCGTGGCTGGGCGAAATATCTTCCTGTACGTATGCGCGTTGCAAAGGTGAAGGCGGGTCTACGTGCGGCGATGAATGAAAAAGGTGTGTTTCATCTTTGGTTTCATCCGTTCAACCTCGCATCGGATCCAGAGGGGTTGCTACAAGGTCTTGAGGACATATTTAAATACGTGCAAGAGTTGCGTGTTGCGGGCAAACTAGAAACGAGTTCTATGGGTCAGCTTGCAGCACGTGTAAAAGCAGAAAAGAAGGTATGAGCGCGAGTGCCCTCGTCCTTGATGGACATCTTGCGAGCGCGCTCGCCGCTGTCCGTGATTTACGGGCTCGCGGGATTCGCGTTCTCGTTGGTGCGCCTCGTCGTACGGCGCTTGCTCTACATTCAAACGCGGCAGCTCTGACCTTCGTCTACCCTGATCCAAAAAAAGATCTCAACGCCTATCTTGAGGTGGTGCAACAGGTGGCGAGCGAAGAGCGAAAGCGAACTGGTTTGCAGGTCGTTCCTTATTTTTTTAGTGATGACACCTTTTTGCCTTTTGCGCGCACTGCTTCAGCTGCCCGTTCGGCGTTTGCTTGGGGATTTGCAGGTACGGAGGTCGTGGAGACGGTCTTTGATAAGCAGAAGACATTGGCGCTAGCGAAGCGCCTTGGTCTCCCAATTCCTCTGGAGGCGGATGTGAGCGCTACCGGAACAAGCTATCCGTTAATTATAAAGCCTCGTCATTCCTGTGTCTGGCCAGAACAGGGTGAGGCCGTACGAGGAACAGCGAGTCGTGTGTATTCTGAAACGGAGGCACACACACGCTTCGATCAAGTGAAGGCGTTAATGGGGGAAGCACCTTTGATCCAACAGTGTATTTCTGGGCGCGAGGTAGGCCTATTCACGGTCTGCCAAGCGGGAAGTGTACAGGGCTGGTTTGCGCATCAGCGCTTGTTAGGAATTCATCCCGATGGAGGAGCGAGTAGCATCCGTGAGTCGATGGCGCCTCCTTCTGAGTTGGTTGAGTGGTCCGGTCGTCTCTTGTCGGAGCTGGGGTGGAATGGTCCTGCGATGGTGGAATGGAAGTATGATGAGGACGCAAAAACCTATCGCTTAATGGAAATTAACGGTCGTTGGTGGGGCTCGTTGCCACTCACATTAGCATCGCAGTATCCGGTTGTTTGGTTGTGGTATGTGATTTCAACCCAGGGTTCAGAGGCTAGCTTGGAAACAGTTACAGACCGACGACAGGTACGTGCTATCCATTCGCTTGCGGTGGTGAAATGTCTGTTGACCTGTCTCCGTCTCGGCCGATTCCGTGATGCGGGGAGAGCGATCGCACTCTGTTGTCCATCAAAAAACTACACCTTAAAAGACGATGTTTTTTCTTGGCGCGATCCGATGCCAGCGATCTGGGAAGTGATCGATGTGGTTGCTCGGGGGTAGGGAATGGGCTACCATCCCAGCATGAAATTGGCCGGCTATCTGCATGTACACTCAACCTATTCCTATGATGGAAAGGTCTCATTGGTCGATCTTAAAAAAGGACTAGTGGACCGGGGAGTGGACTTTGTGTGTCTAACAGAGCACACAGACTGGCTGACGCAAGAAAAATACCAAGCGTTTTTCCGTGAATGCCAGGCGTTGTCTGATGAAAAGATTCTGATGATCCCAGGGCTCGAAGTCTCTTTTCCGGATGCCCATATCATTCTCGCGGGGTTGAGTGAGGGGATCGATCCACGTTTAGATCCAGCAGAGCTTGTGAAGCAGGGGTATGCCCAAGGAGCGTTTGTTGTGTTTGCTCATCCGCATCGCAGCCAGTTCCGTGCACCGACGGGAATGGAGCCGTATCTTCACGGAATTGAAATTTGGAACGGCCAATATGATGGCAAGCGTGTTCCTCGTCCAGCCGCCTGGGGCTATCGCGATCAGTTAGCAAAGCAGCGCAAGGAAAAACTATTTGTAACAGCCGGAGTGGATTTTCATCGCTGGTCCCATCTTCCAGGCCCTGGTCTTGAAGTTGAGGCGGAGGAGCGAACGCCGCAATCTATCCTGCAGGCGCTTCACGCAGGACGCTACACGATCGCGGGACGGCACGTATCGCTTGCCTCAGGCGCATCCCTCGACAGCTACCAGCATCCGTTCCGTTTACGTCTAGAAAGCGCTGTTACGTTGCAATTCATTCGTCTCGCGCGCTCGATCAATGCCCTGTTGAAACAGTGGAATATTTCATTGCCAAAAAGCCTCCTCGAACGAATTCGCGGACGCGTCTAATGATATGATGATCGAAACACAGTCCTTGATGTTCGGAGCGGCGAAGCGTTCTCTTGTTGAGACGGCTTCGCAGGTTGCGTTTGTCGCGCATACCGGGCAAACGCGCAAAGACAGCGGATCTCCCTACGTGATTCATCCCTACATGACGGCGCTCAAGCTCGCTCGCCATGGGTTTTCGGAAACCGTGATTGCAGCAGCCATCGCGCACGATGTGCTGGAGGATACAGGCGTAACAGAAGATCAACTACGCGAGCTCCTAGGTGAAGAGGTTGTCACGATTGTTCGGGCACTAACCGAAGACAAATCACTTGTCTGGGAAAAGCGAAAAGAGCTCTACATCGAATCCATCCGCAACGCACCAGATGCGGTGAAAGCGGTCTCGATCGCTGACAAAATTCATAACTTAGAAAGTCTTCTTGCGGCTCATGCGGTTCAGGGTCCGGCTGTCTGGAAGCTTTTTAATCGAGGACGTGAATCAAAAGCGTGGTTTGAACATACGCTGCTTTCGGCGGTACAAGCGACCTGGTCTCATCCGCTCTTGGACGAATACGCGCAACTTGTTGAGCGTATGGATGGTCTCGAATAGACGCTAGTGAAGTCCTTGTTGGCGACGTTTTTCTTCTTCACTCCGGAGTGCATCACGCTCTGTTTGGTAGGCTTGGATTCGAGCGGTGGGAACGTCTGTTTTGTTGATAACAGATGCTAAGACATCTGCCCAAAAGTGCACGCGTGCTTGATCAAGTTGGTGTAAGTGGCCAGACGTTTTCTCAAGGCGTTTTGTGTAATACCAAATTAATTCACCCAGACGGAAGATACGCATAAGACGCAGCGCTTCCGATTCCTCCGGTGTGCGATTCTCGTGGACGTAGGTCACGAGCGCTTGTTCGAGCTCGCGGTGATAGAGCAGCATGAAGTTCAAGAAGCGTGCCCAGCCATCATATTTATTTCCAAAACGAATCGCGGAGTGATCGAGGAGGTAGATGTCACGCCCAACGACACGGATATTGTGTGGAACGAAGTCGGTGTGTGTCAGGAAGCCTAAATACTGGACAATCTGTTCTTGATGTTCACTTAATACTCCTTCAGCGCGTGTCACGATTGCCTGAACAGACGGATGATTCTTGAGCGTTGCACAGATCGTTTCTACGTATCCATGGAATGTTTGGATGTAAGTCGAGCTGTTCCAGATCCCGAAGGTGTCTTGAATCGCTCGCACATGTTCATACGTCGTAGCGTGGGCACTTTCCTGCATTTCGAATGTTTTTAACGCGAGAAAAAACTGCTCTTCAAACGGTCGCTCAAGAAATGCCAACTCTTGTTCAATGAACTCCGTGATAGAAATGACAGCGCCGGCTTCCTCGTGCCAAACGAGTTCTTCCGGAGAGAGGAATATTTTATGGGCAAAGTGAATGTCATTTAATAACCGCTGACAGGTTCGGGCATGACGCAATTCCTGTTTTCCCTGGGGATGACTGCTAACCTTTATCACGACTCGTTTTTTATCGCTCAGACGGTACCCAAGCAAGACTAGCTTATTCCCACTGATTACAGAGCGTTCACCGCCGATATGGATTTGCGTTTCTTCAAGCGCAAATCCAAGGCGCGCCAACAGGGGGTGAACGAGTTGAAGTTCTTGCGCGCGGTAGGTGTTCCAATCGAGCGTGTTGTGCGAGGTGGTCATACAAGAGAGAGGACGCGTTGAATGTGCTCCTTCCAGCCACCGCGTTCTGCAAGAATGGCTTCTCCACCCGCGATGAATCGAGCGCGAAGAGCCGCTTGTTCCAAGATCTCGGTAAGGGCTTGCGTCAGATCAGGGGCCGCGTTTGGTTCGATCAAGATCCCACTGACCTGATCACGAACGGCTTCTGTATGACAAGGAATGCGTGAGGCGATCACGGGGATCTGCGCTTGGTACGCTTTGTATATTTCATCTGCGCTGTTGGATGAACTTTGATTCCGTACAAAGACACTCGATGAGCGTAAGAGATGCCAAAATTCAGCTTGTGAAATCTGTCCGATGAACGCCACATTTTTTTCAATCCCTAATTCGGAGGCTCGTTGCTTGAGACGGGTCATTTCTGGACCCGTGTTTGCGACGATCAATTTTACGTCAGGGATCGTCGTGATTAGGTGCGCGAGAGAGACGAGGACGTCTTCAACCCCACTGAAGAAATTCAAAGGACTGTGCGAGAAAATCTGGAGGTTCTGTCGGTTGGCTAGAAAAGGTAAGCGATGGGGCTGCTCGGGAGGAAGTGGAATGACGTTCAGTTTCTTCGAAGGAATGTGGTAGGCACGTTCCAGGATATCTTGAAGATAACTCGAAGGAATAGCGATCTGTTTCGTTCGACGCAATACCCAGTTTTGAAGCGAACGGATAAAGCGAGTCTTTAGATCGATCTCTTTCAATAAAGCGAAGGTTTCTTCGGGGATTCCAACATACAGCGCTCGTTCCGCTCGTTCTCGTGCTTCATCGTCGAGGAGGCAGCGCACGACGGGGATGCCCCGGAGTAGGCCGACTATCAAGCTAGGGAGCCCCACCGAAGCGCCATCGCAGACATAGAGAAGGTCGGTCTGGTGGCTTGCGCGCCAAAGTCGGGCTGTGAATGTAACCAGTCGAATCAAGAGCGGAAGTTGTTTTGAAACAGAAAAAATCTGAACGCCGGGGATCGTTTCAGGGAGCTCACTATACGTTACGAGTTGGACGGTGTGTTGCTTTGTGAGCTGCGTGGCGAGCTCCTTGGTATAGATCGCTAATTTCCCTAGATCTGGGGGATAGAGAGGGGTTACGATCGTGATGCGCATAGAATCGAATAAGACGCATCGTACCTTACCAAATACAGCCCAATTCTTCTAATAGGTTGGTTTGCGTACGCGATGATCGACGGTCCAGGCATCCGGCTCACTCAAGGCGAGGGCGAAACCGACCATGCTGAGCGCGGCGTCTCGAACCCCAATCGCTCCTCCAGCTGAGATGGCTACACCTAACAAGTGGAGAGCGAGAAGTGTCGATACCAGGCGCGTGAAGCACCCAAGGAGAAGCGCAGCCGCCAAACAAATCTCAAGCCAACCGTTCAGTTGAATGAGCATTTCGCCCGGGATTGGCATGTAGCCGCTCCATTCTGGGAGGAATCCGATCCAATCACTTGGATTGAGGAGCTGCTGTGTCCCAAACCAGACAAAAAGCGCGACCCAGGACCAACGAAGGAGGACGCGGGAAACGGTGCTCATACAAGGGGATTAACGGAGTGTTCCAATTTTGAGCAACCCAAGAGACATTTTTGCGGCATTCGATCCACCGTGTTTCCGTTCAAAACGGGCCGTTCCGTCCGTTCCGCAGAGATTCTTGATCGGATTTTCTCCTCCTGGATGACGTGAAACCCAACTGGTGAGGTCGTAGACATCGCCACTAATCGCCGCCCAACAGTTTGAGGGGGTGTTATGCGTCTCGACTTCCGCGAGGGTATACGTTCCTGGTTGTGGAGCTGGTTCAGGAATTGGGGAAGGTGTTGGCGTTGGTGTGGGTGTAGGGGTTGCTACCGTTGAGGTTGGTTTTGGTTGGGTTGGCACGAGTTTGGTAGCCGTCTTCGTAGAGGTGGTAGGAGAAGGGGTCGCTACGATAGTCGTCGTGGGTTCTGTAGCGATCGGCGTGCTCGAAGTAGCAACTTGAGTTGTTGAAGTAGCGGCAGGGGCTGGATCAGCCATGTTCATGACCGGTCGTCCCATGTAAACGATGTACCCGGCGCCAATGAGGAAAACGATCCCAACGGCAATTCCAAGAAGGGTTTTGTTATTCATACGGTTCCATCATACAGAACTGCTCTTTCTATGGCTACCCTAGGCGTCTAGCTTTTTTGTGCTCCCCATCGCCCGTAGCTCAGGTTTTTGTTTTTCTTCAATTAGAGCTACTTCTTCACTCGTGAGATTGCGGGTGAAATGCGCGAGTCTTGGTTCATAGCGATCGTCTGTTTGGATAACGCCCGGCAGCTCAAGCATGAGCGTGCGTAGAAGGAGGGTCTTAGGCGGACCATTCTTTGACGGGAGTTGTATGACGTCGGTCAGAAAGAACGGCTCGTTCAAGGCAGTGGGTGCGTCCGTGGCCGTTACGGTAACAACCGTTTTCTGTAACTCCTCCTGACTTAGGTGTCCATGCGTTTCTTCTTCGGCAGCGGTTGAAATGACATCAATGCCAAGCGAGTCCACCGTTGGGAATATTTTATCGGGTTGAAGTTGTGCGAGGAGGGCTTGTTGGGCGCGGATATCATCCAAGCGTTCCTTGACCCAAGACCGGCGCCAAAGCTTCAAAAAGGGATCGGCTGTGACATCGGCGCTTTCTTTCCAGCCTTCCTCCGTGAGAATGAAGGGAGCGACGCTGATTGGATGGTGATGTGTTTGAAACGATTGAACAACGAGCTCCATCACCAGATTCTCAAAGGAGAGACTCTCGAGGCTTGTGATGAACAGTCGGCTGGAATTCGTCGCGAACGCGGCAGGTGTGCCGTCGAATGGGATCTGCTCAGCGAACTCGGGCAAAAGGAGGAGGGAGGCGTCGTAGCCGTAGCCCGCATCATTCGAGACAAACGTCACTTCGTTCAAGCGAGCCAACGTGAGGGGTTGTTCCTGGCGAAGATTGTTGAGCGCTTGTTCGTAGATCTCATCCGGCTCAAAGGGGAAAGCACTTAGGTCTTGTTCTGTCAGAATATTCATCCTCTTTCCGTCGTCGGCGACAAGTCCGATGGAGAAATGTGGTGTGAACGGTCGCAGGTACAAGCGCGAGGCGAGCGGTTTTCCCTGCCCCATGAGTTGCCCTCGTAGTTCGGTATGTACGAAATAAGCCCGTGGCCGAAGGATCGGGAAGATATCTTGAATGGTGTAGGTGGGTGGCGGTGCATCCGTCTGCTTGTTCGCATTTCGCACGTGCTCAACGAATAGTTGTGCGTAACGCCCAAGGATTTCTAGACGCCGCTCTTCTGGGGCAGCGAGGTATTCACGGTAGGTATTGTCTAAGCTGAAAGAGACTTTCTCACCCGCTTCCACGAGCTCTTCTTTCCGTAAACCAAGATTCTCGACGATCGCAAAAAAGGCGATTTCAAAGGCTCGATCAGGAGTATGGGAGGGCATAAGCTGCCTAAAGACTAAAGCCAAATTGGCCGCTTGGTAACGATGGCGCGTGAATCGGTTTTGTATTTCCTGGTTCGTGTGCGAGCTCCAGACTTACCGGTCCGTGATCTGACCCGAGAACGTCTCGATGTGTCGCGGCGGATCGAAGAGTCGGCTGCAGAACGGTGGATACGAGGAGATAGTCAAAGCGTAATCCCTGATTCCAGTCTCGCGCGTTGTTGGCATACGCCCACCAAGAATAGCTTCGTACGGTTGGATGAAGGAAACGAAAGGTATCAATAAGACCAATCCCTAGGAGCTGATCGAATGCGTCCCGCTCGTCTGAGCTGCACCCGGGGAAGCCGGAATCGTCACCTATCCCTACATCTGCTGGTGTATGTGCAACGTTCAAGTCGCCGCAGAGGATGAGCGGTTTTTTCTTTTGAAGTTCCGTCAGATAGGCACGCAGGGTCTCTTCCCAGGCGAGACGAAAGGGGAGACGCACGTACTCCATTTGCGCATTCGGTGCGTAGACATTAACGACAAAGAGATTTTCATATTCAACCGTGATGATCCGTCCTTCGCGATCATATGCAGTCTGGCCAATTCCACGCGTGACGTTGAGCGGTTCAAATTTGCTCAACACCGCAACACCGCTGTAGCCACTCCGTTCTGCGGCGTACCAATAGGAGGCGTACCCGGGAAAAGCGGGAACGTGTTCATCCAGATCACGCTCGCAAATTTTTGTTTCTTGGAGACAGACAATGTCGGGATTCGTTTCTGCAAGCCAATTCAA
>CAZRJW010000027.1:0-16733 GCA_964600845.1 uncultured Gammaproteobacteria bacterium | reverse complement strand
TAGCGATCGAAGACCAAGCTGTACGCCTTCGGACTCCCGACGGCCAAACACTCACTCTTCCACTTACCTCCATTCATGGTACGCCAATCCCCTCCGGAACCGTCCGGCTTATGGGTGTTATCCCTGAAGGAGGCCGAGTAGATGACAGCGCCTTCGCCAAAACCATTCTCAACGAACTTCTTTCGCCTCCTCGATCATGACCTCTTCCCCCAAAATCCAACCCGCCATCCTGATCACCACACTCGTGGTGAGCTGTTTATGTGCCCTACTTATCGGAACGTTCGTGTGGAGCGCCCACATCAGCAAAACCTACGACGGCAAAATTCTCCCACGTGTATCCGTTGCCGGTATTCAGATTGGTGGTTTAGATGAAGAAAAGGCAAACCAGGTACTTCGTACAGAATTAGGACAAGAAAAAGTAAAAAATGTAGAAGTTCTGATCAATAATCAACCCTACGTTCTCAAAGCTGAGACCCCCGACGGGTCGTTCATTGAGCCTTCCTCGACATTAGCTCGAAAGGCCTTCCTGATCGGACGCTCCTCAAATCCGCTCCGCAACGCCTGGGATCGTGTCCGCCTTTCCCTGTGGAGCAAATCAGAAGTCCCTTTATCTGTCGACGTCAATCCCGAACGCCTACAGAAGATCCTTGAACCCAAATTAAGCGGCCTTCTCCGAGCCCCTGCAGACGCGCAGCTCGCGATCGCCCCCGATACCGGAATTGTTAACATCACCCCAGAACAGATGGGCACCTCTGTTCGTTGGGAAGACGCGGCTCGCCGTATTCGCGAACAAATCAATCGACGTGATAAAAACCCGGTTCAGATCCCACTCGAGGAATCCCGACCAACTCTTATCGCAGAAGATCTTGCAGCTGTACGCGCAGAAGCGGAAGACTGGCTCTCCAAACCCGCCCTTACGCTGGTCGCAACCTCGACAATGAATGCCTCCTGGCCACTCACATCCAGCACGGTTGCAAGCTGGATAAGTGTCACTTCAAGCGCTCCTCACCAGGTGCGACTCGAACTTGACCGCACACGCGTAAGCCAAACACTCCATGGTTGGCTTGGAACAAGTGTCCGCGCGGCTCAAGACGGTCTTTTAGAATTGGATGATCAGGGGAAACTTAAAACCTTTATCCCACCCAAAGAGGGACTCGGCCCGGATACGGAGCAGACACTGCAGAACATTCGAACCGCATGGGAGCAAAACGCGACCTCAACCGCGTTCGTTGTGCGTACCCAACAGCCGACAATCCTAGGTGATGCCGAACGACTTGGAATTCGTGAATTCATTGGACGCGGAACCTCAAATTTTGCTGGATCCCCAACGAATCGTCGCAAAAACATCAAACTCGGAATGGAACGCGTCCATGGAACCATCATTCCCGCCGGCGGCGAATTCTCGATGATGAAAGCCCTGGGTCCGATTGATGGAGCGAACGGCTGGTTTCCTGAACTCGTCATCAAAGGCAACCGAACACTGCCTGAGTTCGGAGGCGGCTTGTGCCAAATTGGAACGACCGCCTTCCGTGGCGCCATGAATACCGGCCTCGAAATCACAGAACGTCGCAATCACAGCTATCGTGTTCGCTACTATGAACCCGCCGGCACCGATGCCACCATCTACGATCCTTCGCCCGACTTTAAGTTTAAAAACGACACGGCGCATGCCATCCTGATTACAGGAGAAATTCGAGGGGATATCGTTGATTTCAACTTCTGGGGCACAAGCGATGGCCGAAAAGGGAGCATTAGCCCCTCCAGAATTACAAAAATCATTTCACCCCCTCCGACAAAGCTCGTTGAAACAACGGATCTCGCGCCTGGGGTAAAGAAGTGTACGGAAACGGCCCATGCGGGGGCAACGGCTCAGATCGACTACGTCATCGATTACGCCAATGGCGAGAGTAAAAAGGTGACCTTTACGAGCGTTTATCGTCCTTGGCAGGCGGTTTGCTTAGTCGGCGTTACCACGCTTACCCCTCCTGCAGCCGCAGCGGCTTCGACGGTCGACCAAACAGGAATCAACAACTTAAACTAAAAACCCTTAGGGTAAGCGAGGAAAGCTCTCAACCTTGACAAAAAAGACCTGTTCGTGTAGTATTCTTTGTTACACGAGGTCTTTAGCAATCCGCATCCACGACAAGCATGGAATCTTATTTTTAGGTGCGTGTGGGCTCCGGCTCGGACCATCCTATTGCAAGGTTTCTTGGGTGCGGATTGTTTAATACCTGGTGCACCAAAAACTCCCCGCAGGAACCACTAGCCAAGCGCTATGTTCCAGCGGGGAGTTTGTTTTTGTCGTTCTAGCCTTTCTCCGCAATCCGCTCGACTGCCAAGACGAAGGCAGCGACCCGATCCGTACAGCCAAAGCGCTTCGCCCGCTCTCGGACAGCTGCGGCGCTTTCAGCCATTTTGTCGTTCATCTTTTGATAGACCTCTGCTTCCGTCCATTTCTCCGCGTGCATGTTCTGGTACCACTCGAAGTAGGAAACCGTGACTCCACCTGCATTCGCGAGAATGTCTGGGGCGATCGTGATGCCTTGCGCATGGAGTGCCTCATCCCCTTCAGGCGTGGTCGGACCGTTCGCGAGCTCAAGCACGAGCTTCGCTTTTACGCGCTTTGCAACCTCGCCCGTGAGTTGGTTTTCAAGCGCTGAAGGAGCGAGCACATCACACTCGGTCGTCAGAAGCTCTTCCTGCGTCAGCGTAGTCGTTCCGGGGAAGCCAACAACTGTCCCCTCTTTGGCCTTAAATTGCTCCAAGGCCGGTACGTCGAGCCCCTCGGGGTTCAAGACCCCTCCACGCGAATCGGAGACCGCAATCACGCGATGACCGGCTTCGTGGAACAAGTGCGCGATGTGAAGACCCGCATTTCCAAAGCCCTGAACAACCACGCGCCAGACGTGATCTGCCGGCATAAGATCACGATAGGCCTTCCAAACAGCAAAGGCGCCACGGGCAGTCGCTTCCGCACGTCCTGCGGACCCGCCCTTGTCTAAGTTCTTCCCTGTTACAACAGCGGGCGAGGGCTTTCCGACAAGTTGGCTATATTCTTCGGCAAAGACATCCATCAATCGGGAATTTGTATTCACGTCTGGAGCCGGAACGTCTTTCTCAGGCCCCACGACCTCGACCATACGACGCACGAAGCCACGCATGACCTCTTCGCGCTCTTCTTGCGTCAGCGCTTTTGGATCGACGGATACGCCGCCCTTACCGCCTCCGTAGGGAAGGTTCAGAACTGCACACTTCATCGTCATCCAGAAGGCGAGCGCCTGGACTTCATCCAAATCTACCTGTGGGTGGAAACGAATCCCCCCTTTATACGGCCCTCGTTGATTATTCCACTGGACGCGATAGCCCGAGAAATACGTAGTCGCATCCCCTTGCTTTAACGGAATCGTGACATGAACCATGCGGTCTGCGTGCCGCAAACGCTCCACGACCGCTTTATGCTCAGGAACCAGCGCAGCCGCTTGGTCGAGCTGCTTCATGGCGTTTCCTAAAACAGACATAGGTTGTTATTCGTTATGATCTTGAAGGAATCTCTCTGCATCGAGTGCGGCCATACAGCCAGAACCAGCCGCCGTGATCGCCTGACGATAGCGCGAGTCTTGAACATCGCCACACGCAAACAACCCTTCGATCTTGGTCTGGGAGGTACCCGCGAGCGTCTTCACATAGCCTTTTTCATCTAGATCAACCAGGTCTTTGACGAGCTCGACGTTTGGATCGTGGCCAATCGCTGCAAAAACGCCATCGATCGCTTGCTCACTCACTTCACCTGTGACCGTATTTCGTAACATGACGCCAACCACTTTTCCGACATCGACGCCTTTAATCTCTGTGATTTCACTGTTCCACAGAACAGAGATCTTTGGATTGTTCAGCGTACGATCCTGCATGATCTTCGAAGCGCGGAAGGTGTCTCGGCGGTGCACGATCGTGACCATCGTTGCAAAGCGCGTTAGGAAATTCGCCTCTTCCATCGCACTATCACCCCCACCAACGATCATCACATTCTTGCCCTTGAAGAAGAATCCATCACAGGTTGCACACGCAGAAACGCCTCTTCCATACAGCGCCTTCTCTGATTCAAGACCCAACCGACGCGCGGTCGCTCCTGTAGATAGAATCACTGTGCGTGCGTAATAGGTTTTTCCGTTCGCTTCGAGCTCAAAGCCGCCCTCGATCTGTTTCAAGGTGTTCACGCGCTCCGAAACAATTTCGGTCGCAAAACGAGCCGCCTGCTCTTTCATGAGCTGCATAAGCTCAGGTCCTGTGACGCCTTTTGGAAAGCCAGGGAAATTCTCAACATCTGTTGTCGTCATCAACTGACCACCTGTTTCGAGCCCCTCAAACAGAATAGGTGAAAGGTTGGCGCGCGCTGCATATACAGCCGCCGTCCAGCCTGCGGGACCCGATCCAACAATCGCGACACTACGCCAGTCCATAGGTTACGCGATGTGCTTCGACACGTGCTCCATGAAGGCTGCCTTCGACATGCTCCCCATAAAGCGATCTACCAACTGCCCTCCCTTGAAGACGAGGAACGTTGGGATTGATGCCACTTCGTATTTCCCTGGGGTCATCGGATTCTGATCCACATTCAGTTTACCCATCTTCAGTTTCGCCTCCGGAATCTCCGTCGCAAGCTCTTCAATCATTGGGCTCATCGCACGACACGGGCCACACCATTCCGCCCAGACGTCAACCACAACTGGAACCTCGGATTTCAAGACTTCTTGTTCAAAATTTGAGTCAGTAAAGATATGTGCCATAGTTTGATTATGATAAGCCGAGGGAAAAGCTTGGGCAAGCGAACTTGACGAATCTCAAAAAAAGGCGCGAAAATGGCCGCCCGCGAGAGTACTTGCGCACAAATCAAGAAGGAAAGAGAGGACCTAATCGATGACGGCAGACAGTGAAACCGCCTTAGACGCCGAATCAATTCTGAGTGATCCCTGGTTAAACTGGAAAGGCCATGGTGAGCCAACCGATACCGATAATGCGAGGCGAAGTCGCTGCATCTACATCGGTTGCAGCGACTGCCGAACAGTCTTCATGGGCAGGCAAAAGCAAGCGCTTCTTGCAGCACTCGCCGCAGCCGACGCTGGCTGCGAAGATCTGTTCGACGACAACTGGAACCGATACGCCGTTCCAGGCGGCGCAGCCAGCCTCTCGAGAAATTTCAGGGATTGGCAACGGGACAGGCGGCGTGTCGCGTTCCTCGTGCAACATCAACTGCACGGCGGAGAGACGCTGGTCGCCGTCACACACCGCAACTGCGGCTGGGTACACAAGCATCAACCCGATATTCCCTTCGCTGAAGCGATGCTCGAGACCATCCAAGCGATGCAGGAATTCCAAGCCCAGCTCGCTCTTGCTCATAAGAGCGTGCGCATACTCGTAGTCGCCGATCGGCTACATCCAGACATCAACCAGCGCTACAAGGTAGTGGCCGATCTCAAGCCCCTCCCTGAGCCCCTCTCCATCGGCTAGACAACAAGCTTGGACTTCTGTCCTCGCGTTCGGACCTCCCCCGAACAGAGCCGCACCCCCTCGTGCAGGCACGTCTAGCCCCCAACAAAAACACCCGGCCAACGCCGGGTGTTTTTGAAACACCGTTGTTTTTTAACGTGTGAATTCAATTTTGCGGGTCTTCGACTCTTCCATGTAGGCCTCGAAACGATCACCGAGTTCAAGCTTTGTTTTTCCCTTGAAAGCGGTTCCACCTTCCTGGCCAGCACCAAGTTCTTTCGCTGTCGATTTACCGGACTGGAGCGTTTCAAGTACCCCCTCACCGATTGGATCTTCGCCGCGCCAGACACGAACCTTGCAGCCCGTAAGCAACTTTCCTTCTTTGACGCGGACACCAGCCACCATACGTCCTGGTTCGGTGCGGAAGATTCCGGCGACCTCTGCCTGACCAAGTGGGACGATAATCGTTTCTTGGGGCAATAAGGCGTTCAACCGGGCCAAGATATCATCGAACAATTCGTAGATAATCTTATATTTACGCACATCAACTCCTTTTTCACGCGCCGTTACATCCACCGCTGCGGGAATGAGGACGTTGAATCCGTACACGACTGACGGCTTTGAGTTGGCTGCGCGCTCGATATCCACTTCCATCACGTTCCCCAAACCCTTTTGAATCACTTCGACTCCCACTAACTCGTGTGAGACTTTTTCGATCATTCCGAGCAAGGCTTCGAGTGATCCAAGCACGTCCGTCTTCAAAATCACATTTAACATGATCTTCTTTTTCACATCATCTCCCTGAACCGGCATCGCTTTGGTCGCAGTGAAGGCATCGGCTACCTGACGCGTTGGACGAGTCTTCTTCTGTTCAAGATCGCCTGGATGCTCTGGAACTTCGATCACGTCACCAACCACTGGAGGAACTTTGAATCCAAGAATCTTCACCGGTGTACCTGGAGGGGCCTCCTTGAGTTGTTGGCCATTCCAATCACGCATCGCGCGGACACGACCGTAGGCAGCGCCAGCGATTCCAAGGCAGTCATTGATACGCAACGTTCCATCCTGAACGATGACGGTCGCCACAGGACCCTCCCCCTTGTTTACGTGTGCTTCGATCACACTTCCTGCGGCACGCGCTGTTGGGCGAGCCATGATGCGCTCTGGTTCGATGTCGGCCACGAGCAAAATCGTATCGAGCAAGGCATCAATTCCCGTCCCCATCTTGGCGGAGATCTTAGCCAGTGGCACGTTTCCTCCCCATTCTTCGACGTTAATTCCAATTTCCGCCAACTGACCCAACACGCGGTTTGGATCGGCGTCTGGTTTATCAATTTTGTTTAAGGCAACCACGAATGGCAGCTTCGCGGCATGGATAATGTCAGCCGCTTCTTTCGTCTGTGGCTGGACGCCGTCGTCTGCAGCAACAACGAGCACAGCAACGTCGGCGACCTTCGCTCCACGGGAGCGCATAACCGTAAACGCTTCGTGACCTGGTGTATCGATGAAGGTTATTTTGCGGCCTGCTTTTTCGACCTGGTAGGCACCGATGTGCTGCGTAATTCCTCCGGATTCTCCCTCCATCACATGCGTCTTACGAATTGCATCGAGTGTACGCGTCTTTCCGTGGTCGACGTGACCCATGATCACAACAACCGGTGGACGTGTAACCAATCCTTCAGTCGTGAGCTTCAAGCGCTCTTTGATGATGTCTTTTTCTTCCAAGGCCTCTTTCCACTCTTCCTGCTTTTCGTTTTCTTGAACCGCCTTGAATCCAAGTTCTTCAGCGATGATAGCTGCTGTCGTGAAGTCGATCCGTTCGTTCTGCGAAGCGAGAATACCCGCCTTCATCAGCTGCTGGATCACCTTCGTGACAGGCAAACGCAAAAGACCCGCGAAATCACGCACCGCCAATACAGGTGGGAGGAAGATTTCTGTCTTTGGACGGTTATCAGCCACCGGAGTCGCTTGCTGTGCAAGAATCTGATTCCGCAATCGTTCACGACGAACGCTTTCCATCCACTTCTGGATAATCTGTTCCGCAACACGATCGTCGACCTTAATCGCACGTGCTCCAATATCAAAGCCAAGATCAGGCAGCTTTGTGAGCATTTCATGCGGAGTGACGCGAAGGCGGCGAGCGAGTTCAGAGACGTTCATGGGCGGATTTTAGGGAAAAATGAATAGGCTGAGAATAGGCTTTTTTCGAGGAACCGTCAAGCAAAAAGGGGTGTATTTTCTCTTATTTTACAGCGAATACAAAGTGGCGCGTTGTGAGCTTCCCAAGGCGAGGTTTCTCGAGTTTTTGAATGAATGTGGCAATGAAGGGGAGCTTTTGGAGAACCGGGCCAAGCTTTAAGAACTCAAGACGGGCGGAGAGTGGACCATTCACCGGATACACCGTCACCTGGGAAAATCCCGCTTGAGCGAAGAGCTGCTGCAGTCCTTCATGAGTAAAACGCCAGTAATCCGCGTAGGAGGCGTGATCATTCTTCGCTTCAGATACCCCATCCCCTACACGAGCGGTTTTTCCATGATATCCAGCCATAAACGGGGTGCTCAAGACACACACCCCTCCCTGCTTCAAAATCCGAAACGCTTCTTCGATCGTCTTCCTTGGATCTTGGACATGTTCGAGCACCTCAAGACTAATGACCGACCCAACGCTCGCATTGGGAATCTGGTCGAGATTTTGGACATCCGAATGAAAATCGCAGGCACGGTCGATCGTAAAATCTGGCTCATACCCGCCTGCGAAATACGCCTTTCCAGCAAACACCGGCTCGACAAATGCCATCTCTTTTGCAAAACGGCTACTCGTTCCGAGGTCATAGATCGGTTCGTGCTGAGCCGCTCGCGTCATCAATTCTACGAATGTTGAAAAAAAAGGATGTGACCGAGAGAGCATACAGATGGTCAATGTGACCCCTTACTGATACCATTTTCGGTATTCATTTACCACTATGAAAAAAGCGCTGATCACAGGCATTACCGGACAAGACGGCTCCTACCTCGCAGAACTGCTCCTTGAAAAAGGCTATGAAGTTCATGGAATCATGCGTCGCTCCTCGAGCTTTAATACCTCAAAGATCGATCATCTCTACACTGATCCTCATATTTTTGGCACGAAGCTCTTTTTACACTTCGGCGACATCTCGGACAGCCAAGTCGTCCGCAAGCTCCTTACGCATACCCAACCAGACGAAGTCTATAACCTGGCCGCGCAGTCGCATGTGCGTGTAAGTTTTGATATTCCAGAATATACGGCGGACGTCACAGGTTTAGGCGTCATTCGTATTTTGGAAGCCATCAAGGACTATCAACAAGAGACCGGGAAACAGGCAAAATTCTATCAAGCCTCGTCTTCAGAGATGTTTGGGAGCACACCTCCGCCGCAAAATGAGATCACTCCTTTTCATCCTCGTAGCCCCTACGCCTGTGCAAAAGTCTTCGGCTACCACACGACCGTCAATTACCGTGAAGCCTATGACTTGTATGCCGTGAATGGAATCCTCTTTAATCACGAGAGTCCCCGACGCGGTGAAACGTTCGTGACTCGAAAGATCACCCGAGGAATCGCGCGCATTCTGGCAGGACTCGATCAGAAGCTCTATCTCGGAAATCTTGAAGCGCAGCGTGACTGGGGCTATGCAAAAGAATACATGGACGCCGCCTGGCGCATGCTCCAACAACCAACGCCAGAAGATTTTGTGATCGGAACGGGCGAAATGCACACGGTGCGCGAATTTCTTGATCTCGCGTTTGAAGCCGCTGGCATCTCTGACTGGTCAACGTTCGTTGAAATTGACCAGCGCTACTTCCGCCCAACAGAAGTAGACGCACTGTGCGCGGATGCGAGCAAGGCAAAGCGGGTCCTCAACTGGACACCAACCACTTCTTTTAAAGAGTTAGTCACCCTCATGATGGAAGCTGAACTCAAAACCTATGGAGTTACACGCTAAACGTATCTTGCTGACAGGGGGCTCGGGCTTTCTTGGTTCACACGTTCAGGCCGAACTTCAGCACCGAGGCGTACCTGCAGAAAACATCACCATTCCACGCTCCGCCGATTGCGATCTGCGCCGCTGGGAGGACTGCACGCGCATCGTACAAGGGCAGGACGTCATTATTCATCTTGCCGCGCACGTTGGGGGTATCGGGTTAAACCGCGAAAAGCCGGGGGAACTTTTTTATGACAACCTAATGATGGGCGTCCAGCTCATCGAAGCAGCCCGACAAGCCAAAGTGGAAAAAGTCGTCGCGATCGGGACGATCTGTGCCTATCCAAAATTTACTCCGGTCCCCTTTCATGAAGAAGCGCTCTGGGACGGTTATCCAGAAGAAACAAATGCGCCGTACGGACTCGCAAAAAAAATGTTGCTCGTTCAGGCCCAGGCCTATCGGGCGCAGTACGGCTTCAATACGATCTATCTTCTGCCCGTAAACCTGTATGGTCCCCGCGATAATTTTGATCCCGGATCCTCACACGTGATTCCGGCGCTCATCCAAAAAATTCAAGACGCAAAAGAGCGCGCCGAGCCGTTCATCACAGTCTGGGGTACAGGGACACCAACGCGTGAATTCTTGTTTGCCGAAGATGCGGCGCGCGGGATCGTCGATGCGACGGAACGCTACGATGGAGCTGAGCCGGTGAACCTTGGGGTGGGCAAAGAGATCTCTATTCGCGAACTTGTAACGCTTCTCTGTCAGTTGATGGACTACCAAGGCGAAATTCGTTGGGACGCGTCAAAACCGGATGGACAACCTCGTCGCTGCTTAGACACAAAACGTGCTACTGAGCTTTTTGGATTCAGCGCACAGACGAGTTTTGAAGAGGGTCTTCGCAAGACTATCCAGTGGTATCAGAATCGGTAGCGTTCCTACACCGTACAGCTCACTACGTAATCGTATTCCAGGAAGGAAGGATCAACCCACTTGCTTCAGAATCTAGAGTTGCCAGCCATTTTTTTGGCGTAAAAACTATTTTCGAAGGGGATGGATTCAGCCAAGCCGCCCACCAACTAAAAGTACTATTGGCGATAATCTGGTGCTGACAGCGACGCATGAGATCAAACTCTTGATAATCTTTTAATCCAAACTCCTGCGCAATGTAGGTAACGGGTGCGTCAAAGGAGATGTTTTGCTTCACCCAATCTATTTCATTTGAAAAGAGGTACAGCTCCGCGTTTGGCCTCTGCTGAAGAAGCTTGTCGACGGCTTTTATATAGTATTCGTTCCCGAGTATTCCATGCGCCGTCTGTTGATAGTCCCCTCTTCGGAAATGTACAGCGATAACTTCTTTTTCTTCAAGCCGTTGAAGGAGTGGGTGCGTCGCAGGAAGTTGATGCTCGGGCAAAAGCGAAAGCTCTTGTACAAGCCTCTCTCGAATCGGTTCGAAGTAGGCAGCGTGTTGCCAATAGCCGGAAAGATACACAGGTTTTGCCTGTGTTTTAAGCACATCTGGAAGGTAGTGAAAGAAATGCGCAGGCTTCTCTTGACGATACTGACGTTGCCTGAGTGACTTACATGCTTCAAGCCAACGCGAAATCGAGAAACGCCCCTGGTAGCGCCGATAGAATGCCGCCTCTTGGTCCGTCAGCGGTTTCGCTTGAATGGCAAATCGATCCAAAAAATAGGGACGAAAATAGGTTTTGAAATCCGAAAGATCAAGCCGAAGTTCACTCCCCTCCGCCAGAGCCATTCTCCGCCCAAGCGCGTACTGAAAAAATTGATTTCCTAACCCTCCGAGGATTTTTGTGGTGATCATGGAAGATTTCTTAGAAAAGATGGGTAGAGTGTAGAGTTTCGAACGAAATCTCACAAGGAATACATCCTGCGCCACACCTTCTCTGAACTGCCAGAAAAAATGAGGATATGTTAACGTACGACTCATTGATCTATGTGCGGCATTCTTGGAATCACGCAGCCTCTGAAGGAATCGGAATTCTCCGATGCGGCCCGCTGTTTTTCGTACCGTGGACCAGACGCCTACGGCCAAACGGAGCGAGACAGCGTCACCCTCGGACATCATCGCCTATCCATTCTTGACCTCGATGCGCGCTCAGATCAGCCGATGATCTCCCCGGACGGGAGGTTGGCCATTGTTTTTAATGGGGAAATTTACAACTTCAAAGAGCTAAAGAAAGTCCTCGCCTCCGACTATGACTTTCGGACAACCTCAGACACGGAAGTCTTGCTGGCAGCCTACCTGCGTTACGGAAAAGATCTGACCCAGTATCTCCGGGGGATGTACGCGTTCGCCCTTCACGATCGTCAAACGCAACAGCTTCTCCTCTTTCGAGACCCGGTTGGCATCAAGCCCGTCTACTATTCACACGTGAACGAGGTCTTCTGTTTTGCGTCTGAAGCAAAGGGCGTCGTAAAGCTCCTTGAGACCCAGAAGATACAGCCTACGCTCAACGAAGAGGCTTGGAATCTCTTCTGGACGTTTGGCTATATCCCGAGCCCGCTGACGCTCGTGTCCCAGATACAAAAACTCGAACGTGGACAAGGCGCGATCTTTGACCTCCAGACAAAACGTTTAGAGCTATTTACCGCCGCTAAGCGAATCGAAGAAGATCCGGTCCTTTCACCGAGCTCCCTGAGAGAGATTACAGAACAGAGCGTCCTCGACCATTTACTCGCTGACGCGCCCGTGGGCCTTTTCTTCTCAGGAGGAACGGATTCGAGTCTGATCGCCGCTATTTTGCATAAACATGGCGTTAACCTGAAGACATTCAGCCTCCTCATGCCGGGCAATGAGCTCGATAAGCAGTACATCGTCGATATTCGCGCGCAGCTCGGTCTCCAGGGGGAGCTGGTTCAGTTTGGAACCGCTGAACTACAAACAGCCCTTGAGCAGGTCCAGGAACGGATTGATGAACCTACCGCCGACTCCTCCATTTTCCCAACTCTTTTCCTGAGCCAGGCGGCCGCCAAAGACGTGAAGGTCGCCCTATCCGGCGAAGGCGGCGACGAACTCTTCTTGGGGTATTATCATCAGCAAGGCCTCGCAAAGATCCGTCGAACAAAAGTTTCTCCCGTCTCAACGCTTCTCGATCAGCTCCGTCTCACCATTCATTCCCCGTATGCTCGCCGCGCAATCGCCAAAGGCTACATTGGAGCTCAAGACGCGGCTGGCTTCTACCTGAGCCAACACGCGCTCCTAAGAGAACAGACACCGAAGGAGCTCTGGAAGCTTGGACGAACCGTATTGGAAGCACTCCCGTGTCCGCCAACGCTCCTCGACCGAGAGTTACCGCTAGAAAATGATCTGTTGCGCAAAATCGATCTCGCAACCTCCTACGCATCCATCGAAGGACGTGTTCCCCTCCTTGATCCGCGTCTGATTCGTTACGCCGAGCGTCTAACACCCGACCAACACCTAAGCGGTGGGGTGCTGAAGCATGCATTAAAACAACTCCTTGCAACCTATCTCCCAACAGCCCTCGTCGAGCGACCAAAAGCTGGCTTTGGAATGCATACCGACCTTACAAAGGGACATGCCGGCTTTCATAAAGCCGCACACGATGCCTGGGCGGATATCAAGCAATTTCACTCATCCTCACCTGAGCTTGAACACGCGATCCAGACACGTCTTTCCGAGGCACGCGTCGGAACAGCGGTCATCACCCTCCGATCAGCGCTGCGGGAGCTTTCGCTTTTGCGTGGATGAGTTGCTTTACAAAATATTTCAGAAAAAATCGAACATCTTTCCAAGGCGCCCAACGGAACAGGTATTTTGTGGATGGGTGCTTTAAGACAAACGCATTTCTAAAACAAAAACTGAGACGTATACGTTTCAGTAACTGAATACTCGTTAAATACTCTCCAAGATACGCCTTCAAAAAAAGATCTTCCTGCTCCCGTGTGAGCGGAAGAATCTGCTTCATATTTTTGAGAGGAATCGCCGCTGAACGGAGGTAGTCTTCGGTATTTTTCTTCTTCGTAAGAGAAGCGGCATGACGTCGATAGAGCAGTAGCGGCTCCGGTACATTAGCCGCCTGTATATCCGCAACGAATAATAACCGACTCCATAACTCAAGATCCTGACTTCGACGATAGGTTTCGTTATAAAGATGCGCCTTCAGATCACTCGCACGTAGCATGACGGATGGGTGAATAAACGGGTTCGCAAAACAGGCACGAAACAGAATTTCCTCTTGCGTGACAGGCGTCCGATAGATGCGGCCACTCTCTTCGCCTTTTTCATTGATATAGCGCGCCCACGTTCCGAGGAGGCCGATCGCTGGGTGCGCCTCTAAAAAGGCCACTTGCTTCTCTAATCGTGTTTTCAGCGCGATATCATCCGCATCCATGCGCGCAATATAGTCACCTGTTGCAAGGGCGATCCCCTCATTCAATCTTGCCGCAAGCCCCAGACTCACCCCATAGGAATGGTAGATGATACGAGGATCTGTATAGCTACGGATCATCGTATCGGTTGCATCCGTCGAACCGTCGTCTAGGATGATGTATTCAATATTTGTATAGGTCTGAGAGAGAATGCTCTCAATCGCCGCCGACAAAAAGAGCGCGCCATCTTTCACCGGCATGATCACGCTCACCTTGGGCTGGACGGACCGTGACATACCTCATCTCTTACCGACTGTGGGCTCTGCGATGATCGCATCATGCTTCACGTATGCCGTGTAGGTGGGCTTCAACATACGGATCTGAGCACAGACATGCTCAACCGTTGGATAATCATGTGTCCCATCAAAACAACGCGCGTCATCAATCACAAGCACATGTTCGTGTACGCTCGATAAAATTGTGCGGATCTCTTCTACGATCGGCGTATCGAGATCGGCGCGTGCCGTCACACCTCCAGAGTAGTGGGCGTCCAACCAAAAAAGTGCAGGAACACCAAGCTCCCCAACAATCTCTTTTAATCGAACTGCCGAGTCTCCCTGGAGCAGCGTTACGTTCGCATCATCTGCAAATCGCTGTTTCGCTTTTTGGTAGAGCTCTTCTGAAAACTCAATCGAATAGACACGCGAAAACCGACGCTTCATCGCTTCGACCATGGATCCAAAATACGTCCCCGTCTCAACCAAGGTGGACAGCTGATACTTTTCCGAAAAATATTTAAGCTGACGTCGCTTCTGAACGTGCGGTGAAGGCACCCCACTTGGTCGTCCTTTTACCACCCAACGATAATAAAGGCTGTATTGAATAAGCTCTTCAACCGCCTCCGAACGGCGAATCGAGCGGAGTATGCGTTTTACAATTGACCCTTGCGGAACGGTTCTGGAATCTGTGGTTTTATCCATACGTAGTAGGATGATATCGCCAAATTGAAGGCTTGCGCAACCATTCGACCCACGACGACCCCAATCAGACCGAAGAGAGGGATAGAGATACATGAAATAACGAGCGAACCAATCGTCATCACGAGGGTTACGCGGGTGATGCGCTCTTCATATCGATGCGCATATAACAAACTTAATGGGATCTGATAAACCGAAAAGACCATCGATAGAGCGTACAGACGCGTATAGCCGACCCAGCTCTGGTACGCGGGAAACAAAAGACGAAACAGCAGTGGCGCAATAGCGATATAGACAATTGAAACCCCAAGAACTCCTAACGCAAGCTTGAATGAATTCTTCGCAGCCTGTTGGCGTGATTCAACCGTTTCATTCACCGCAAATTTAGGAAGAGCAAGTTGTCCTGCGATTTTTACGAATCCTCGGAGCTGATCAGGGATGATCGTCACGAAGCTTATAATCGACACGCTGGCCGCACCTAGAAGGTTAAACACTAAGATGTTATCTAGCTGAGATACGATCAATGAGAACGCTGTTAGTAGCGAGATACGCTTACTAAACGTTTGCAACCCTTCATCCTGCACCTTATTTGGCTTATATTTTCGCAACGTCCAGAAAAATGCTGCTGTTTGAGCAAGCGCGAGCGTCCCGATATTTGCAATCACCAGAACCACTACATTCGTGCGCAAGAAGAGCACAAGCGCCACCGACAGCAACACCATGAAGCTCGTCAAAAGACCAATGACGCTTACCGCTTTAAAATTCTTCTTCCCCTGAAGAAATGCGCCATACGTATTCGCAATATTTGCAACCGGGCCGAGACAGGAAAGCGCCAGCAACGAGATCGCAAAGACCGTATTCCCCTGCCAGAAATAATACAGGCCTGTGACGATAAACGCGGCACAGAAAAAGATATTCCACTTAAGCTGGAGCGGGATCGATTGAAGTAAGGCGCCTTCTTTTCCTTTTGCCACCGCCTGCGTCACCGCAACGTTGATTCCAGTCAGTGAAAAAGCATTCAAGGCGGTAAAAATAGAAAAAATGTAGCGGTATTCACCGTATTGCTCTTTGCTTAAGAAGTTGGCGTATAGATAGGATGTTACGAGCCCAATCAACGTCACACCAACCGTGTTCACAAACAGCCAGGACCCCTGTTTTACGAGGTAGACTAAATCCGTCTGAACAAACCGTTCAGACCGACGAAGCAGCTGGTAGACCTTAGATCGGAGCATAGTTAGACCTCTTGAAAGATGGCTACCAATTTTGCTATTTGCGCTTGAGACCCATGATGTACCTCGACCGCCTCATGGATCGAACGGAGGAGCTGCTTGTATTCCCCCTCAGACAAGCCTGAAATGCGTTCAAGCGCCCGTACAAAGGCTTCTTCCGACGGGCACTGAAGCCAACGTGCATCTTCCGGAAGCCACTCATTCAGAGCGTCCGTGCTTGCGAGCGGAATCAGCCCAGACAAGCCTCCTTCGAGAATCGTCTTATCAAGACTCCCATCGGTCGCGTTCAAGATAATGTGATGACGCGCAAAAATATCCGAGACATCCGCGTAGACAACCGTTCGCTTTTCCCAGCTCACACGCGAGTCAGCTTCAACCAACGGATTCAATATCTGCTCGTATCCCGAATCACCCGAACACCCAATAAGCGTCAATCTGAACGGGAGCGATGGAGAGACATTTCCAAATGCCTGCAACAGTTCTTTGACTCGTTTACATGGATCCATCCGCCCAAAGATGAGAACTTTCCACTCTGTGGGCAGCGATCGAGCAACCTGCGGAAATCGAGACGATTCAAATCCATGCCCAATGATCCGCAGCTTTGGAAGCCCCGCCGCCCCTGCGCGCGCAGAACTCACAACGACATGCGTAATCACTCCAGCCCAATGCGCCAAACGACTCGTGCGATAGTGGGCGTACCAAAATACAATCTTTTTTCCGAGGAGACGCCACAACCAACCGGCGCATA
>CAZRJW010000026.1:12129-16852 GCA_964600845.1 uncultured Gammaproteobacteria bacterium | reverse complement strand
GCGGTAACGATCCATTTTGCGTCCGTATTCGTTTCATCCGACGCCCACGCCAAAATCTCTTCCAACGATCCACCCTGGATCGGGATCCCAAATACCTCTGGTGAAGATGGTGGGTTCGCGGGCGTTTTCATGCGTATAGATACTACCCCGCTCGACGATCAGAAGGCGAGCCGGCCAAAAAGACGACAATCGCTGCCGTAATTCGTTGCACCGATTTTCCAGGGATCATCTGCTTCGCGGCTTTCTTCAGCGTCTTCATCCGCGTCTCATTTTTGAGCAGCTGTAAAACCTCGGTCACAAGCTCCGCGGAATCATCCTGACGAATCGCGGCACCCGCTTCACACAACAGACGTGCATTCCCCTCCTCCTGGCCAGGAATCGGTGCACACAGGACGAGTGGAATACCGGTAGACACAACCTCGCAGGTCGTGAGCCCACCTGGCTTTGTGATAACCGCATTGCTCGCGGAGAAGTAGCTGTCGATCTCTTTGGTGAACCCCAACAAACGCACCCCCTCTAGCGGATGTTTTCGCACGTAAGCTGAAGCTTTCTTCAACGCCTTCTCATCGTTGCCGAAGATAAAGGTCCACTGCACAGACGCTGCCCGTGCCCGCTCCGTCCACAACTTTTTCAAGAGTTTTTGGAACGGAAAAATCCCATGCGTCCCGCCGGCAATTGTTACATGTGGTTTTTTAAGCGAGAGCGATAACTGCTTCCGCGCCTGACGGAGAGGAAGGGATTTTTGATGCGTGAATGCGGAACGCAGTGGGATCCCAGTGATTTGAATACGCGTGGGACTGATTCCGTACTCCATTAAGTTCTTTTTTGCCTCTTTCGTTGAAGCAAAATACCGATCAACTCCAAGATGAGCCCAGTAGCGATGCACCCAGAGGTCCGTCGTGACGGCAAATACTGGAATCGAGAGATGACCCGAAATACGCGCCTCGCCCAACATACGAAGCGGGAGCATATGCGTCGCAACCACCACATCCGGCTTACATTCTTCGATTTTGGCAAAGAGCCCCGTGATATCCCAACGCGTGAGATTTTCTACCACGAATTTCGTCACGCCTGCATAATCCTCGTTTCCATGTACATGCTTCCAAAACCAAGGCGTATGTTCGACGATCCACTTCTGCATGTCCCCCGCTTTTTTCCCAAGACGATTCCACTGCTCTTGGAAGTTATATTGTTCGACTTCGAATCCCTGAAGCTCCAGCTCCTCCTGAAGCGCAGCGGCGGCGGATGAGTGGCCGGAGTGCGGCAACGCGTACACCAACAAAACACGTCGTGGACGATGCATACGTCCTTATTTGGAATCCAAACGGCGAAGGGACAGATCGTAGCGAATCTCTTCGAGCTTTTTGACGTGCTGTTTCGCTTGGTCCACTTTCGTGCGGAGGTGCCCCGTGAGATCCATCTGCAACAAGAAATCCATCAGCTCAACGGCATCCTGGTAAAACTGCTCAATAGGGGCACGGTCTCCTCGCGTTGCAGCGAGGACGGCTAAACGAACGAGCTCACCCAAGAAGTCCGACAACCCTCCGATCAGAATATCTGGATCGCGGTCTTTGTCCGGGTGCGTTTGCAGCGATCCTTTTTTGAGGTACTCCGCGAGTAACGAAGCTTCGGCATATTCTTCACGCGCCGCACGCCAAGAACCTTCCTGCATGAGAAGCGTTTCCTGCTGAATCACCTTCCAGCCGCGTTCGATCGCCTGGGAAGCCATATCGAGCTCCCGAGCGGAGGCCTCAGGATCCTCGCGATGGAGGGCAAAAATCGAGCGCTTGCTCATCGAGAGGGCTTCGGCCGAGCACTGCTGCAGTTCGCGACGGAGTTTGGACAGCGATCCCTGACGTTCGATGGTTTGGCGCTGAATGCGCGCAGAAAGGATAGACATAGACGATTGCCCGCATAGTAGCAAAAGATGGCTTGAAAGAGAACGCAAGATCCGGTATGATGCCCGCGCTTCGAAGAAACCCTATGGGACTGTAGCTCAGTTGGTAGAGCACCGGCCTTTTAAGCCGAGGGTCGAGGGTTCGATCCCCTCCGGTCCCACCATACAAAATACCCACCTTAACCGGTGGGTATTTTGTATCTACCTATCTACGATTGCCTAAGCAGCTTGCGGGGCCTACTATACTCTTGATCCGTATGCCCAACATCAAACCACGCTTTGTCCAAACGATTGATGAGCTCTGCACACTCGTTCAAGAAAATGATCGGACAGCCGATACGGACCTTGTACGCCATGCGTTTACATTCGCTGAAGAGGCGCATAAAGGCCAGATGCGTGCCAGCGGCGAGCCCTACATCATGCACCCGCTCCAGACAGCGGGCACCTTGGCCGAGATGCATATGCCGGTTCCGATTTTGGTCGCCGGTCTTTTGCATGATGTTCCAGAAGATACCTCTCGCACGATTGAAGACATCAACACAGAATTCGGAGAAGATATCGGCTCCATGGTCGAGGGCATTACCAAACTCAGCAAAATCAAATATCGTGGCATGGAGCGCTATATCGAGAACCTGTGCAAGATGTTCCTTGCAATGGCGGCCGACGTGCGTGTCGTTTTCATTAAATTCGCGGATCGCCTGCACAACCTTCAAACACTCGACGCGATTCCGCAGAAAAAGCAGCTCCGCATCGCCTTGGAATCACTTGAAATCTACGCCCCGATTGCCAACCGCCTCGGTATGGGAGAAATGAAGGGCAAGCTTGAAGACGCCGCATTCAAATACGTCTATCCTAAAGAGTACGAATGGGCAAAAGAGATCGCGCAAACGGCTCGAAATAACAAACAAGAATATGTCGACCACGTGATCGAACAAACAAAATTAACCCTCCAAGAAAATCACATCACGTTTCATGATGTTCATGGCCGTGCAAAACATCTTTATTCGCTCTACAAGAAGCTTGTAAAAAATGAGCGTAACATCGCCCGCGTCTACGACATCATCGCCTTGCGCGTAATCGTCCCGACCGTTGCAGACTGCTACAGTGTTCTTGGCATTATCCACGGAAAGTGGACTCCGCTCAAAGGACGCATTAAAGACTACATCGCTCAGCCTAAACCAAACGGCTATCGTTCGCTGCACACGACCGTCTTTTGTGAACAAGGCGAGATTGTAGAATTTCAAATCCGCACGCGTGCCATGCATGCAGAAAACGAATATGGAATTGCCGCTCACTGGGCCTACGATGAAAATGGCAAGCGCTCTGAACCCAATACCAACCAGGCGCCAAACTGGGTAGCTGATTTAGCCGCCCTACAGCAAGAGTTAGGCGACAAAAAAGATAAGCTTCACACCCTGGAAGAGATGAAAATTGACGCTTTTCAAAATCGAATTTTTGTCTTCACTCCACAAGGTGATGTCATTGACCTACCGGAGGGGAGCAGCTGCATCGACTTCGCGTATGCTATTCACACGCAGATTGGTGATACTTGCACCGGAGCCAAGGTGAACGAAGAGGTCGCCGCGGTAGATCAGACACTCAAAAATGGCGACATGATTGAAATCATGACGGACAAAAACCGCAAAGGACCAAATCCAGATTGGATGAAACACGTCCGTACCCGTCACGCAAAAGCGCGCATCCGCCAAATGGCCAAGTCGCGCATCGGAACGTGGATCAAGGGAATTTTGCCTGGATCAACGCACTAGCGCGTTCAGCCCACGTCCTGACTCAGCTGCACAATCAAGCGTTTCAACTCTTCGTCTGAAGCAAAGCGTAAGCGCACTTCTCCGGCACCGCGGACGTTTTTGCGGATTTCTACGCGGCAATGTAACTGATCACGTAGACGGAATTCCAAATCAGAAATATTTGGATCTTTGAGCGTTGACGGACGACGGACAGACACGCGGTCCTCTACCTGACGCACGGTCAAGCCTTCATTGACGAGCGTGCGGAACAGTTTCAAACGCTCTTCATCGGTTGCGAGTGCAAGCAGCGTACGTGCGTTGGAGGCGCTGATTTTTCCCTCAACAACGGCATCACGAATTTCTTTTGGCAGAACAAGCAAGCGAATCGTATTCGCGACCTGAGAACGGCTCTTCCCTACCTTTAAGGCGATCTCTTCCTGTGTCAGACCAAACTCATCTGCCAAACGCGCATAGGCAGTCGCTTCTTCTAAGGCATTCAAATCTTGGCGCTGGATGTTCTCGATGATGGCGATTTCAAGCTGCTGCTGCTCTGTTGCTTCTCGAATAATGACTGGGGCCGTTTTCTCACCCAAAATCGACATCGCGCGAAAACGACGCTCACCCGCGATCAATTGATAGGTTCCATCCGGACTCGCGGGCAGTACGACCAACGGCTGCAATAAGCCATGCTCTTTAATACTCCCCATCAACTCTTCCAACTCATCATGAGAAAAGTTGGTACGAGGCTGGAACGGGTTGCGCTTGATGAGGTCAAGCGAGATGTGACGAACATGCATCCGACCATCAGCAGGTGGCGCCTCCTCCACAACCACACGCTCCTGAACAGGAAGGTTAACTGGTGGCACCTCAACGCGTTCTGGGTTCGCGGAAGACGAAACAGCGCTCTCAACTACTGAGGGCGATGAATCGGGTGCTGGAGCCTGAACAGGGGCAGGTCCCGAGGACGGCATACCGGTCGGAACCTTAGGCGGGATAATGGCGCCTAAACCTCGACCAAGACCAGAGGGACGGGAGGGCATCATAAGGTACGAATATGGTAGTGGTTAACTTCACGCTC
>CAZRJW010000026.1:0-12029 GCA_964600845.1 uncultured Gammaproteobacteria bacterium | reverse complement strand
TGCGTCAGCATAGGCGCCGAGGACACAAAGTTCCCTCTTGTCTTCAGGTGCGCGATGTGGCGGGCACGCTCATGTTCGAGAGCGTCTTTCGTCAGACCATGCGTCTCGATCAACTGGGAGGCATAATTCCCACCCAAGACATGCGGCAGGATGACATAGGCCGCTCCTTGGCGATACATCGATAAGGCCGATTCAATCGTATGTGCAACCAGGATCGTGGCGCCGATTGGACGCATACGACGACGCAAAGCGAGTAACGCAAGGCTAGCTTGATGATCAGGGATCGTTGAGATGACGAGCTTCGCCTTTTGAACCCCAATTTCACGTAGGAACTCCTGGTCTTCGACATCCCCATAGCGACAAGGGATCCCATGCGTCTCCAAATCCGCGATTGCCTCTGGATCAAAATCAACCACGAGGTACTTCGCCTTCATCTTCCTCAGGGAGGGTAGGAAGTCGCTTCCGATGCGGTGGCAGCCGAACAAGATCACGTCATACTCTTCAGAGAATTCATTCTTTTTTCCAGGTGTGCGCTCTCGCTGCTTATGAAATACCCGCTCAATAAACAGACGAATCCGATCCGCATGACTCATATACAAACTTCCTCCTAACATGGTTACCCCTACAGCGACCGTAATCGCAGAAACAAAACTGACCGGCAACGCCATCGCCCGACCCGCCACAAACAGGAGCAGAAGCGAAAACTCACTCAAATGAGACAAGTGAACGGCAACCAGCAAAGAGGGGGCTCGCCCCTGACCGAAGTGTCTCATCAATCGCCCAATCACTAACGGATTGATACATAAAATGCAGAAGGCCAGGACCAGCGCTATCTGCCAGCCAGAACGTAACGTCCCCGGATCAACGCGCGTTCCCAACAAGACAAAGAAAACAACGAGGAACAACTCTCGCATCGGCTTCAACTTCGATTCAATCTCAAAGCGATACGTCGTATTCGCCAAGCAGATACCAGCCAACAAGGCTCCCAACTCATACGACCAACCCACCTGATGAAACGCCAGCGCCATCCCAAGCGCAAAGGCTAACGAACCAATCGCAAGTAGTTCTTGAGATCTAGCTGCACGTTCGACAATCTTTGGCAGGAGAGTATGCGACATCCCCATCACCACGAGCAGAAGCGCAATCCCCTTTCCCAAAACGAGGAATATTCCCGACGCACCGCCCTGCAACGGAGCAATCCCGACGATCAGTAAAACGATGGTGGCAAAGATATCCTGCAAGAGGAGAATACCGGTCGTAATTTTCCCGTGTGCTCGACCCAGATCTCCTCGCTCACCTAATGAACGAAGTGCCAGAACCGTACTATTAAACGAGAGCGCCGCTCCCAAGAGGGCTGAGGCGAACCAACTAAACCCAACGACTCGGCCGATCACCAACCCAAGACACACGTTTAACGCGAGCTGGATGAAACCGATCTTCAAGACCGTCGTCCCCATCTCTTTGATCGCTTTCGCGTTTACATGGAGCCCCACCGAAAAAAGCAACGCGCACATCCCCACCTGCGCGAGCAACTCAAAGAGCTCCGAGGATTGAAGAATCCCTAGGGCGAATGGACCTAGCCCAAGCCCAACGAGCAGATACCCAACAACCGCCGGCAAGCGCAGTAATTGAAAAAGAAAGGCCACTCCAGCGGCTGCCAAAAAAAGAACAGAGAGTTCAGCAAAGAGCGTCATGTCGTCGACAAGTATACCATACCCAAGAGGCCTCTTCCCCTGCCCACACACCACCCATCTTGACCGAGCGGCAAAGAACCCGCTATCCTCTGCAAGTAAATTTGTTAGCCGGGATGGCGGAATTGGTAGACGCACAGGACTCAAAATCCTGCGATCGAAAGGTCATGAGAGTTCGATTCTCTCTCCCGGCACCACAAAAAACTCTCGCACACGCGAGAGTTTTTTTGTATAACGCCTTTATTTTTGACAAAATTGCTTTTTTATGACAATATCTAGAGTTCTTTCACCATACATTCCGTATGTTCAGGAACACGGGGAGGCGACAATGACGATCGATCGATCATCCGTCGTAGAACGAGTCTCTAAGGCCTTTCCCAGGGCGTACGCGCACTGGGAGAGAATCGTCAGAGAAGTCGAAAAGGCCGGGATCAGCGCACCGGTCACTGAAGTACATGTGGGGTGTCTCAGCCTAGAAGCCAGGCACAACGGCTGGACCTTGAACGCGAGCATGCTGCTCGACAAGAAGGAGTACCTCGCCGTCGGTATCGACGTTTACTCAGGGACGCGAGGCGAACATCACTCGGCTGTGCAGTTCGTCAAGAATGCCCCATCTGACGATCTCGAGGACAATTGGTCTGTGACGATGAACCTCGAGGATGCCACCCACTCCGTGATCATCCCCTCGGCCCTCGTTGGGCAGATGGAAGATCGCTTCAACCGTGGGCCCAACCGTCTCGAAGAGATCACGGAGCTCTTGTCGGGTAGACCCAACAAAGAAAGGGACATCACCGTGAGCGACGATGAGGCCTGGCAAATCATCGACGCACTCATTCGACTCTACCAGCTGGCTCCTACGTCCATCGTAGGCAGTCACTAGAACACCCTCACCAGCCGCAGCACTCTGCGCCTTTCTGGTGAGGGTGTCTGCGTATGTATGCGGTGTTTTGCACCAATAGAAAAACACATCGCTTTCACGATGTGTTTTTCTTGGTTGCGGGGACCGGATTTGAACCGGTGACCTTCGGGTTATGGGCCCGACGAGCTACCTGGCTGCTCTACCCCGCTACATTGCAACTTCGCCGTATCCTACCGAACTTGGCTATGACCGTCAATCGCGGCCCGTCTTAGTAGAATAATCGAACGCAAACCAAGGCGAGCAAGCTAAATTGAATCGCGAGCCCTGAACGGAAGGCCACGTCCCCTTTGCGTGAGGTCACGAGGTTGTGGAAAAAGAAATGCAACCGATGAAACCAGCGCAAGCCAGGAATACGTGTCACTTCGTAGATTCCGACCAATAAGTCAGGTAGGACTCCACCCGCAATCCCAAGTGTCAGAGTAAGCTTGTCCGAAGGAAGTCCTGCGTTAAGGAGAAAAAGGACCGTATAAATAGCCACGATCCCATCGATCATGACGTAGGCGACTGCTTTTCGCACCTTCTTTTTTGAGCCTGCGACGTAATCTTTATAGAGCTTTGAATCTCCATGCGGAATGATATCCGTCAAAAAATGCGAGGCCATTCCACAGGCAAAAGAAATGAGCGGGTGATGGGGAAACTGGTTCGCAACGAGGGCACCGATCAACGCATGGGTCGTGAGAAACATATCGATCTGATGCCAAGAGAATAGCATTTTTCTATGAGTGACTCAACGCATATGTCTACTTTTTGGCTACATTCAGTGAAATTTATATATCAAAAGCTGCTAGACACTCCCGCCGGATCGCGCTAGCCTGCAAGACACGGATAGATCACCAAGAAGGAGTCCTCCATGGCTAAGCCGAAGACCCATCGTCCGCCACCGCGCGTCCCACGCGCCGCACCGTCCAACGCAACTCGTCAGGCCCTCGTTGCACCTGCGCCCGCGCCTCAGGAAGAAGAGGTTGTCGATCTCGCTCCGGAGGAGGTCCAGACGATCCCGCCGGTCGCGCCTCCCAGCATGGTCGCGGTGAACATCCCGCCGCTTCCGCCGCCTGCGCGAGTCCCTCGATTCAAGGATAAACGGTCTGGACGGCCCGCCACGCTCCCCGCTCCTCCGCCCAAGACCAAGCCCAAGCAGCGTGAGCTCGTGATCGGCTACCTCCACTGGGCCCTCGCTGAATGGCGGTCGGAGAATGAGAGTAGCAAGAAGCGTGAAGAGTTTCTTCGCGAGCTCGTGATCGACTTTCCGGAGCTGAAGTACGTCTTCTCGACTCCCCCTCAGCCCATCCCTAAGAAGGGCTGATCCCCTCCTCAGCACGCCCGGCCGGACAAACGTCTGTTTGTCCACGGGCGTGTTCCTACATACGGCTCCCGCGCATAAACAAAACCACCGGATTTCTCCGATGGGTTTGTTGGTAGCGGGAGGCAGAATCGAACTGCCAACCTCGGGCTTATGAGTCCCGCGCTCTAACCGATTGAGCTATCCCGCCTCCTCGGCCTATGTTGCTGACCACCCGTTCACCTGGTTGCTACCAGGCTCACTTGGGTCTGCAACATGCCTCCGGTTTGCTTCGCTACGCTGCGCAAGTATGACAAACAAATACGGTCACGAGTCTAACAATCAGCTGGGATCCTGGCAAGGTGGGGAGATTATTGCTTGGTTGAGAGACGGGCGCTGATGGGGGTGGGCCAGGTGAAGGCGTCGAAGGCCCAGAAGGTTAGGGCTTTGGCGTCTTGGAAGCGGACAAAGTGGTCTGTGCTTCCGAGGACGACGGCGATGATTTCACCGGAACCTTCTTTACGGGTGGCTTGAGCCAAACAGTAGCCAGCCTCCGGAAGTGAGCCTGTCTTCGCCGCAACGATCCGATACGGATTCTTGTTCAAAAAAGAGCCGAGCAATAAGTTGGTTGAATTCACCTCGATCGTCTTTCCGGTGAGGCGGTTCGGCAGCGTGAGGGCCGAGCGCTCTGTCGTTTCGCGGATCTCTGGATAGGACAACGCGGTACGCAACAAAATCGCTACGTCGCGCGCCGACGCTTGGTTGTCGGGTTCAAGACCGGTGGGCTCAACAAACTTTCCTTGCAACAAATGAAGATCCTTTGCTTTTGCGTTCATGCGTTCCACGAATCCGGTCATTCCCCCTTTGGATGTACGCGCTAAGGTATTCCCTGCCGTATTTACGGAGCCAATCAAAAGCGCATGGAACAATTCTTCCCGTGTGAATTTTCCCCCAATCGGCAGCACAGTCTTTCCTTCACGAGGGTCGTCTTCCGGCAAAATTGTGAGCATCTCCTTCATGTCGGGACGATCATCCAGCACCGTCATCGCGGTCGCGAGTTTGGTTAAGCTCGCGATTGGGTGTGGTTTGTTGGCTTCTTTTTCAAACAGGACGCGTCCAGTCGCGACATCGATGACACTCGCGGACTGTGCCGAGACAGCAATTCCCAAGCGCTCAATCTCGGTTTTCCGAGGAACGGGGGCCATGGGAGCCACGTAGCGCGCCGCAGGCAGGGCATCAACAGCAGCGATCGCCGTTGGCAGGTCTCGAGCCAGGGGGACTTGGAGCGCGAGCAGGGCGCCCAACGTGATAAAGGACTCGGCGAACATAGGGCCTATGATACCTTCGGAGCGGTCATCTCGTCGAGGATTTGAACCACCGTCGGAGAATGACGCAACGTTTCGTAGTCCGGAAGACTCTCCACCGAAGGCAATCCCAGCTGCTTGAAGAAGTTCAAGGTGACGCAATAGGTCGGCTGGCCCAAGCGTTCATCCGTGTGGGGTTCGACCAAGCCGCGGACCATTAAGTTGCGAATCATCATGGCGGACTGGACTCCACGGACCTGTTCGATCTCAGGTCGGGTCAGTGGCCCGCGATACGCCAAGATCGCCAAGGTTTCGAGCGCCGCCTTCGAAAGCTCTGATGCCGCCTCCTGCTTCACCGCGCGTCGAACGTCCTCCCCAAGCTCTCCGTGCGTCACGAGCTCCATTTCCGTCCCCTGCATGACAAGCTGCAATCCCGCCTCTGACGTCCGTAAACGTTCCTGAAGGACGTTTGTCGCTTCACGGACCTCATCTACCGACAACTCAAGGATCGTCGCCAATTCTCTGAAGGACAGGGCGCGTGCGACCGCAAACAAGACGGCTTCAATTCTTCGATCGGGAGAGTTCATACAGGTTAAGTGGAGGACGACACATGAATGTCAGCAAAAAGCTGCGGTTGTTCAATCGTGATTTCATGCCGATGCAGCAATTCCAACAAGGCTAGAAATGAGACAACCGCCTCCATCTTTGATTCTGAATCGGCCAAGAAGCGATGAAACGAGACACGCATCGCCCCTTTTACACGCAACACGAGAGAGGACATCTTTTCTTCAATCGTCACCACACGTTCGATCGCAATCTTTGGAAGGCGTAGGATGGGCTGCAAACGCTTAATCAAACTCAGGTAGGTTGTTTGCAGGACTTCCGCTGTGCAAGACGTGGGCAACGATGTTTCTAGGTTGATGATCGGTAGCATCGCTTTTGAACGACTATACGCACCCACGCCGGTCCGGAGACGCTCTGCAAACTGCTTCGCCGCGGCGGCGAAGACCTGATAGGCGCGCAATTGCGACGCGAGGTCTGGTCCTTCTTCAAGCGCGGGATCAATCAAGGTTGGTAACAGCGCTTTTGATTTCAAATACACGAGCTTCGCCGCGATCACCAAGAAGTCCGCGAGCTCTTCCGTTGGAATTTCTGAGCGATGCGCTTCGAGATGTGTGAGGAATGGTTCGGTGACTTCAATCAGCGAAACGTCCGTGATCTCAAGCTTCGCCGACTCCACTAACTGCAAAAGAAGGTCCAAAGGACCTTCAAATGCGGCAAGTCGGACGGCAAAGGACATGGGTAGACTAGGCCTTTTTGGGTAGGCTGAGAGCGATATGCGCTTCAAAGAGACGCTTCTCTTCAATCGGAGAAGGTGCTCCCATCAATGGATCACGCGCATCTCCCGTTTTTGGGAAGGCAATCACTTCACGGATGTTTGGCTCGTTAGCCAGGATCATCACGATGCGATCGATCCCCGGAGCCATGCCCCCATGCGGAGGGGCGCCAAATTCAAACGCTTCCAACATGTGACCAAAGCGCGCTTGAATCAGTTCATCTGGCAAGCCGAGCAACTGGAATATTCTGTTCTGCAATTCACGCTGATGGATACGAATCGAACCAGACGATAGTTCGTAGCCGTTCAATACTAAGTCGTAGGAGGCAGCGCGGACCTTGAGCGGTTCTGTTTCGAGCAGGTGCAGATCTTCGGCATTCGGCATACAGAATGGGTGATGCGCGGCCTGGATCCCCCCTTCGCCATCCGTTTCGAACATCGGGAAGTCCACGATCCAACAGAATGCTAATTCGTTTGGATCTTCTTTGTTTACGCGCAAATCCGGCTTGTCGTTCCCATACTTCTCCATGGATTCGCGATAGCTGATGCGTGGAAATGGAACCTGAGTGATGTGTTTCTCTGGGGAAACTGATTTGACCATTTCGATCATCATGCGCTCGTTCAAGGCCAACACGTCCTCTTGCGTCACAAACGACATCTCAAGATCGAGCTGGGTAAATTCTGGCTGACGGTCGCCGCGTTGATCTTCATCGCGGAAACAGCGTGCAATCTGGAAGTAGCGTTCAAGGCCACCGACCATACACAGCTGTTTGAATTGTTGTGGCGACTGAGGCAACACGTAGAATTGACCTTCATGCAAACGAGATGGCACGAGGTATTCGCGTGAGCCTTCTGGCGTACCTTTGGTCAAGACAGGTGTTTCGATTTCGGTAAAGCCTTCGCCGTGCAAAAATGTTCGGAAGAAACGGATGATCTGATCGCGTAACTCCAAGTTCTTCACCATGCGCCGACTACGCAAATCGAGATAGCGATACTTCAAGCGCAATTCTTCGTTGATGCCAATCGTGTTTTCTAATTCAAATGGCAACGCTTTTGAGGCGTTTAGAATCTCAAGATCTTTTGCCAAAATTTCAATCGTTCCCGTTGGAAGATCTGGATTGATTTGCTTTTCCCCACGCGCCTTCACGATTCCCGTGATTGAAATACAATACTCTGAACGTAAGTCCTTCATGAGTTCGCGGGCTGTTTCGGACAACTCAGCGGGTACGAGCACAACCTGCGCAATGCCCGAACGATCGCGCATATCCAAGAACGCGAGCTTCCCCATATCTCGGCGGGTCTGAACCCAGCCTTTTATCAGCACGGTCTCGCCAACCTGGCCTACCGTCTCGCGAATCATGGTTCGTTGCATAGAAGAAAAGCAATAATAGTGCCTCCGTATCTCACCATATGGGAGAACGGAGAGCAATTTGGCGGTTATCGAGTAATCCCCAGCGTAAGCCGCTCCTCTTGGACAGTCTTCCCTGCTGCATCTTTGATCGTAACAATCATGAGCGCACCCGGTTGATCAGAATTACGGACCCAGTCCGCCGGAATACTAACTTCAGCCGAATACATCGAACGATCTTCTTTTGATCGAGATAAATTTTTTGTGATATTCGTTGTTGCACGATCATCAGGCATTTCACTTAGCACAATGTTCGCTGACACTGTATGAAGCGATTCTGTTTTTAAAGACACGCGAACATCGAGTGACTGTCCTGCTTTAAATTTCTGCATGACTGCACGGGCACCCAGCTCCTCAACATCGATTGAATTTATCGTAAATCCTGAAATAAGCGACTTTTCTATAGGCGAAGATGACGTATAAAACTCTGGTGTAGTAACGCTGGGTGTTGTTGATGTAGCTACAACATCAGGAATACTTAGTGTAGAAGTGGCTTTTGCCAACGACCAGCCATTCATGGCCCAGGCAAGTGATGGTTCACAGTTTGTTCGCTGCGTCATTGTGGCACATGCTTGAAAACGCACAAATTCTTTTTGTGATTTCTGCGAAACGGCGAGAGGCAAGGCAATAAAAACTCCAAGAGCAACCACACCCAGCGCAATCCAGACAGTGATCCAACCCGTAGGAAGGGACGAAGAAGAAGCGTTCATATGGACCTATTTTAGCACAGATTAAGAAGAGACCGTGGATACCGAGACTCCGCGAATCAGGTCTGGGAGCTCTGTGTAGAGATTCACTCGTTTTGGATTCGTCCGATCCACCCAGCCCAGGACTTTGCCCCGTGATACAAGCAGATAGCGATCATCCAGCCATGCCTGTGGTCGCCACCCTTTGATGTCGCTGTTAATGCCACTGCCTGAGACGATCACCAACGATCCATCCGAGCTCAAGTACGCGAGGGTAGATGGATTTGGACTCGGAATGAGTTCCAGAATCAGGGCGGGGTCCTGGGCAATCGTCGAACTCGTCCCCCGCTCCGATAATTGAATGAGGTAACTTGGTCCGGTTGGCAGCTGATCTAAAGACACTTCCTCTGTTGGCTTGGTACGTACGAACCAGGCATGCGTTCCTTGAACGGTGAGCGGAGCTAACGTGTCATCCAGAACCTCAACCACCTGAATATCCCCCGCTCGACTCACGGACAGCAAGGCGCGCTGAGTACGATAGGCAACAATCGCGAGCCGACCACTCGAAAACGCCCCCATGATCACCGGATCCTGCCACTTTGCCCCACTCCGCGTACGAAGGGGGATATTCCAGCCATTGCCCGTGATCCGCCATGGCGAACTCGTCACCGATTCGTCGGGTGGCGTCAGCACAATCCCATCCGTCTTCCACTGCTCTGGCCGAAAACCAGCGGGAGACGCCTGCTCTGTCAGATCTCCAGAGTGCTCTACCAAAAAAATCTTTTCTTTTCGCGCATCAGACGAAGCGGTAGCGAGCAGAATCTGTGTAGACGTAGGAACAGATGCGGGCAGACGGGAGACGTTTAGTGTTTCCGCTTGCGGCTGTTGAACCTGGTCCGTCACCGCCTGTTCCCGAACCGAGAATGCGTCAGGTGGAAGAAAAAACTTCAACCCATAGGTCGCGAGAACGATAAGCAAAAGCACGAGTCCAACCGGCACCATAAGCAACACTAAACAAGACACCGGACGCTTGGGAAGCATACGGTGTCTAGTATAACATCTTTATTTTTCTGTCGGCATTTATGGTGCCATGCGGTTTAGCATGCGTGGGAAGGCAATCGTTTCACGAATGTGATGCATGCCACAGATCCAGCGCACCGTTCGCTCAAGACCAATCCCGAAGCCGCTGTGTGGCACGCTGCCGTATTTACGCGTGTTCAAATACCACTCGTATTGCTCTAGTGGGTAGTTACGATCGACGATTTCTTTCTTCAACAAATCGTAACTCTCTTCACGCTGACTACCGCCGATGATCTCACGCCCTTCTTCTGGAGCAATCAAATCAGCACACTGGGCACGAAGCACACCACCCTCATCCGTGAAGCGCTTCATGTAGAACGATTTGATTTCCGCAGGATAATCTTCGATGAAGACAGGTAGCTGGTACTTATTTCCCAGCGCGATCTCTTCTTCCGTCGACATATCATCCAAGAGATACCCTTCGTTGGAGTAGGCTTCTTCACTAATCAACTTTTCCTCTTTCAAAATGCGTTTTGCTTCGATGTGTTTGAGGTGAACGAAGGGCTCGTTGACGAGACGTTCGAGAATCGTTGTATTCCGCTCTAAAATCTTCAACTCTTCCTGGCACTGCTCAAGTACATCCTTCACGATCCGTTTGATCATGCGTTCCTGTACATCCATGTTCATCGCCTGATCATGGAACGCCATCTCAGCATCCATCATCCAGAGCTCTGACAGGTGGTGACGTGTCTTACTCTTCTCGGCGCGGAACACGGGACCGAAGTCGAAGACTTTTCCAAAAGACATAATCCCCGCTTCGCTATACAACTGTCCTGATTGGGACAAGTAGGCAGGCGTGTCGTAGTAATTGACCGTGAACAACTGCGTCGTATCCTCACAGCTCGTTGGCTGAATAATAGGCGTATCAAACCGGATGAAGCCTTCCTCATGGAAGAACTGTTCGATCGAGAAGAACACGCGATCACGAATACGCAAGACGGCCCAAGGCGTTTTTGAACGAAGGTAGAGATCGCGCTGGTCAAACAAGAATTCTGGACCGTGTTCTTTTTTGCCGATCGGATATTCCTCTGCTTTTTGGAGCAACGTCACTTTTGTCGCCTGTAACTCAAACACCCCTTCCAATTTTGGATGCTTCGCCACCGTTCCTTCGACGATCACAGAGGACTCGATGGTCGCGCTGCTCGCCGCCTCCCACGAGGCCTCATCGACACCTTTCTTTGAAACAACTGCCTGGACGAAGCCAGAGCCATCGCGCATCTCGAGGAAAACCAAGGATCCGCTGGAGCGGACATTGAAGGACCAGCCTTTAATTTCAACCGATTGCCCTACCAGCTCTGGAAATTGCTTAATGAAAGATTGCATAACGGAGCCAATATAACGGGGAAAAGGAGGGAGGTAAAGAGGCGGGAAAATCAAACAGCGGGCGGTGGGACCGCGAGAACCGCTGTCCGACCTTCCCGCTGGAAGTCCTCCTGTTCTGTTGTCGTTGAGCGCTCAGCCCGTGCGCGCCGCGAGCTGCCTGGCTGTGTGCAGGATGCCCGGTCCGCGCGTCGTGACGAGACGCTTCGCCCCGTGCTCCAAGAAGCTGAGGGCGAACCCGTGACGAACATCGATCGGTCCTTCGCTCGATCCGTCCTTCATCTGATCGAGTTCGTCGTTCCAGACAAGGATGTTCGCCTGATTACCGATGAGAGGCCGCAGGCCGTCAATGGGATCGATGCCGATGTTATGACGACCATCCGATGCGCTGAAGATCCCGATGAAGTCCACGTGCGTCTCGAGAACCATCAGAACCAATCGAGCGAACTCGTCTCGCGTCAGTGTTGTCACGTTGATCAACACCTTCATGGTGGTCGAACGGATCTCGCAGCAGGCCCGGATCACCCCCTGGAGATTGCGCTGTTCCTGCCACAACGACTCAGGCCCATCCAGGGCATACGTGTCGTTCAGCATGAACGAGATCTCGGAAGCTCCGAGCTCCACTGCCGCGCGCGCCTCTTCGAATTTGGCTCGCGGTTGCTGATCCCCGTAGGGGAATCCGATCGTTGTCGACAGCTTCACCCTCGTACCCAGTAGTGAGCGTCTCGCGAAAGACACCCACGCAGACGGCACAGAGACCGCCCCGAACCCCAGTTCATCCGCCTCTCGGCAGAGCTTCTCGACGCGATCGCGCGTCAGAGCCCCCTCAGCCCGGTGCTCGATACAACCGGCGAGCTCCAGCGGGGTCAATATCTGCGTCATCCTATTCACCTTTCTTCCCGCGCTATGGCCAATTCCATTCGCGAGTGGCCAAGTTATACTAAAATATTCCTAAAAATGCAACGTCCTCGGATCAGATCTCTGTTTTTCAGATCCAATGCGAGGA
>CAZRJW010000025.1:0-17376 GCA_964600845.1 uncultured Gammaproteobacteria bacterium | reverse complement strand
GCTTGGTTTGTGAGCCACGTGAAGACTTCCTGGGAGACGCGGTAGTTGATCTCGTGCGATTCCTTGGCGCGCTCGAGAATGATTTGGGTTTCACGTCGCACTAAGGATTCAATTGCATCCTTCCCGAGCGGCTTGAAGACAATGATGCGATCAAACCGATTCAAGAGTTCTGGCCGGAAGCGGTCTTTGAGTTGTTCCTGGACACGCGCTTCGAAGGTATCGGCTGTGGCCGCATCTCCGAATCCAAGGGAGCCACGCTTCATCAGGTCTGCTCCGGCATTGCTCGTCACGACGACGTAGGCGTTGCGGAGTGAGACGCTCTTACCCGTCCCGTCAGTCAATTGACCTTCCTCTAAGATTTGAAGCAAGAGATGCTGGACGTCCGGGTGCGCTTTTTCGAACTCATCGAGGAGGAGCACGCTGTTTGGACGCTTGCGTAAGGTGTCTGTTAAGCGATTCTGTTCACGGTAGCCCACGTAGCCAGCAGGGGAGCCAAGGAGTTTGGAAACCGTGTGGGCTTCGGAGAACTCAGACATATCAAGCCGATGGAGCGCATCTTCTTTACCGAAGAGCTCTTTCGCGAGAACGCGAGCGAGCTCGGTTTTACCAACGCCTGAAGGACCAACAAATAAGAAGCTGGCCTTTGGACGACGTGGATCAGATAGTCCTAAACGTGCACGCTGAACGGCTTCAGATACGGCTTGGATGGCTTTTTCTTGTCCCAGAACGGCGGTCTTCAGACGACCCTCTAATCCGCGCAACGCTTCTCGTTCGGCTAATAGGATAGAGGTCAGTGGTACGCGTGAGAGACGAGAGACAACCGAGGCGATGTCGGACGCTTGGACGATGATGGGTTGGACCTTCGCCTTCGACTTGCCTTTGACGGGTTTTGCCTCGGTTCGGCGATTGTTGACGTGAGCAGCAGCTTCGTCCAGCAGGTCAATCGCCTTGTCCGGGAAAAAGCGATCTGTCAGATAGCGTTCGCCTAAGCGTACTGCCGCATCCAAGGCTTCAGCGTGGTAGCTGACGTTATGGTGTTTCTCGTAGCGACTCTTCAGGCCATTCAAGATCTGACGTGTCGCTTCCTTGGTTGGTTCAGGTACGTCTACCGGTTGGTAGCGACGCTCAAGTGCCGCATCCGGTTCGATGAACTTCTTATATTCATTCCAGGTGGTCGCACCGATACAGCGGACTTCGCCACGGGCGAGCGCGGGCTTCAGCATGTTGGCCGCATCCATCGAGCCGGAAGTGGACCCTGCACCTACGATTGTATGAATCTCATCAATGAAGAGAATCACACTTGGATCTTCCTTGGCTTCATCGATCAACTGCTTTAGACGCGCTTCAAATTCTCCGCGGTACATCGTGCCGGCGATCAAGAGCGCCAAGTCGATCGCGAACAGACGCTTGCCTTTGAGCGCGGGTGGGACGTCGCCTTTCGCTAAGAGCTTCGCGAGGCCTTCTGCGATCGCCGTTTTTCCGACACCAGGTTCTCCCAAGAGAATTGGGTTGTTCTTGGTACGGCGACACAGGATTTCCGTCACACGGCTAATTTCCTGCTCACGGCCAATAACGGGATCGAGCAGGTCGGCATGCTTTGGATCGGAGAGTTCACGTGCAAAGATCTCGAGCGCTTTCGGTTTCTTTTCCTTGGCACGGTGGGTTGTTCCATCAGCTTCCTCGGGCGCCCCTTCCTCCTGGTCCTGCTCCTGATCTAGGTGCTTGGCGACATCAGGGAAGCGGGAGGTGGACTTCAAGACATTGACCACCTGTCCACGGAGAACGATCGCACTGACGTTTTGCGCGCGGAAAAATACACTCAAGCTTTCGATCGGGAGATCGAGCAGCGCAAAGAGGAGGTGTTCCGTTCCAATATATTTGTGCTCATGGAAATGAGCAGTGAGAACGCTCTTCTCGAGGATGTGCTTCACGTCTTGGGAAAGGTCGAGCGCAATCGAGCCGGCTTTGCCCGATCCCGCCGTCAGCTTGGTTCCGGTGAAATGCTGTTCGGCTTGTTCGCGTGAGACACCCGCTTTGGTTAGGAGTTCGCCCCCAATACAGCCACGTTCTTGGAGCAGGCCAATCAATAGATCGCCCGCTTCAAGGGTTCCACGACCTTGTTGTAACGCAAAAGAGAGGGACTTTTGCAGAACCTCCTTCAGGTGGTTGGTGAAGCGGGTAATGAGTTCAGCTTGAAACATACAGGTTAGGAAATCGTGCGCAGACGTTTAATGCGATCTTCGACCGGTGGGTGGGTGGAGAAGAGATTGCTGATGCTGTGGCTGATCGAGTGAGAAGAGCCTTTTGGATCGGAGATCCAGAGGTGGGCCGTGGCCGTTGAGCTCTTTGATACGGGGGTGGCCGAGGTTTGAATCTTTTCCAGAGCACGGGCTAGACCTTCCGGGTAGCGTGTCAGGAGAGCGCCGCTCGCATCCGCCAGGTATTCTCGCTGACGACTGATGGCGAGCTTGATGAGCTGGCCGATGATGGGGGACAGGATGATAAAGACGATCCCGGCAATCATGAGGATCTGGCCCAAATTGCCGCGATCTTCACGATCGCTTCGTCGCCCAAAGAATGCTCCGTGGAACATCCAGTCTCCAAAGAGGCTGAGCACGCCGACCAGCACTGCGGCGAGCAGCATCACTTTCGTATCTTCGTTTTTTATGTGGGACAGTTCGTGGGCGATAACCCCTTCAAGTTCTTCATTCTCTAAGGCTTGAACGATGCCGGTCGTTAGGGCGATCGATGCGTGTTTTGGATCGCGACCCGTCGCGAAGGCATTCAGCGCATTGTCCTGGATGAGATACATCCGCGGCAGGGGCTGACCCGAGGCGATCGAAAGATTCTCGACCAGGTTCCAGATGTAGGGATTCTGTTCCCGTGTTTTGATCTCAACCGCTCCCGTCGAGGAAAGAACCAGCTTGTCGCCAAAGAACCAACTGAAGGCGGTGTAGCCAAGCGATACCATGAGCGCCAGGAATAACCCGCCCATTCCGGAGCCGTTTACATAGCCATAGGCATAGCCTGCGCCTGCGCAGACACCGACGAACAAGGCAATGAGGAGGGCGCTCTTTCTTTGGTTGGAGGCAATTTGGTTATACATCGTGCCTGAGAAGAGGAGAGGGGATTAGAACTGGACGGTTGGATTGACGCGTTCGGTTTCGTTTTCGATCTCGAAGAAGCTGCGGGCGGTGAAGCCTAACTTGTTCGCGATCATGTTGGTTGGGAAGACCTGGAGCTTGGTGTTGAAGTCGCGGACCATGCCGTTGTAGAAACGACGGGCGGCTTGGATCTTATTTTCTGTGTCGGAGAGTTCGTCCTGAAGCTTCAAGAAGTTCTCGTTAGCCTTAAGTTCTGGGTAGGCTTCACTCACGGCGAACAAGGTCTTCAAGGTACCGGTCAGCATGTTCTCTGCTTGTTCACGATCAGCAGGTGTCTTGGCGCCCATCGCGGCACTGCGAGCAGCGGAGACGTTTTCAAACACTTTCGATTCGTGAGTGGCATAGCCCTTCACGGTATTGATCAGGTTAGGGATCAAATCGTAGCGACGCTTGAGCTGAACATCGATATCGGACCAGCCTTCTTCCACCTGGTTACGCAAACGAATCAGACCGTTGTAGGCACTCATCACCCACAGACCAATAAGGACGATGGCACCGAGTAGAATCCAAAGGAGTATCATAGTACTGTTATCATACCTATATATGGCCCACCCGTCATCCCCGTTTAAGTCCTACGACATCCGTGGGCTGGTTGGAGTAGAGATCGACCCCCCGTTTGCCGAAAAGCTGGCCTGCGCCTTGGAGGAGGTTGTCCGGCCAAAGACGGCTTTGGTCGGGTTCGATATGCGTGAGTCTTCCCCGGTCTTCGCCGAGCGTCTGATCCGGGTCCTCCGGGCGAAGGGGATCGACTGCCTCGACATCGGTCTTTGTACAACAACTGTGTTCTATGCTGCATTAACACAAAATCCGGAGGTAGACTTGGGAGTCATGATTACGGCGTCCCATAATCCATCGGCCTATAATGGCTTCAAATTATGCCGTAAACAGGCCGTTCCGATCGGATTTGGCTCTGGGATGGAAGGGATTCGGGATGCCTTTGTGACTAATGAACAAGAATATAGTTCATTCGTGAACTCGATCCCGTCCACCGACGCGTCACTGGCGGGGACCTGCCAAAAGGTGGAGACGGCTTTGGAGCGGTACCTGTCGGCGGTGGTCGAACAGCTCCCGGATCGAGGAGTCGCCCTCAAGGCCTTACCCCCTCGGTCCCTGAAGATTGTGATTGATGCGGGGAACGGGATGGCGGGGTTTAGTCTCCCGTCCCTGTGTGAACGGTTCCCGGCGCTGGAAGTCATTCCTCTCTATTGGGAGCTGGATGGGTCATTCCCGAACCACGAAGCCAATCCACTGAATGTCTCGACACTGGCCGAGCTCCAGAAGCGAGTAGTGACCGAGGGGGCGCTGGCGGGTTTTGCCTTCGATGGCGATGGCGATCGGATCGGGGTGGTGGATGAGACGGGTGAGATTGTTCCCGGGGACATGCTGACCGCGTTGCTGGCGAAAGAGCTTTTACCTTCAGCGCCAGATGCGTTGGTTTTCTATGACTTGCGTTGTTCGTGGTCTGTTCCGGAAACGATTCGTGAAGCGGGCGGACGGGCAGAGCTCTGCCGGGTAGGGCACGCGCATATCAAGAAACAAATGCGGGAAGCGGGTGCGCTCTTTGCGGGTGAGCTCTCGATGCATTTCTATTTTTCCCAGTTCGCAAACTGCGAGGCGAGCGAATACGCCCTGCTTCTGTTCTTAGGCTTGCTCCAAAAATCGAATCAGCCACTTTCAGCCTTGTGGAAACCGCTTCGTCGGTACCATCACTCAGGTGAGAAGAACTATCATTTGGTAGAGCCTGCTGTTTCTGTCTTGGATCGTATTCGTTCGACCTATGCCGCTCAGGCGAGTGCGGTGAGTATGATCGATGGTCTGCGTTATGAGTTTCGTGATCCAGCTCAGCCCGAAAAGGATTGGTGGTTTAGCGTTCGTACCTCGAACACGGAGCCACTCATTCGTTTAAACTTAGAAGCACACACCAAAGAGGTGATGCAGGAGAAGATTGCAGAGCTTGAATGTGCTATTATAGGCGAGAATGGCGCAGCCCCTTCGACTCACGAGCACGGCTCGACTCGCTAGACCGACGTTTCGCCCGCGCGAAACGGTTCTTCCATTTTCTGGGCGTATCCGGGTGGTTCAGGTTGGCTGTGTTTTGTTGGCGTTATTGTTAGTTGCGCGTTTCTTTCAGCTCCAGGTAATGGAGCATGCGGTCTATCAGCTTTTGGCGTCTGATCAGCATGATATGAAGGCCTCGCTGGAACCAAGCCGTGGCACAATCTATGTCCGTGATCAGTGGGACCAGAAGCTCTACCCGATCGCCAAAGATCGACCATCCTGGAACCTGTTCGCTGCCCCACGCGAAATGAAGGATAAGAGCGTGGTTGCCGAAGAGGTGGGTCTTTTGCTCGGTCAGCCGAAGGAAGAACTGCTGGCACGTTTCACTGCCGCGAGTAGTTCTGCGTATCTGCCACTCGCCAAAGATATTCCGTTTGAGAATGTAGAAAAGATTCGGGAGAAAAAGATTCGTGGGGTGTGGATCGCGCGTGGATCGGCGCGCCTCTATCCAGAAACAGGGATGGGCGGACAGCTGATTGGGTATACGGTGGTAAATGATGAGAATATTCGCGAAGGTCGGTATGGGATTGAGAGTTATGAAAACGTCGCCTTAGCGGGAGAACCCGGGATGATCGAAGGGGAGCGGGATGCACTAGGTCGGCGCTTAGCGTTTGGGCAGGCAACCGTGAAGCAGCCAAAGAATGGAGCGGATGTCGTGTTGACGATTGATCGAAGCATTCAGCAGTTCCTGTGCACGAAGATGGAAGAAGCGGTGAAACGCTTTGAGGCAGAGTCGGCGACGTCGATTGTCCTCAATCCAGAAACGGGAGCGGTTCTTGGAATGTGCTCCTTCCCAAACTTCCTGCCTGGTGACGTGGGGAAGATCAAAGACGTTGGTCTTCTGAATAATCCCGCGACCTTCACTCCGTATGAGCCAGGGTCCATCTTTAAGGCGTTCACGATGGCGGCCGGAATTGAGTCGGGGAAGATCAGTCCCCAGACGGTCTACGTCGACAAAGGGGTGGAAGAGATCGACAACTTCAAAATCCGGAACTCGGACAAACTCGCGCACGGAACGCAATCGATGATTAAGGTCTTAGAGATGTCTTTGAATACGGGTACAATTTTTGTTCAACGCTTAGTGGGCCGTGAAAACTTCCGTGACTACGTAAAGCGCTTTGGGTTTGGAGAGAAGACGGGAATTGAACTTCCATCTGAAACAAAAGGGACGATCGCGAGCTTAGAAAAGAGAGGGGCAATTTTCGCCGCAACAGCTTCGTTCGGGCAAGGGATAACGACAACGCCACTTCAGCTGGTAGCAGGCTATGCGGCGCTCGCGAATAACGGCACGCTCATGAAGCCGTACATCGTTCAGGAAATCATTCGAGATGGTGTTAGCACAAAGACCAAGCCAGAGCCGGTGCGTGAAGTGGTGAGCTCGCGGACGGCGAGACTCGTCACGGGGATGCTGGTAAACGTCGTTGAAAAGGGGCATGGAAAACGGGCGGGTGTTCCTGGCTATTATGTTGCCGGAAAGACGGGGACGGCCCAGGTTCCAAACCCAAGAGGGGGTGGCTACTTGCCGCCAGACGTCACGATTGGGTCGTTCGCGGGGTATGCCCCTGCCGACCATCCGAAGTTTGCGATGATCGTGAAGGTGGAGAAGCCAAAGACGGTCCAATACGCCGAATCATCCGCCGCTCCTATATTTGGCGAGATCGCCCAGTTCTTGATGACCTATTTCCAGATCGAGCCAGAACGTCCGTTGCCGAAAACTCCCTAATTTTCTACGATAGGTATCTATGAGTCTCCAGACATCTCTCGAACATTGGTTGGGACAGCAGGCGAAAAAGGTGTTGCAAAGAGAACGCCCCTTCGTCATCACGGTGAGCGGGGCGGTAGGGAAGACGACTACCAAGCGCGCAATCGGAGCGATGCTAGCTTGCCATGATCACAGTGCGCCGTTTCGTGTGTCTCCAAAAAGCTACAATAATGAGCTGGGCGTTCCGCTTACGGTGTTTGGTCACGATGCCCCAAGCCGTTCGGTTGGTGCCTGGTTCCGCTTGCTGAAAGATGCATTCGTCTATGGCTCTGGCTTTAAACGGCTCGGCATCAAAACCTTTGTCTTTGAGATCGGCGCCGACAAACCAAACGACCTCGACTACCTCCTCGATCTTCTCACGCCTGACATTGCTGTTGTGAGCGCCGTCATGCCCGACAATGAAGGGCTGACGCCTGTTCATACCTCGAACTTCCCTTCGGCGGAAGCCTTGGTCGAAGAAGAGACGAAGCCGGTCGCACGTACGCGCCCCGAGGGTTCGGTGGTGTTGAACGCAGACGATCGTCGTGTCTTCGCGATGCGTCACGCAACCGCCGCGCAGTGCCTGACGTTCGGAGAAGCGGACGGGGCAGATATTCATCTGTTGGAACATAAGGTCGTCACGAAGACGACGGATCATGGGGAGATGCCGACGGGTCTCCAGATGCGATTTCGTGTCTTGCAGCGAGAAGAAACGTTTTGTATCCCGGGAGTATTTGGACGATCTGCAGCCTATGCCGTTGGGGCAGCGTTAGCTGTGGCAATCGCGCTCGATTTCAAGCCAGAAGAGTATCGCGGCTTTACAGAGCACTTCCAGCCGTATCCAGGAAGAGCACGTATCATCCCAGGGATCAAAGGTACGACGCTCTACGACGACACCTACAATGCTTCTCCTTCAGCCGTTCTCGCCGGCCTCCGTGACCTCGCAGAGACGCCGGTACGTGAGGGGCAACGGAAGATTGCTTGTATTGGAGAAATGCGCGAATTAGGCGAATCTTCGGAGCGAATGCATCGCTTCATTGGCGCCGAAGCCGCACGTTTGGGCATTGACCATCTGGTCCCATGTGGTAGGATGGCGCAGCTTTTAGCCGAGGGTGCGCTCGCGAATGGAATGACCGAAGATCGTATCCATTCCTTCGAAGATGTACCTGAAGCGGGGCAATGGATTCAGCGTTTTATGAAGCCAGGAGACATCGTCTTCGCCAAAGCTTCGGAAGGACGTCTGGACTCGGTCGGCGCTCGCATGGAGCGTGTCATCAAAGAGTTGATGGCCGAACCAAGCAGAGCGGGGGAGTTGTTGGTGCGACAAGACAAAGCGTGGGAACGTTACTCCTGAGTAACGCCTCACTTACGCGGCCTCATCGTTTAATGGCTAGGACAACCCCCTCTCACGGGGTAAATGGGGGTTCGATTCCCCCTGGGGCTACCATGCAAAAACACTCGCTCAGGCGAGTGTTTTTGTTTATACTCCTCGTAGTATGGAATTGCTTGGCACGATCAACCCAGAGGGCGTTACGGAAGAAGAGGCTCAAGGATTCGAATTACGCCATGCGGTCCGTGCAGTTGTTTTCGATACCGAGGGGCGTGTTGCCATTCTGCATGTCCAAAAACGCGGTTATCATAAAATCCCAGGCGGAGGCATTGAGCTATCGGAAGAAGTAATCGCTGCGTTACGACGAGAATGTCTAGAGGAGATCGGATGTGAAATAGAGGTCGGCTCTGAGATAGGGGAGATCGTGGAATATCGAAGAGAGCATAAGTTGAAGCAGATCTCTTATGGGTATCGTGCAACGCTGATTGGGCAAAAGGGGACTCCTGCATTTACAGAAAAGGAGAGCCGGGATGGCTTTAAGGCAGAGTGGTACACGCTTGCAGAAGCAATCGAAATTTTTAAGCAGGAAGATCCGGAAGCGTATGAAGGCAAGTTCATGAGTAAAAGAGACCTTTTATTTTTGGCGAGCTGCTCGACGTGAGTCACGAATTGTCTAGAAAAGCAAAGAGCGCACCCGGACAGCGAGAGCGCGAGAACCGTCCGGTTTGGATGGCACGCTCTGTTGCTGCGCGGATGCGCGGAAGACGAAGGGGCTCTCTAGCAGACTGCAGGCGGTTTCGGCTTGAGGGACATCTTGCCCTCGACGAGACCGAAGTTGAAGCGGCGCGCAATCGCGCCAGTGATGTCGATGATCGGTCGATCATCCTCTTCGGGCAGAGTGCACCGGTCGAGCAGCGCACCGAAGTGGGAGCGGTGCGCGGCTGAAAGCCAGGCCCGTTCGTTCCCGATCCGTCGTCCCTGCTCCTTGGAGTAGAAGAGAACGATGTGATGTGCACCCCTTCCATCGTGGAAGCAGAGCGCACCGGAGTCCCCCTTGATCTTGAAGGGGAGCATGCACTCGATGATGTTTGGAGGTCCATCGGTGAACAGGCTGATGGAGATGCCGCCCGTCAGTCGAACCGCGTCCTGTGCGAGGAGGTTCGGTGCTTCGGAGGCGTCTCCCTCGATCACGAGCGTCGGTTGCGTGCTCTGCATCGGCATGATGGTGCCTTCGGCCAACTTGAAGAGGCCGGGGCTACGCTCGTTGTTCGGGGCGTGCTCGGCGAGAACGCGCCGCAGCTCATCCATCCCGTAGGCGATGATCGTCAGCTTCTGGGGCGGCTCGCCGTGCAGGTGCACGACAGCGATCCCGTCGAGGATGCCATACCAAAGGATTTGCATTCTCTATTCCTCATCTTTCGTCGATTGCGTCCATGATTGCTCAACAGCGAGCAAGTGCTTTGGTTTTTTATCCTTTTTGTTTCAAAGTCGCAAGTAAAACGACGAACACCCGCACCGAGCAGTGACTCCCACAGGATGGGGTGTCGTCGGTTGCGAGTGTGGTTGAGGGCTTGTGGTTAGCCCTTGTTGGTGATGGTGCGTCCTCCGCCGCGCGGACATTCCTCGACACGCGTGGCCCCTCTTCCCGTGCCGTAGTGGTGTGTGCCGATCACCCGACCCCCCGTGCCAGGGTAGGTCATGATCAGCGACGTGGTGCCGCTATCGGCGCGGTGTGGAGGAGAGGTCGTTTCTGTTGTCTCGAGATCTTCTTCTTCAATCAAGGGAGCTGTCCTTTCTGCATCAACGGTCCAGTACCGCTGAGTCCTGTTTTGGACAAGCCACCCTTTCACGGAAACCCCGGTTTTGTCAACCTAAGATGGCAAAAATGACGTATCCATCCAGTGTTTTTTTGGATCGCTTACGTCGATCAGTACATCAATCGTTTTTCGTCCCTCAAGAGCAGGTGTCGGATTTTCCCAAAAGTCTTCACTTCTAAAATAGTGGAAGGTTTGAGTGGCAGGGTCTTTCCAGGTGGAAACGATCCGAAAGGGGGATCGTCCATTCACCTTGATCGAACGATTTTCCTCTACGCTTTGGATGTCGGTTGGAATGCGTCGTCCGTGCTCCTTGAGCCAGCGCTGAAGCTGTTGTTTGCGTATAAATGAAAGAATCAGATAGATACCAATTCCGCCGATGACGCCTCCAACACTCCCAATAATAAGCGCAGCTCCCCAGAGTTCGAAGAAGCCTTGAATGATTGCGTCATTTGGTTTTCCGGGTGGATAGAGAACCATTACGCGATCGCCCACTTCGTACGAAGGGGGATTGCTCGCCGAGGAAGACTGGATCACGTGTGCTTTGCCTCCAGCTGTTTCGAAGCGAAAGACAGGGGCATACACCCAGCCAGATTTCGATCCCCGACGTTGAGCGAGTTCAACCACCCGTCCTTCGGCCCGATCTCCCTCTTTCACTAAGCGGTAACTATCGGCGGCGAAGTAAAGGCTTCCAAGCAGACAGGGGATTCCCATCAAAAGAAACATGAATCCAAGGAACTGAGGTAACCGACGAACGGTTTTGGTGGTCATAAAGCTCCCCCTAGGATGACAGCGAATACCGCTTTTGGGAAGTAACAGGTAGACTAGGATCAACCCCTTTTCTATGGCCGATTCCCTCTTTAAGCGCCAGGTGCTCCCCCTCATCTTAACCTTTGTCGTGTTCGTCGTGCTGGTAGGGGCGTTGTGGCTGGAAATTTTCGGCCTTAATCAGATCACGACGACGGACATCCTGCTTCGTATCCGTTGGGTGGATGTTTTGGTTGGTCTCACGATTTACCTCAAAACCTCGATCGACTTTGCGATCTTTATCGGACGGTTGATGGAAAAGAACTCTGATTGGAAGAGTCGCATAGCGATCGAAGTTGGGACCGCCTTGGGGAATGCGCTCGGAACCATGGCGATCTTGCTTGTCTGGACCTTCTTCAAAGAAGTACGCTGGCTGCTCGCCGCGATGGTCTTTCTCGCCGCGTTGGTGCTCTTTAAGCTTGCAGAAGATAGTCTTGAGCATGTGACCGACGATGGGATCGGGTTCTCGGGAGTGAAGAAGGCCGCCCGTCTGCTTGAGAAGGTTCTCGGTAAGTTGAACGCACTTGTTGCTCCGGTCTTGAAATTCATTTTGCCAAACATGAAGGCGACGAAAGAAGGCTCGCTGCGCTTTTGGCCCCTCTTTCTGACCTCGTTTACCATCCCATTTATTCTGGGCATGGATGACTTCGCGGGTTATGTCCCACTCTTCAGTATCGTAAATGTCTTTGGGTTCGGAACAGGGGTCTTTTTAGGACACATGGTCTTGAATTTGTTCTTATATCTTTCGCCAGAGCGCACGATCAAAGCCGTAAAGAACTCGCTGATCTCATTCATTGGGAGTCTGGCGTTTATCGGGCTGGGTATCTGGGGCTTGATCGAAGTCGTGAAGATCATTGAGCATTAAATACAAGCCTTCTATTTCCGATTAAACAGGATTTCACCTGTTCGCGCCGTATTCAACGTCAGGGTCTTCCCATCCCCTGATACGCTAAAGGAGAAGCTATTGAATCGGTTAAGGTAGGCTTTTCCTTGTTCTTGCCATTGCACCTGAGTTTTCTCATCCGCCAAGTTCCCAGCGACGTTTACCTCGGGATTGCTGATGGCGACTTGAGAGACGTTTTGGAGTTGCTGCGTCACGACATAGTCCATACTCACCTTGAAGCTCGATTTTTTATTCGTGTCAGCCGTATCTACCCGTTCCCCGGTACCAATCAGGCGGGATTTGGTGAACTCAAGTTCCACGATCGAGCCGTCGATCGGTTTTTCTGAGACCCAAACGCCCTCGAGTTTGTTCGTGCAGCCCGCGCCCATGAGTAGGAGGCCAACCCCCAGGAGTGCACCAATCAGAGAGAACGATTTTTTCATATAAAACCAGTTTAGCGTAAATCAATGCTCCGAGTATACACGCGTGGTTGAATCGCGTATGCTTCCTCCCATGCCTGCTCTCGACCGGCTCAGTGCCAACATTCGTGACATTCTGACCCATGCGCTTCCCTGTACGCCAGCGGATACGGCGCTGGTGATTTACGACGAAGACGCCCCTCTGACGCAGCAAGTCCTTGCGGCGTATCGCGAAGTCATCCCTTGGGCGACGTTTATCTCTTTCCCTGAAGAAGGACCGGAGGTTGTCATGCGGGCAATCGATCGGTTGGTTGCGGGGCAGCTGGTCATTCTGGTCCAGTCTTCCAGTTTTCGCTTAGATGCCTTTCGTCTGCGGATTGAGTTATTCCGTCGCGGCCTCCGGACGATTGAGCACCCACACCTGAACCGTCTTCAGGCGCCAGAGGAGATCGACGCCTTTATCGATTCGTTGGCCTATGATCCGGTCTATTACCGTGTACACGGGGAACGGTTAACCCAGATGATCCAAGATGCAAAACAGATTAAAGTGATTTCGAAGGACGGTAGTACACTGATCTATCAAGGCCCGTTTGAGGGCGCGAAGAAAAATACGGGCGATTATCGCGAGATGGCGAACGTGGGAGGCACCTTCCCGATTGGCGAGGTCTTCACGGAATTAGTCGATCTTGCGGGTGCAAACGGAGTAGCTTCGATTTTCGGGTATGGCGGAATGGATTTTCGAACCCGTATCCTGAAGCCATTTCAAATTCAAATTGAGAACGGCCTCGTTGTGGGAGCGGGGGAGGGCGCACCGGACGAATTTCACGAGATTCTCACGATGGTAAAAACAAATGAGACGCCGTACATTCGTGAGCTGGGCTTGGGATTGAACCGAGCGTTTTCAAAAGACCGTTCCGTTTCAGATATCACAACCTTCGAGCGTCAGGTGGGCGTGCACGTGTCTTTGGGGGAGAAGCATGCCATTTATAAAAAAGAAGGGCTCCGTGCAAAAGATACAAAATATCACATCGATCTCTTTATCGATGTCGATGAAGTTTGGTTTGATACGCACCTCGGCTTTAAAGACGGAGCGTATCTTCTACAGTCTGCTTAATCGCGGCCCTTCAAAAATTTTTCAAAGGGGAGAGAAAAATGAGTTTTGCGAGAGAGACATTCGTGGATGGTGTTGAGGAGGGGGGTCTTAAGTCCGTGCTTTTTTGCGAGCAGTATGGCTGCGTGTGTGGCGGTAATTCCTTCAACGGTCTGAATACCAAGCTCGTGCGGGTCTTTGCTTTTAGAAGTGACAAGCTTCTCTCCGTAGCGACGGTTGCGACCATGGAGTGAATTGCCAGAGACAAAGAGGTCGCCTGCACCCGCAATGGTAAAGGCGGTTTCACGTTGTCCGCCCGCTGCTTCGACGAGATCAGCCATCTCCTGAAGCGCGGTTGTATAAATGAACCCTTTTGTGTTCATTGATACTTGAAGTCCATCGCAGAGTCCGAGGGCGATAGAATAGGGGTTTTTGATCGCGGAACACAGACCTACGCCGATGACGTCATCCGATAACGAGATGTGCATTTGGGCATGAGATAGCGTCTGTTGCACCGCTTCACTTGCTTCGCGATGGGCAGAGGCGGCGACGAGCGCGGTGACCTCTCCGGAGGCAAGTTCGTTGGCGATAGCGGGACCCCCAAGAATCACGAGCCGTATTTGAAGCTTGCGCGGCATGAGCTCGATTTGCTTCAAGATCAGGGGATGAGAGGTCTCGGGATCGATGCCTTTTGTAATACTGACGACGATGGCGTTTGGCTCGATATAGGGCTGGGCTGCGGAGAGTACTTCGGCGACTGCAGACGAGGGCACGGCTACGAAGACAAAACGAGCTCCCTTGAGAGCATCTTCGATGTTGTCGGTAGCGGTCACGCTGCGTGGGAGAATGGAGTCGACAAGATACTTGCTATTTTGATGGGTTTCATTGATCGATTGAGTTACGACAGACTCAATCGAGTAAAGCGTCACCCGTTTCGCTCGTTTTCCGAGAACGAGCGCTAACGCGGTTGCAATGTTGCCTGCTCCAAGGAACGCAATCATAGAAATTTTTGTATCGGGGCGTAGCTTACCCTATGAATCGCAGATGGTCCAAGTTTAGCCAGTGCTGCTTGATGCGCTTGCGTGCCGTACCCTTTGTGTACGGCAAACTGGTAACCGGGATGGAGAGTATCTAGCTCCATTAGGCGACGATCGCGCAGTACTTTTGCGACGATCGATGCGGCTGAGATGGAGGCGACCAGTCGGTCGCCTTTGATGATGCCTTGGTTTGGCCAGGGATAGTCTGCTGGCAGACCGAAGCCGTCGGATAGAACGTGCTCAGGGGTACATCCGAGGCCTTCGAGGGCTCGCCGCATCGCTAAAAATCCTGCCTGTCGAATATTGAGTGTATCAATTTCAGCAGCGCTGGCTTCACCGACGGCCCAAGCCTGAGCATACGTGGTTACCCAGAGGAAGGCTTTTTCGCGTTGAGCGGGGGACAAAAGCTTTGAATCGCGGAGAAGGTCCGGTACCTGAGGGGGGCGTGTACCAAAGACGGCGGCTCCGGCAAAGACCGGTCCGGCCCAGGCGCCGGATCCAGCTTCGTCCGTTCCGGCGATCACGAGGACCCCGGTTTTATGAAGCTGCTTTTCAAGACGGAAGGTAGGGGAGATCATGGAAGCTATTTTAACGTTTTACGACGCAAGACTCGTCGTTGGTTCCAGTTCATGCTAGTCTAGGAGTCCTATGAAGTCTATCACGAGACGTGTCTTGGGATCGTTTGCTGTAGGGGCGCTTATCTTAGGGCTTTTCTCGCCTTTTGCTGCGGAAGCCGCGACAAAAAAAGCCGTAACGAAGAGGAAGAAAGCATCAATTGCCCTGGATTTATATAACCCAAAGAAAAAGTACGCGGACGAAAAGAAGGATATCGCCAACCCAACCTCGCGCTGTCTCACGGCAGTTGCGAAGAAAGCACGGGCTCAAGATCTGAAGAATGTGGAAGCGGACGGAAAGAAAGTGGCTGGGCTCGAGAACCCAGAACACCCACTCGCGGATGACTATAAGAAATATCAAACTTCCCTTGAGTTTGCCTGGGGCGCGATGGAAGAGCCGTACTGTGGATTCGGGGCGTTCGGAGCCTCGTCCTCACTGAAGTCGTATCAAAAGACGGTTACGCGAGCGCGTACCGCCTTTCTTGATGCGGTGAAGAAGCAGAAATAGAACGACGCATGCGACTCCTTGGCGTTGATTACGGGCGTGGACGGATTGGTCTCGCTCTCGGAGATACAGAAACAAACCTCGCGACCCCGCTGGAAGTCTTAAAAGCTTCTGGTGGGTCGCTTTTGGAATTAGTGGGTCGCCTGGTCGAAGTCGCGAGACTCGAGGGTATTACCGAGCTTGTAATGGGCGTGCCCTTTCCGTTGAACGACCAAACGTTCGAAACAGCTCAGGCGAAAGAGATCCGTCAGGTGATCGATGCCTGTCGCAAAGCAGGGTTAACGGTCCATGAAGAAAATGAGACGTGGTCTACGCGCTTAGCCGAACGTCAGGCGCAGGAAACACAGCGGCGCGGACCAGCGGACGATCTTGCTGCCAGCGCGATTCTGCAGATGTACCTCGATCGAAACGCCCGCACCCGCTAGGATGGGTGCATGAGCAGTTATCTGCGTGATACGGCCTTCGTCCTCCTTGCGGAGCCGTTTAAGGAACAAGACGTCTGGGTGACGCTCTACGGCGAACAGCACGGGAAGCTGGTTGGGATTGCACGCGGAGTAAGGAGCGCGACATCGAAGCAGCGTGGCCACATCCAGCCCTATTCCAAGATCGAAGTCATGATCGCGAAGGGGAGTGCGTATGACAAAATAGCTGTTGCTCAAACGTGTGCCTCAAGTTATGCGCTTCGATCGTCGTTGCCGGGAATGGCGATTTTTGGAAGTGCGGTTGCGCTTGTGGCTCGGTCGAGTGACTCGGCTGTGCCGAACCAGCGCATTTTTCAATTACTCAATGAGTTGCATGGGCTTTTGTCTGGCCCAGAGGCGAAGCGGATTTCTATTGAACGGTCTGCCTTAGTTTTTTCTTCCTTCACGCTCCATTTTTTAGAAGCGGAAGGGTATGGGATGGAATTTGATCGCTGTCGCAGTTGTGGGAAGGCGTTTGAAAAAGAAGTGCTCTGGCTCTCGCTTGAACTTGGCGGAGTTATTTGCCGAAGCTGCGCGTCACGTACACCCCAATCTCCGAGCATGGGAAGTTGGATTGCCTATCCGGTGCTTCAGACAATTCGGTTTTTATTACGTGAGCCGCTGGTCTCGGTGCTGGCGCTTAGTGCCCCACGGTCTATTTTGCAAGAAGTGGCGACCGCTGTGGATCAATTAACGAGTGTTTTACCCCGCGCGACGGAGAAGTCGGTTCATGAATTCCTTTTTTCTCTGGCCTAGGGCGTTATTGACGCGTACGGCTGAAACCGGATAGCATACCCCGGCCTCGATTCGTGCAGCCGTGGGGGCTCGCACCGGAGGCAGATCGGACAGATGTTCGGTGACCAAGCAGCCGGGTGTTCGGACGGGGGTTCGGAAGTGTGGTGACAAGGGCAGGAATGGGGATGGGCGGGAGTACGACGATGGTGGTCGTAATGTCCGCAAGATCCCCAAGGCCCGGGCGAACGGCAAGGGGTGGAACGAGCGCTGCTCGTCCGCGTCCTTCCCGCGCAAGCCCAACCGGGGCAAGCGGGGCGACCAGTCGCCGCAGGCCCCCGAGACCGTCTCGTGTGGGGGCGATGTCGGCAGCATCAGCGACCTGCAGATCTCCTTTGAGGTCGGCTGAATAGGTCCAATCGGTTCCAGTAGAGTCCTCGCGGACCGCACTCCTGGACCGATACCGGTTCGAAGCAGTACACTAGTGCAGTCTATATCTTTTGCCATCGACCGCGACGATGGCACGCTAGGACGCTTAGCTCAGTTGGTTAGAGCACCTCGTTTACACCGAGGGGGTCGTAGGTTCGAATCCCACAGCGTCCACCAGAAAAACCCGCACATGATGTGCGGGTTTTTCTGTTGAAAGGGGCGCATCGACAAAATCCTTAAAATTCGCTAAGGTTCTGACAATATATGGGGTATTCACCCGACATGGTGCAGA
>CAZRJW010000024.1:0-18062 GCA_964600845.1 uncultured Gammaproteobacteria bacterium | reverse complement strand
ATGGTGGACGTTGGTGGGATCGAACCACCGACCTTACGAATGTGAATCGTACGCTCTAACCAGCTGAGCTAAACGTCCGAATGCGGAACGAGCATAGCGAATCGGCTCCTAGGTGACAAGATCGCCTACAACCTCGTACACTGCCATTATCCCTATGCTTCCTACGGTCCGTGCCCTCACGACCCATCTGGTCAAAACACTCGCCTCAACGATCCGCCCACTCGACCAGCGCTGGTTTGAAGCGGAGCTCTTGGTCGGGTTTGTTTTGGGTCAAGATCGTATGTGGATTACGCTTCACCCAGACGTCATCCTCACCACAAAACAACTCACAACCATTTCAAAACTCGCGGAACGACGCATCGCCCATGAGCCCCTCGCCTATCTCTTCAAGCATGCGCCCTTTTTTGGGCGACTCTTTTTTGTAGATAAGCGCGTGCTCATCCCGCGCCCAGAAAGCGAACGACTCGTTGAACTTGCAATCGAGCAGGTCGGCACAGGAACAGCCTGGGCTGCATGGGATGTAGGAACGGGTAGCGGCTGCTTAGCTCTGTCTGTCGCCGCCTCTGTCCCCACTCTGCCCGTCATCGCGAGTGATCGTTCTACCGGGGCGCTCGAAGTTGCAAAGAAAAATGCAAAACGCCTCAAGCTCAAAAACGTGACCTTCACGTCTGGCTCACTGTTGACGCCCTCGGTGAAGCGCTGGCTACGAACATATCAAGAAAAACACTGGCTCATCCTAGCCAACCTCCCGTATCTTCCTCTCGCTGACCAGCCGAAAATGCAAAAACAAGTTACAGACTATGAACCACTCAGTGCTCTCTTCGCTGAAGATGAGGGGCTCCATCTTATTAACGATCTTCTCGAACAACTGAAGGCACTTCTCGTAGGACGTACAGGAGACGTCATTTTACTCGAGCACGATCCGCGCCAAGCCACGAAGCTCGCACGCTACGCAAAAACACTTTTTCCTGAAGCGCGCGTTACAACCGAGCTGGATCACAACACAGCAAAGCGCTTCACCCGTATCGAATCTTAATTCGGTACCAAGCCCCCAAAAATACGATCATCCGTCGTTACTTCGATCCAGGTTGTTCCGGCGGTCAACGGATATTCCGAACCGTCTGCCCCCTCAAAACGAATCAACTCATTTTGCGCACGACTCCAACGAGCGCTGTATTTTTTTCCTGCACGATAGAGAACCGCGTCCCCGCTTCCGACCGTTCGAACGGACAATCTCCCCTTATCATCCAATACCTGACTGTCTGTTTTAATGACCGCTACGTTGGCCGCCAGCAGCTCCTTCCCTTCCCGCGTCTTCTGAACAGTCGTCCCTCTCAAACGTCGATAGAGCCCTAGGTCCGCGTCATAACGCCAGGTAATAGAATATGAGCCCCCGTACGGGATGCGAATCGAGGAAGCGGAGATGACCGCGTCCGTCGAGGTTGCAAGCGGCTCAAAGCGCCACGCCGTATAGTCCGCCGTGCTCGTGCCGTAGCGACGCTCCATCGTCAACGCTAGTTGATCAATCGTTGAATAGACATTATGTGGTGCAGGTTTCGTACGATCACGATAAAAGGTCGTGCTATTTGCCATTTCGTCGATGTTTGAAAACGTATTGCCTAACTTTTTTATCTTCTCAAGCGCTTCTGGACTTCCCCCGACATGCGCGTAACCGGCCGCCCAGGCCTTCGCCCAATCAACGAAATACGGGCGCGCACTTCGTACAGGCCCAATAACGGTTGACGTAGGCAAGCTTGGATCAAAGAACGCCATGAGGCGCGTAATACCGCCTTCCACTGGTGACTCAATCACGAGTGAGGCCTGATCAACGCCGGACCACGGCTGCGCGTCTAACTGGTTATCGATCATCACACTCAACGGGCGGCGCGCTTCAGTACCAGGTGAAACTAGGACACCATCGATACGGCGTGCGAGTAGAGCGGCTGAGGTTACCCCCGAGGGTGTTGTTGTCGCTACAAACGGATCCGGTTTATTGCTCCGGGTACTGCCATTGATAATGGTGTAGAGAAGAATCGCGGAAACCGCTACCAACAAACACGCTCCCACGACAATTCGTCGCTGGGAGCGTTTCTTTGCATCTTGCTTCAATGGCAGTTTGCTTGGATACACAAGGGGCATGCGTTGCATGCCCCTGAGTATACACTATTCTGCTGCTTTTTCCTCGGCTTCTTTCTTTGCGGCTTCTTCCTTCTTCAAATCAGCTTCAGACTTGATCGCGGACAAGTCAGCAACGACTGGTTCATCAAGTTTCTTCAATTCATCTTCTGTCATTGGACGAGCAACCGTTGCGATTGTTGCATCTTCGTCTGAGAGGATCTCGACACCCTTGGACAACTTGAGGGAAGAAACCGTGATGGAATCTTCGAAGGTTGCGAGTGTGGAGAGGTCAATCGTGATTTCGTGTGGAAGATCGGCTGGCAAACAGCTGACTTCGACTTCGTCCATGGATTTGATCAATGTTCCTCCAAGACCTTTCACGGCAATCGATTCACCGATAAAGACGAGAGGGATGCGAACTGTCATCTTCTCATCCATACGGATCTGGTGGAAATCCGCGTGTACGATTTCGTTGGTCAATGGGTGCAACTGGATCTCTTTGATAACCGCCTTCACAGGAGATTTTCCGTCTACCGCAATGTCGACCAAGCTGGAGAATCCAGCGGCGGCGTACATTTTCACAAACGCAGACTTAGGCAAGGTAATAACCTGGCTTGGAACGCCCTTGCCATACATTGCCGCTGGGATGCGCATTTTCTTCAATTCATCCTTGGAACGGCGTCCAATATTCGTACGTGTTTCTGCGGTGATCTCGTATTTCATAAATTCAAAAAAGTGGCTTAACGATACGGGTAAATCGAAATCCCGTCAAGGGACGGGATTCGTGGGAAAATTGACTGATTTTAGGCAAAAATCTTTGTTTAGGCGGCTTTGGGTGGGGTGAAGAGCGCATGACACAGGGCTCGGCTCTCGTCTTCGAGCTGTACATGGAAGCGCAAACACTCGTCGACAGAGATCGGCTTCGCATCGTGAAAACGCTTTGCATCAGCCGCTTCCAGGTCCGTAACCACCCCGACCGAGCTAACCACGCCCGAGGCTTCGAGCACCACGGCCAGCATGGCCCGTCCACAGGTCTGACAGCTGCAATGAAAGAGTTTCGTTGCACCTTGCTCCCCCACTAACCGAATTCCAGCCTCATCATAGGCCGCCTGGCAGAGAGGGCACTGCGTAAGAATGCGTGAAGGCTGGATGGACATATCTAAAGAATACAAAAGAACCACCAGAGGGGCAAGCCATGGTGGTTCTTTCTTCCGTTCTCTGAAGACCAGCGAGTGATCTGTAGAGAGCGAACCCGGTGAGAGAGGAGACGGCGGCTGACCGGGGGACAGCTGCCGAATGCACTTTGGGTGCGGGAAGGAACTACCTCTTCTTCTTTTTCTTCTTCTTGGGCGGGTGGGTTTTCGACCCGATCCACTTATAGAAGCGAAAGCCGAGGAAGAGTGCCACGACCACGAAGATCGCGACGTATCCCCGACCGATCGAACCAGCGATGTCTTGGGGGACACCCACCGACTCCAGGCCGCGGGACACATTGCTCGCCGTGTCGTTGGCGCCGCCGTTGAAGAGCTGTTCGGGGAGGCGGGTCCCCTCTGGCTGATGTTGCATTGAACTCCTTTCCGGACACTGTCCGATGGCTCGAGGCGTTACGCACGGATGAGGCGCACGGTTTCGATAGCGAACTCGACGAGGAGCTCAACCACCGGACGGAAGATCCACTGGATGATCCAGGGGACCACGTCGTTCAGCAGCGTGGCGTGCCAGGTCGGCAGGAGCCACCAGAGCAGGACGAGCGGGAGCCACCAGAGGAAGAAGCCCGCGATGGGCACCTGGATCCAAGGGACCAGGACGTTCTTCCCCCACCAGCCCCCCTTCTCTCCGAGCCACCGCCCGAAGCGGTTGAAGCCCAGAAGCTTGGCGACGATCATCAGAGTGAACCCGATGAGTGCGAGGGCGAAGGCGATCCCGAGCCAGTGCCCAAGCGCGCCGTGCGAAGCCATGAACCAGCAGACGCCAGTCGTGACCACACACAGAAGGAGGACCGTCAGCCAGTGGATCGGCTTATCGCCGAAGCACCAGACCGTGATCCAACTAATGAGCCCCATCCAGAGGAGTCCGCTGAGCCAGGCCGCGAGGATCGGGCCGTCGGAGGACGAGCTTCCGAGCGCGTGCCAGTAGGCGAAGTGGTATCCGAACCACGTCGCCACCTGGTCCACGAGAGACAACACGAGCCGCATCGCCGAAAGGCCGATGAGGCTGAAGACGAGAGCGACGAGAGCGAAACCGATCCACTTCAGTGACTTGATGATCATGACAACTCCAGTAAACGCCGATGCGAGGTAAGGACACCTTGTCCCCTAGCTCAGCGTTTCCAGTCAGTCGTCATGACGCTTCGAAGCAACAAGCTCGAGCTGTCGAAAGAACAAAAAACTATAGCACATTTTCTGATTTTGTCAAGCTACTTTGTACGTCAAACAAGCCTATTTATTGGCTAAAACAAGCGCCAAAATCACAAATTTGGTTTATATTGTGTTATTTTGTTCAGTTTCCCTATCCATTTTTCAAGGCATTTAAGCGGTTTTATATTGTAATACAGCCAAAAAGAGCCATTTGCTTGACATTTTCCCTTATTTCTGCTAAATTTGTCAGTTCTCTCAAGACCAGGCTACCAGAAGAACCGGCTCAATGCCCCTTACGCTAGCCTGAAAATGTGGGGACGATTCACAGACCGGGGTAGGCTTACACCATAGCCGCGCCCACAACGAACGCCCAGGAGGGCACGCTCATGAAGACCGCACATTCGTCCCATTCGTCCCATTCCAACTCCTCTTCATGGCTCACGACCGGAGGTGGGCGCCCCTGCACCCGCAGCTACACCGGCGGCGGGCGCCCCTGCATCGAAACCGGTGGTGGTCGCCCCTGCGCCCACCACACCGGCGGCGGACGACCGTAGAGCGCGCCACACTGGCAAGAACTCGGATCCCCGATCCACAGCTCTACCGCGTCTCATCAGCACACGGTGACAGACAAGCCGTCACACCCGCCGCTGACCTGCGCCGACCCCGTTCGAGCGCGACCTGATCGACTGGCGATAGCATCCACAACTGCGTCGCTCCGCCGTCGACCGCCTGCGCCCGATCCAGACCAACCCGGTCTGACTGCTCGTCCATCCCGACGACCCGCTCGCTAACAGCCGCGCTGCACGAATAGGCTTTCGCCTTCGCGCTTCGCACGCGGCCTGCCGCGAGCTCCCGCTCCCCGTCTTCACAGACAAGGAGCGACGACCATCAGAAGAGGAGACACTCAAAGGCCCGGCCGAGTTCCAGTTGAGACGCACACGCGTTTCACAGAACTCGGACCGGGCGTCTTCTTTTTTACAACCGTTTCTATTTCTAGCTAATTCGCTTGTCCTGCACGTTGTTCCACATGTGTCCGAACATTTCACGGAACGCGTCCGCGAGATCTTGGCTTTCAATCAAGATACCGATAATTTCGCCGCGAAGCGTCGACATCACCACGCGATTTCCATACACCTGAATATCAGCAAACAATTTACTTGGACCGGTCTCTTTCACGACCGCAATGTGCTCGTCTGGAAAGCCTCCGCGAATTTGGTTCTCGCCACGGCTGTAAAAAATCAACCGACGCTTTGGGCGAATCTTATCGAGTTTCTGGAAATATTCTCGGTTGCCATCTGCATCTGTTGGATATAAGCGTAGGACCTCATCGAAGTTCGCAACCTCATCCAATGTTTTTGGAGCCACCTGCAAGAGGTCGTTTTGCAATGCGCGAATCCCCTCTTTCCCCATAAACATTTTTACGATGGGCTTTTCTCCACGCTGAAGCAAACGCAACTCTTCGACCGACGCCTCGACTTCTTTTAGCGTGGTCTGCATGTGCTGCATGCGGGTCTGCATGAAGGCGACCAAACGATCTGGTGATTCAGCTGAAAATAATCTTTTCTTCCCATGCTGAAGCGTGCTCATCAAGCTATTCCGCATGAGCGCATCGACCGCGGCGTAGGCCGTGACACGAGAGATCTTGGCCTGCTTTGCAAGATCTTGAACGGTGGCGGGACCCGTTTCAAGCGAAACGAGATACAACTTTGACTCACTCTCAGTGAAGCCTAAGGTGCGAAGGAGCTTATCCCAAGAAGCCATAGTGGGATGAATGAAAAAATAAAAGGTTAAACGTCGAGGTCTTTCACGTGCTTCGCATTCGCTTGGATAAAGCGCTTACGTGGAGCAACGTCACTCCCCATCAAAATATCGAACATTTCATCCGCTTTCTGTGCATCGTCTACAGTAACACGCTTCATCAAGCGACGCTCTGGATCCATCGTCGTCTCCCACAACTGCTCTGGGTTCATTTCTCCCAAACCTTTGTAGCGCTGGATGTTGATTCCATTCACGCTCATCATCCCTTCGATTGGCTCTTCGATCACGACGGGCGTCTCTGACACCTCTTCGGTTTTTTCTTCTTTTCCCTTCTTGGCTTTCGTGGCGCGCTCTTCTTTCGCCTTCATCATTTCTTCCATCCCCTTGTCACGCTCTTCTTCGCTATAGGCGTAGCGAATTTCTTTTCCACGCTGCAAACGGAACAGCGGTGGCTGAGCGATGTAGATATTTCCATTGGTGATGAGCAGTGGGAAATAGCGGTAGAACAAGGTTAACAAGAGCGTACGGATGTGCGCTCCGTCGACGTCGGCGTCGGTCATGATGATCACGCGACCGTAGCGAAGCTTCGTGATATCAAACATCTCACCGATGTTTGTTCCCATCGCGATAACCAGGTTTTTGATCTGTTCATTGCCCAACATCTTGTCCAAACGGGCACGTTCCACGTTCAAAATCTTTCCACGCAACGGCAGGATCGCTTGGTTGTCGCGGTTGCGCCCTTGTTTTGCGGAACCTCCAGCGGAGTCTCCCTCAACGATGTAGAGCTCACACACGGATGGATCACGATTCGCACAGTCTGCCAGCTTTCCTGGAAGCATCATGCCCTCGAGTACACCTTTACGCAGAACTGTTTCACGCGCGGCACGGGCCGCGGCACGGGCACGCTGGGCCAGCACACACTTCTCGAGAATCATCTGCCCATCACGTGGATGCTCTTCGAGGAACATGGTGAACGCTTCACTCATGACGGCTTCCACCGCTCCACGAACTTCCTGCGTTCCAAGTTTGGCTTTCGTCTGACCTTCAAACTGTGGCTCTGGGTAGCGAATCGAAATCACGGCCGTTAGACCTTCACGGACATCTTCTCCAGAGAGGTTGTCATCCTTTTCTTTGATGAAGCCTTTGGTACGAGCATAGCTATTCAAGACACGTGTCAACGCAGCACGGAACCCTTGAACGTGCGTACCTCCTTCTGGGTTCGTGATGTTGTTGGTGAAGGCAAACAGCGTTTCAGAATAGTCATCTGTGTACTGCAAGGCTACCGAAACTTCGGTTTTGTCGACCTGCTTCTCAACCAAAAAGATATTCTCGTGTTTTGGTTGCTTTTTGTGGTTCAAGAAACGCGTGTAGGAAGCAACACCTCCCTCGAAGTAGAAACCATAGACGTCTTGCTGACCTGGAAGACGTGCATTCGTGACCGTCAAGCGAATTCCCTTGGTCAAATAACACTGCTGACGATAGTGGTCGATGATGCGTTGGTGATCGATCGTAATACTTTCCGTAAAGATCGTGTTGTCTGGATGGAAAATAATCGTCGTGCCATGGCGATCGCTCTTCCCAATTTTCTTGACATCGCCCTGGGCTTTTCCGCATTTGTAGAACTGCTGCCACTTCCCGCCATCACGCTCGACGATGACCTCGAGATCATCTGAGAGCGCGTTCACAACGGACACACCCACCCCGTGCAACCCACCAGAAATTTTATAGCCGCTCGATTCTCCCCCGAATTTTCCACCCGCGTGCAACTTCGTCATGACAAGTTCAAGCGCGGACACGCCGTATTGCTTGTGTGTATCGACCGGAATCCCGCGACCGTTGTCCGTTACTTGAATTTTATCACCTGGAAGCAGGGTGATCGTAATCGTATCCGCATGCCCAGCCATGGCTTCGTCAAAACAGTTATCTACAACTTCGCGCAACAAATGGAATAATCCCTCCGGACCGGTGGATCCGATATACATGCCCGGGCGCTTGCGCACCGGTTCCAAACCTTCAAGGACCGAAATCTGCTCGGCGCTGTAGCCGTTCTTCGCGGGTGTTTTTGCCATAGAAAGAGTTGGCCGGATGGTACCAGGAGGTAGGCTCGAAGAGAAGTGGATGATATACTGAGGCCATGCTTCCTTCAGAACATCAGATCGGAACCGGAATGAGCGCCGGTGATTTAGCAGCCGCCTCCTGGTGGGTCAAACACCACCTGGGTCTACGCCGACTGGGCTATGGTTTCCTCGCAGGGCTTAGCGTCCTGTTTTGGGGTTTTACCATCTGGTCCTACGTGGACGCCTACCTGATCTCCTGGCCGCGTGAATCGCGCATTCACAAACTCATCGCCCAACAAGTCGTTCCCCTCGATGCCATTCGCCGCATTGCCCCGGAACCTCTTCAGCCTGGGGATGTCCGCGCTTTTGCGGGAACGGATGATCGCCTCGATCTCCTGAGCAGCTTGAGCAACCCCAACGAGCTCTGGTCAGCAAAAGTCACCTACGTTTTCAAACTCGGAGAACAGCTTAGCCCTCCGCAAGAGGCAGTCATCCTCCCTCGGAGCACGCGCCCCCTCACACAACTCGGCATCAAAGGCGACGGCGACCCACAGCTCGATATCCAATCCATCCGTTGGCAGCGCGTCTTACTCCCAGACGTGGATGGGAATTTTGAAGCCTTCGCACTCCAGCGTCAGGATTTTGTCTTTAGCGAAGAGCCAGAATACATCTCGCTGGGCGAAGGGGTCGGAAAAACAGACTTTACCCTCACAAACAACTCAGGATACGGCTATTGGAACGTTGAGCTCTACGTCACGCTTCTTCGACAAGGTATTCCGCTCGCCGTCAACAAAGTAGATGTACGCGAATTAAAACCCAATGAAGAACGGGCTATTTCCTTGCAATGGCTCGAAGAAGTCGGTGGTGTCGACCAAGTTGAAATTACGCCGTACGTCGACATCTTAGATCCGGCCAGCTACCTCTCAACCGATCGTCTGTAACGCGTCCCGATCCACTCCCCTAGCGGCCACGTCTTCGTCCCGCTATGCTCTTCGCATGCAGCGCGTCTTCGTTCTGTTTGAACGCCTCGATTGGGGGCTCTTGATCGCTGCGGCATCTTTGGTCGCGATCGGTCTTTCGGTTATCTACGGCATCGGCATCTCTCGCGATCCAATCGATCTCTTCTCCTTCTACAAACAGTTAGCAGCGTTGGGCATTGGGCTATCGGTCGCGTTCATGCTGACGGTGATAGACTATCGACACCTGCGTTCGCTCTCAGCGGTGATCTATGTCGTGGGATTAGTTCTCTTAGCTTCCGTTTTAATCTTTGGAAAAACAATTCGTGGCACACAGGGTTGGTTCGTATTTGGAGGATTCTCGTTTCAGCCGGTAGAACCCGCGAAGATCTGTTTAGCCGCCTATCTCGCCGCTTTCATGGCTCGGCACGGACATGGCCGTCTGAATTGGCCGAGCTTCTTACGAAGTGGCGCTGCAACAGGAATCTACATTGCCCTCGTCTTTTTGCAGCCAGACTTTGGTTCCGCGATGGTCATGCTCGCCATCTGGGGAGCGATGGCTTTATTCGCCGGACTTCCGCGCTTCGCCTGGCTCGTGCTTCCGATCTTGGCCGCTGTTACGATCGGCCTCAGCTGGAACTTTGCTCTCAAGCCGTATCAAAAAGAACGTATCGCCGCCTTCATCAATCCAACCGCCGATATGCGTGGCTCAGGCTATAACGCCGCTCAAGCGCGTATTGCGATTGGTTCTGGTGGATGGTTAGGCAAAGGGATTGGGGAAGGCTCACAGGCACGTTTACGCTTCCTTCCAGAAGCCGCGACCGACTTTATCTTTGCCGTCGTCGGAGAAGAGCTTGGATTCGTTGGAATTGCCGTTACCATTATTCTCTTCGGTTGGCTCTTTACGCGCTATGTCCTGACCGCTCTCGCTTCCGGCGATGACTTCGCCGCGCTCCTACTCATTGGTCTCGGCGCAACCCTCCTCGTCCACGTGGTCGAAAATGCGGGGATGAACCTGGGTGTCTTACCGATCACCGGTATTCCGCTCCCTTTCGTCTCGAGTGCTGCCTCTTCCCTTGTGGTGGTCTGGATCAATGTTGGACTCGCACAAAGCGTCGCCGTTCGCCGTCGGAGTGAAAGTTTGGCTCACGCGGAACTCCACGAGCGCTATTCTACGCGTTAAAGCCATTTTTTCGTTCATCCACAGCGTATTTCCCTTGATTTCCAAAGGGCCATCCCCTATACTGCGGGCACATCTGGAGAAACGCATAGTTCAGATCTATGCCTTTTCTGGGCCACATTGAGACCCCGCGGGTATCGTATAGTGGTTATTATGGGTGCTTCCCAAGCACCAAAGAGGGGTTCGATTCCCCTTACCCGCTCCACCCACCAAGTTCGTTACGCGGACGAAGGTGGAATGATAAGGTGAACTCTGGTGAGGATGCTCACGTGTTTTCACCAGAGAGGCGCCAATTTAGCTCAGTTGGTAGAGCAATGCTTTCGTAAAGCAGAGGTCCCGGGTTCGACTCCCGGAATTGGCTCCATGCAGAGACTCCCTCGTCAGAGGGAGTTTTTGTTTATATAAAGCCAAAATCTAGATAGCTCTTAGGAATATTAAATTACATACCAAAACGACCGTTGACCGCTCACTGCCCAAAACTAATGTGAAATATCGGCTTCTAGCGTAAAAAGTAAACCAGAAAACAGCTTAACCAAGCATATCGACCTAAAAGAATATCTGTAGCAAAGAATCAAAACCCGGAATTACATCTACTTATAAAAATCAAATGGCTCGCAGAGGTATTATCCCCTGCGAGCCGGCACCCCCAAGCCTGGAGGCACGTAGTCGCTCTGACACGAGGGTCGAGAGCGTTCTTCTATCTTATTGTTTTGGAGATTTGTCTCTGTTTCTTTGATCCCTCCTTACCTTCTAGTAGATTTTGCTCTACTTCTTGGAGCTGTTGGTGGCGGGCGCTTCGCCTTCATGAGCACCTGCCTTTCTGCTGCCTACTTTTTTTGGCGTTGCTGCGGATGATAGCGCAGGCTTCACGCATATCGTCGAGGGAGTAGAGGGGAGTCGGGACACCTCGTGAGCTTAGACCAAGACGGGAACGGCACCGAGAAGTCCGACTTTTAATAGTATCCACCGAAACGTTCAGAATCTTCGCCAATCCAGGACGCGTCCCCCACATCTCCTTCTTCGTCTCAGCGAGTTCACCCTCCCCAATCCTGTCTTCGATCTCGACGAGCCCGTCTTCGTCGGTCTTGGGAGGATTACCCAGCAGATCAGCACACGCCTTACGCATATCGTCGAGGGAGTAGAGAATAACCGGTCTTCCTACCATATCCTTTCCAGGACGAGAACGGCACTGATCCCTACGATCCTGCACTGCCATACGACTAACACCGAGGTGATTTGCAATATGTGTAAGGACCCCCCACGTCTCCTTCCTCATCTCAGCGAGTTCACCCTCCCCGATCTTGTCTTCGATCTCGACGAGCCCATTGGATCCAGTCTTGGGAAGATCGTTGAGCAGATCAGCACACGCCTTACGCATGTCGTCGAGGGAGTAGAGAGTGACCGGCCTTCCTTGCGAGCTCATACCAGGACGAGAACGGCACTGAGAGATCCGGGCTTCGAGAGCCTTGTCAGAAACACCCAACACCTCCGTCAAGCTATATCTCGTCCCCCACGTCTCCTTCCTCGTCTCAGCGAGTTCGCCCTCCCCAATCTTGTCTTCGATCTCGACGAGCCCATTGGATCCAGTCTTGGGAAGATCGTTGAGCAGATCAGCACACGCCTTACGCATGTCGTCGAGGGAGTAGAGAGTGACCGGCCTTCCTTGCGAGCTCATACCAGGACGAGAACGGCACTGAGAGATCCGGGCTTCGAGAGCCTTGTCAGAAACACCCAACACCTCCGTCAAGCTATATCTCGTCCCCCACGTCTCCTTCCTCGTCTCAGCGAGTTCGCCCTCCCCAATCTTGTCTTCGATCTCGACGAGACTTTTATCATCGGTCCAGTACTGAATCTCGACGGGTTGGACCGTGATCGTCACCCGTGCACCCTTGGGGATATAGGGCGACTCGAGCTTCTTTCCGCCTCGTTGCCCGATCAGGATCCCTCCGCGCGTGACCTTCTCACCCGGCACGCCGTAGAGCATGGGGGCAGAGAGGGGTGCAAACTTCGCCTGCTGGTAGAGCGGGTCGAGCACGATAGCCGTCTTCGGCTTACCATCGCGGCGTTTGCGAAGGATGCGTCCGAGGAACTGCTCGTAGAGCACACGACTCATCGTCGCACGCAGGAAGAGCAGCATCGTCGCGTTCCTCGAGTCCCAGCCTTCGCGGAGTACGAAGACCGAAGACAGAGCACGGAGTACTTCGTCCGCCTCTTCATCCTCGTCCGCTTCGAAGGCAGCGAGGATCTTCTGGCGGTCCGTGTGGTGAGTTGTTCCCGTGATCGAGGCGGTGCGGGTGTACTTCCCGACGATCCGAGCGAACTCTTCGGCGAATGAAACGCTCGGACACGCAGCAGCGACCTGGAGGTCGCGAATGCCGTACTCGTTCGTCTCGTAGAGGCGCTCAATCACCTCGAGCACGAGACTCTGGTTTCGCTCCATGTGTTTCGCGAGCGATGCCGGATCGTAGTCATAGCCCATAGGACCATCAATGACCGGAACATCTTCAAGCGAGATCGTGGAGAGATCGATCTGGCCCCAAGCGAGCGGGGCCAACACACCGCGTTCGATCCCTTCGCGGAGCCCGACACGGTGGAGACACGAACCGAAGTGCGTGTCAGCCAGCCGATTGGGATCTGCATAGAGAGTCGTCCCGTTGTCGAGCTTAACCGGCACGAAATGTTTCCGGGCCGTCGTCGTGAGATAATCGGGCGTTGCCGAGTATCCCAGAACGACTGCCTCAGAGAAGCAGTCGAGCGCGGCAAGCTGAGCATCGGTGTAGGCCCAGTGCATCTCGTCACGAATGACGATGTGCGGATCAAAGCCTTCCGCAAGACGCTTCGCCCAAGTGCGAAAACTGTCCTGTGTAATGATCACGATCGACTTGTCCTGGAAGCCCTTCGTGGCGTACACGATGGAGTCGTCTTTGTGATCGCGGATCTCGACCGGGAGGCTCGAGATATGCCCAACGGCAACGGTGCCGTTGGTATAGAGGTAGATCTCTTTCGCCGTCTGGACCAGAAGAGTCTGGTTCGGTACGACGATGAGCGAACGCAACAACTTCTTCAGCGCCTCAATGGTCGTGGCGAGGAAGTGGAGCGTCTTGCCCATACCAGTTGCGTGCGCGAAGTACCGGCGGTGACCGGGTTCTCCTGAACGCAGCCAGGGAAGCATACTCTCGTACGCCTCGCGCTGGTGTGCTCGAAACGTGATAGGCAGATCCTCTGCCGCGAGCAGGCGTTCAATGACGAGCGCAAGCTCACGACGGATATCCGCGTGCGTGAGTTTTTCCAATTGTTCCCCTTCTTCTAGATGTTGATCGTTACACGAAGAATCCAGACGACTGTCCGGACTCACAGATGTAACGATCCGATCAAAGGAAGAAGGGTGAAATGTCGAAAGAACGACTGCGCAACTTAGCAGAAAACGCGAATAAAATCAAGTAGATAAGGTAAGCAGCTTACCCCTCTCTTACAAAACACAAACACCCGCCTTTTGAGGCAGGTGTTGTGACTGTCGAACGGTTGACCGCAGGATGCCCATAATTAGATAATTAGAGCTTACTATTGATCAATCAAGATAAGCATATCTCGATAAATTATCGCTCATCTGAGCGAAAAAGATCACTCAAGCGATGTCAGGCGTATCTACCTCTTCTCGGTTCGACTCCCGGAATTGGCTCCATGCAGAGACTCCCTCATCCGAGGGAGTTTTTGTTTTCAAAGGGAATTGTTCGGCCCAACTAAGGCATTCTTTTAATACAACGGAAGACTGATAAACGCGCACTATACAAAATGTACCCGTCCCGTTAGGGGTATGGCGCTGGCGACGAGCCGTAGGTCGACCACCACAACTTGAACAACAAACCAGTCATGGAGATGACTGGGAGCAACTACAACGCCGCGCCCCTGAGAAGCGAACATGCGAGCTTCTCAGGGGCGCGGTTTTCAGTTTACAGAAAACTACTCAGAGAGTTTTTCTTTAATCTGATCTTTTCGATACTGATCGATCATATCAGCAATCTTCCTATCTTGAACTTTTTCCAATTCTAGACTCGCCTCTGTCGCAGCACTCGTTGAAACGGATGGATCAAATCCTAGCAATCTTCGCATAAGATTTGTCTCATCGTGATCGAGTAAAACTCGGTCTTTCTCCTGCTGAGTAAAGCGCTTCAGAAGAACCACTTGCTCCTGCTGTGTTATCTGAGAGCCTGGATGCCCTTCATTCCACTGTCTCAGACGAAGCGAAAGATACCGTAAAAAAACATCGCCTATTTTACTTCGTTCGGCAATGGAAAGAAGGCTATTGTTTCGAACGCGAGTGTCCAATAGTTGATCAGCTTCTGCGAATGCGTCGCTAGGGCTACGAGTAACTTCGTTCACTTTACTGCGTAGATCCTCCTGTTCCGGGGGCTTTTTACCATCATCAAGTGATGACTTAAGCCTTCGTGACAGTTTTTCAAATAATCCCATATATTCTGCCGCGCATCGCCTTAAGCGAGCTTATGGGCTAATAATAAGATATTTCTTTACATCTTCTTTCTTCAGACGCTCTTCCAATTTTTTTCCAAGCGCTTCCCCCTTCTCTTCTTCGGTTGTTCCAGGCATTTTGGCGCGAAGCGCTTGGCTCAACACTCCTGGACGGATGAAGTAGTTCTTGAAGGCAGCTCGGTCCCAGCCGAATGATTCTTTCAAAAAGTTATCAATTTCTCCTGGCTGGGTCGACGTACCAGACTGAGCGACGAAATCGTCGAAGGCCTTGTCGATATCGAGGTCAGAAATCGTAACTTGGTTTTCTTTGGCGAGCGCATTCAACCCGGCAATTTGGATAATCTGGTTGTAAGCAGCTTCACGCGTTTCGCTATTCACATCTGTTGGGAGCTGACGCTGACGAGCATCTTCCGTTTTTAAGTAGACGCGTTGCGCATCAACCTGTGCGAGGTAGTCAGAATAGACGGCCTTTTCCCCATCTACTCTGCCAGCTGGAAATGAGGTAAGGCCCGCAAAGGCGCGGGTTGCGCCCCCTTCCCACTGCTTGCGTGTGATCCCGTAGGCGAAAACAGCGCTCGTTGCCCCGAGGACAAGAACGATCAATGCGATAACTCCAGCGATGAGAACGGTGCGTTTTTGGATCATAGGGTTAGATAGTAACAAAGTAGTGTACCCAACGGCGAGGGATAGATTGATCTTCAAGAGGAGCTGCTTCGTTCGCCTCGGTCGTCGTGTCTGACCAGGTGAGGCGACTATTCGCATCCCCTTCTTCAAATAAGACCACGCGCTCGCCCGGTTTCTTTAGATTAAATCGAAGGCGCGCCTCTTGTTCAACATAGGCATCGGTTTTCATTTTGCCCAAGAGGTCCGACATCGAGTGTTTTTGCGCTTCTAGCTGGGAAACTTGCGATTTGAGCCCCTCAATTTCTTGGTCCACCTTCCAGCCACGATACGTCTCCCGCACCGTCGACGCTCCCACAAAGAAAACAATCGCGACCAACAATGCGAAGAGCATGGGCCAGCGAAAAGACGGCAGAGAGGAATACCCTCCTCCCCCGCGAGAGTGAAGCGACTGAGAACCAAGGGACGGCATAGACGGACGGGGTCAGTTTATCACATCGGACGGTGCATCGCCTCTTCGAGCCAGTTAAGCTCTTCGGCATCTGCCTGCTGGATCTGGTGGATAAGGCGTTCTCGCTGGGCATCGATTGGGTTCACTCCTGAAGACTGTTCCTGAGCTTGGCCCGCACTATGCCCATGACCACGCAGCTCCTGAATCGAACGTGCGATGCGGTCAGGACCACGCAAATCTTCTATGGCAATGGATGGAACGGCCCCACCATTCGTTCGAATGCGCAAAGCGCCAATTCCCCAGAGCGAATGCCACAAGCCCCGCTTCTCCCATTGAACATCGCCCACATGCGAGAAAGCTACTTCAGACACATGACGGTCCCACATGCCACGCTGTTGGACATGCACCAACCGACGATCCGTCAGAATCAGAGCGGTCGCATCCCATAAACGAACAGAGCGCCAGGCACCCAAGACGCCGGCCAGGACGGGTGCGCAAAAAATCAGGATCCCGACCACTCCGACCTGAAAAAGTGGGAAGATAAAGAAACACGGCAAGATCATGAGAACGGCAAACCCCAGCAAACGAACGATCAGGGCGATCGTATGCGCACGGAACACGCCCAACACTTTCTCGCCCGCTTGTACCTTCATGACATCAGACAAATGAAACATAGCTCAGGCGGTTAATACGATAAGTGAATCGTCGTCTGCTTGAAGAGCTGCTCGAATCGCCTCTTCAGCCGCTTCCCGTTCGCTCCAAGGGATTTTTTGATCATTCGCCACACACATCCAGGTCTCACAACCTTTCCCCGTGAGGACAACGAGATCGTTCGGTCGCGCGAGAGACATCGCTTTGTTAATCGCTTCTCGGCGATCTAGGAGCTTATACAATGAAACCCCTTCTTCTTTCCCCGCCGCTAAGGCGCCAGCTGCCACCTCATCGATAATCTGCTGTGGATTATCATCGTACGGGTCTTCGTTCGTCACGATAACAATATCTGCCTTCTCGCCCGCCATTCGACCGAGGATGGGACGCCGCGCCACATCTCGCCCTCCACCACACGATCCCAAGACATGAATCAGCCGCGCGTGAGGCACGGAGGAGAGCGCGGTATAGAACTGCTTCAATGACTCTGGCTCAGGCGCGTAGTCGATAATGACGGTCCACGGCTGACCAATGTTTACGCGCTCAAATCGCCCCGGAAGCCCTTGGATTTTTTCTAGACGCTTAATCGCCTGTTCAAGTGAAACGCCCAAGACCTGACACACCGCCAGCGCCGCCAGCATATTCTCAACGTTATACCGACCCGGGAGTGAGAGCTGCATTGGATAGCCATTCACTTCTGAATGCGAGCCATTCTGCAACAATTCTAGATGCGTCGCCTTCAAGCCATCCCCTTTCTCGATCCCGTACCACTGAACCTGGGTGATTCCCGGAGTCGTTGCGTAGTACTCGCCATGTTCGCTTTGCGCATTGACCACGGCGACTCGTGGCACAAGCTGACCGTTGATGGTTTTAGGCGGCAATGTGGCGAGGTATTCAAACAATATGCGTTTGGCTTTTTTGTAGTTTTCAAATCCGCCATGCGCTTCAATATGCTCTGGTGTAAGGTTGGTAAAGACGGCGAGATCGTAGCAAACCCCATGCTGGCGATGCTGTACAAGGCCCTGCGAAGACGTCTCGATGACCGCGTAGCGACAACCCGCGTCGACCATTTGACGGAGCATGCGTTGCAAGAAAAACCTGCCCGGCATGGTCATCTTGGTATCGTTTAGCCACTCACGATCGGCAACCTTAAGAATTGCGGTCGTCGTACAGCCTGTTTTTGCACCATTAGCCTCTAGCGCCTTCGCAATCGCGTAGGCGGTCGTCGTTTTTCCATTCGTGCCGGTTACTCCAATCACAATCAATTCACGAGACGGGTGGCGATAGACCAACGACGCCAGGCTCGCCAGCGCAAAATGGTAGCGATCGAGGGCACTCGCCGGAATAAAGCGCTTGAGCTGTTCGCGGAGGGACGGCATAGGATCGTCAGAGACTATACGTAACAAACGAAATCACCGCCAGGACAAG
>CAZRJW010000023.1:0-18610 GCA_964600845.1 uncultured Gammaproteobacteria bacterium | reverse complement strand
GCGCTTCACGCACCTTTTTCCCTCCACGCTTACGGCGACGACGCTTCTTTTCTTCCGATTCTTCTGTATGCGCACTGGCCTGACCTTGAACAAGGGACGCAGGAGTTTGAGACGTAGGACGCAACAGCTCAGCAAGCGAAAGGTCATCGGCTCCAGCAGCCGTATCCGTTCGTTGGACGATTTTCACGGTTCCATGCGGAGCAGCCGGCTCTTCGCGCTCAGGCGGAGGCGGCGTCTTCATGACTTTCTTGATTTCAGAAGAGGAGTGCTTTCGCTCTTCGCGCACGATCGGCATACAATCCGGGCAGTACATCGGGCGTGAAGCGTCCAGCTGGATCGGTAAATCCCATTTCTTCGAACAACGACTACACGTATGCGAAAACATTGGCCGCTGTTTTTTAGGCTGCATGCCGGTAGACTTTGCGACCGCGGCCGTGATCGCCGCCATGCGTTCCGGACGAATCACAAGATAGTCCTGAGGTGGGGGTGCAATATCCTGATCAAGCGACAGACCTGTTGGATCTTTTGCTGCCGGGGAACCTCCAAGATCACGCTCATCTTCCGTCAAAATTTTTGGATACTGAATCGGACCTGCTGGCCCTTCATCGGTCGGCTTCTCATTCATCTCGTCGTCTGTCGAGGGCGCTGTATTCGATAATACCTTACTCGCCGAGGGCCCAAGACCCGCTGCCAGTTCCATACCGCTCCACTTCAAGACCTTTTCTTCAATCACTGCGCGCGGCTCCGCATAGCGCTCACGGCTCACAAAGATCACCTTCTCTTGGCTCTGCATCTTCTTTGCGATGGGTGGCAAGGTATTCGCCGAGAAGGGCTTCGTCGCCACTCCGTCGATGGAGAGCTTCAGATAGATCTGTGTCTTCGCTAAGTTCGTCAAATCTTCGGGCAAGAAGGTTGGCGCAAATTCTGTTTCCATCGCCGCGGCATCTTCTCCACCCACACGCATGACAATAATCGTACCCACGTTACCAAAGATAGCCGGCTTCACCTTCTCATCCAACTGCTCGATATATTGGTGTGCCAACATCAAGTTCAAGCGGTATTTACGCGCTTCAGACAAAATCGAAGCGAACGATTCGTTCGCAAAGTTCTGAAACTCGTCCACATACAAGTAGAAATCTCGACGGTCCGCTTCCGACGGAATACTCTGACGCTCTTGTGCCGCGAGCTGAATCTTTGTGATCAACATTCCCCCCAGCAAGCGCATATTATCTTCTCCGATGCGTCCTTTGGAGAGGTTTACAATCAAGATCTTTCCATCATCCATGATGCGACGCAGGTTTAGGGTCGATTTCACCTGGGCCACAATGTTACGGATAACGGACGACGACAAGAATTGACCCACCTTGTTTTGCACCGGCGCAATTGCCTCTGTCGCATACTTTTCTGACCAAGAGGTGAACTCCGCTACCCAAAAGGTTTTGACAATTGGATCGCGCAAGTGTGCCACAACACGTGCTCGGTACTCTTTATCAACCAAAATACGGTTAATTCCGAGCAACGTTGCCCCCGGCATATCGAGGAGCGCCAACACACAGTTCATTAAAATGTACTCCATGCGCGGACTCCACACGTCTGGCCAAATCTTCTTGAACACACCCATCAGCCCAGAGGCGACCAACGGTTTCTGGCCGTCAGATTCTGTTTCAAGAATATTAAACCCGATCGGAAAATCTACATCCGATGGGTTGAAATAGATCACATCGTTAATACGATGTGGCGGAATGAAATCTATCAATTTCTCCGCCGTGTCTCCGTGCGGATCGATATAACAACAGCCGTGACTCTGGTTGATGTCTGAGACGATAAAGTTCTCAAGCAGGGTCGTCTTTCCCATACCCGTCTTTCCGATGACGTAGACATGGCGCCGGCGATCATCCGTCTTAATCCCAAACTTCCGCTTCTGATTGCGGAAGTTTGTTTCAGCGAAGAGAGTTATCTCTTGCTCGTGTTCGTGACCATGATCGATAGGCATAAGCGGGAAGGATCACTCTAACTCGGAAGAATCAACGACTTCAAAGGGCAGGTTCATAGGCGCAGTCGACTTCTTCGCCACAATCTGGCGCAAGCTTGGAGCCTTGACCTGCATCAGAATTGGGAAGTGCCAAATGGTTGCCAGCTCCTCCGCTGACAGGAAGAACCGCTTCACCCCCGCACCATCACGCGACCGATAATATTCGAGGAGGCGGCTTTTACGTCTGTCATTGCGTCGGTCCTTGAAAAACCAGATTGCCGAACTCATCCCTGTCTTCTTGAAGTCTGGTTTAATCGCCTGCATGTGGAAGGTATTCGTCTGCTTGATGGCTCCAATAAACCCTTGTGCGATACGCGCCTTACTGAAGGCTGTTTTCTTCGCGAGGTACAAGAACCGAATCTTACATTCAAATCCGATCTTCGAGGCTTTTCGTTCCGTCGCTTCAAGGATGTCACGCTCGATCGGACTCAAACGCATCAACTTTGGAGGTTCGTCCTTCTTTTCTGCCTTCTTTTCGCCAGAGAGGTTTATCCCAAAGATAGAGAGGATTCCCTTCACAATCTCGAATGGGAACTCCGCGATTTCAGAAATCAAACTCTTTTTCACTTCGACTTTTTCTCCGCGGAGCTTTTTAATGATCGGTTCGGCGCGCTTACGGAAGGCGTTCTGGTCCGTTGGCAAAATAGAAATCTGCATCCAGCAGTGTTCGCCTGGACCGAGACGCGACAGTACCTCGAGGTAGGCCGCAACCGGATCTTTAAACTCCCCGGAAACTTTATCTTCAAAATCGCTGTAGACCTTCAAAGAGTAGGCATCTTCTTTCACGGGAACAAATTCACACCCCCACAGGTTCCAATCTGGATCCGGGAAGCGTGGATGCTCTGGCCCCGCTTGCCGTGAATAGTCTTCGACTAGATCAATTTCCGCGTCTGGGTACTGTGCATACACAGCCGCCTCCACCAAATCACGACTCCCTAATAAACAGCGAATATAAAAACTTGTCTGGCCTTCGGTACACACCACCTCCATACTAATCGCCGCCTGGAAGGCACCATCACGCCATTCTTCTGCCCAAGAAATACTTGAGTGGGCACCTGCGAGCTGTGCAAATAAGTTTTCTGTGGCTTTTGGTGTTTGCTCGGAAACGTTTGGAACGGAAATGCGGAGCAACACCCACTTCATTTTTTTAGCGAACGCTGTTTCACGGGATTCTTTATAGACTTCAAGCCCGACCATCACGGTCACCCGGGCAATCAAAAGCCACAGGATAATGCTGACATATCCTCCTGCGAACAAGAGATATCCCATTGCCTTGAATGGGTCATCTCCTGCAATATTGAGGAAGGCTTCGAGAGAAGCGATGAAAGATGCAAACAGGTCGTCCATGCGTTCATAGGATACCACATCTTTCCCGAGTCAGAAAAACACCGCCCTGTGTAGAGCGGTGTTTTTCTTTTTTTATTCGTGCATTCCTTTTATTTCGCCTTCGCTGCTCGACCACGCGTCCATGCATCCCACGTCACGAGCAATGGGGAAGCGAAGAAAATGGACGAGTAGGTCCCAATCGCGATCCCGATGATCAGTGCTAACGTGAAGTCATGCAAGCTCGATCCTCCAAAGAAGAAGATTGCGAACAGCGTGAGGAGCGTTGTGACCGACGTGTTGAACGAGCGTAATGCTGTCTGACGAATCGAGAGGTCTACCACCGAGGCAAACGTTCCTGAGGTCTTTTGCAGGTTCTCACGCAAGCGATCCATCACCACGATGGTATCCGTAATCGAATAGCCCATAATCGTCAGAATTGCCGCGATGAAGGGGGTTCCGATTTCAATTCCGTAGAAGTGTCCCAAGAAGGCAAAGACACCAAGCGGAACAATCACGTCATGGAAGGCAGCGAGAAGCGTCACAACGCCGTACTTCCAAGATTTAATCGGAAATGAGACCTTTCGGAAAGCGTAGGCGATGTAGGCCAAAATCGCGAGGAAGATGACGAGCAATCCCTGAACGGATTTCTTACGCAACTCCTCTCCAAGGACAGGACCGATCGCGTCGAAACGCTGCTCGACCGCATCAGGATATTTTGCGATCAGCTGACCCACGACCGCACGCGATTCCGCGCCGTCCAAGCTCCGCAAACGGAACTGAAGGTCCGTTTCACCGACGGGCTGCGCAACCACCGATCCAACCTCGATATTTGGCGTCTTCTGAATCTCCGCCGCGGCCTCCGCCGGAGCTGGACGATTCGTAAAGCTCATCACGAGCAACGATCCCCCTGTGAATTCAATTCCTTGACGCAACCCCCAGATCGCGAGTGCCGCGATCGAGACAGCAACCATGATGCCCGACAGACTGAACCAAACAGCGCGCAACGAAACAACAGAAAATGGTTTCATAGGAGATTAGGCGAGATTTCGTGGCTTGAGGAAGCCCCAGGTGAAGCGTTTCAGCGGCGTATGGGCCAGGAAACGAAGAATGGTACGCGTCGAGACAATCGCTGTGAACAAAGAGAGCAGCGTACCAATCGCAAGTGTCAGAGCGAACCCGCGAATAGCAGACGAGGAGAACCCATACAGAACCGCACAGGAGATCAAAATCGTTACGTGTCCATCACGAATAGAGGGCCAGGCACGACGGAATGATTCTTCAAGCGCGTCGAGCATCCCCTTTCCGCTACGCCACTCTTCTTTCAAGCGCTCAAAAACCAAGACGTTTGCGTCAACCGCGATCCCCATCGAAAGGATGAACCCTGCGATACCTGCTAACGTCAACGTTACTGGAATCAGCTTGAAGATGGAGGCTGAGAGCGCTGCGTACAATACAAGCGCAACAACTGAGACGACACCTGGGAGGCGGTACACGAACATCATGAAGATCCCAACCAGGAGGAACCCAGCCAACCCCGCCTGCAGCGACTTTGTCAGCGAGTCCGCACCGAGCGTTGGACCAACGGTTTGCTGTGCGATGAGCTTAATTGGTACTGGCAACGCACCGGCCTGCAAGCGTCGAGCGAGCAATTTCGCTTCGTTGATGTTGTAGGAACCGGTAATCACGGCGCGGCCACCAATAATTTCATTCTGGACGGTTGGCTCAGACAAGGATTCACCATCCAAGAAAATAGCGACCGGCTTTCCAATATTCTTCTTCGTGAGTTCCGCGAATAAGCGGGATCCTTCTTCGTCGAACTGGAGGGAAACCTGTGGCGCACGAGTCTGTGGATCAAATTCGATCCGCGCCGATTCCAATTGCTTTCCCGTCAGCTTGGTGTCTTTCCACTGTGTCTGTGGGGGAACAATGTCCTCCTTCAACAATTTCTTGTTTTCGATCAAGCGTACGCGAACATCTTTCTGTGCGCGCTCTGCTTCTTTCAAAATCAAGTGGAAGCCGAACGGGGTCTCGACCACATCCGAAATTGTTCCCTTCGCCTGCGCAAAGACAACCGCATCGATTTCCGCGAGCTTTTCCCCGGGAGCAAACCACCCGAGATCCCCAGCTGTCTGGCTTGCGCCTGGCTCTTGAGAATTTTGCTTGGCTAGTTCAGCAAAATTTTGAACGGTTGAGGTTGCTTTTAACTGCTCAATCTTGGCGCGGGCGTCCGCCTTGCTCATCGTCGAAAGACCCGTCACCTGAGCCTCTGAATGACCAATCAAGATATGACGCGCTTTCACTTCTGTTTTACCTGTCTCCTTCATTTCTTCCACCTTCACTGCGGCAAACGAACCCGCGCGCTCGATCACCGTAGGGTGAATCGTGCCCGCAGCGGTGTCGTTCACTTCTTTTGCAATGTCGGCGTAGTCGGGACGCGCACTCAAGAATCCCAGATCCCCTCTCGTCGAGGAAACCGTTCCAATCGTTGACTGCGCAGCGAGCGCTGCAAAGTCCGCGCCTGGCTTCTGCGCTTCCGTCAGAAGGGACTGCGTCAAGTCAAACGCTTGTTGATTCTGATTCTTAATACGTGTTTCCTCCTCCGCCGTCAGTTCACGCGCCGTTTCTGGGTTCAACTCTTTGAACTCAAGAATTGGCGTTTCTCCAATCAATTTAATCGCCTGAGACACGTCCTTAATCCCAGCCAGCTCAACCACAATACGCCAAGCAGAGCCTGCTTGGATGGTTTGGATCAATGGCTCAGAGACGCCAATCGCATTCACGCGACGTTCGATGACATCACGCGCACCGTTAATCGCTTCACGACGATCTGCTTGGTCGACACGGTCAACGTCTGCTTCGTATTCCAGACGTGTTCCCCCTTCAAGATCAAGACCTAACACGAACGGAAGGTTGATGGTTGGCATGGGACTTCCAACAAGCTTTCCCACCTGACCCAATGCCCAGTTCAATGGACGTGGGTAGGCAAGCGATGCCGCCACCAAGAACAAAGCCAACAACCAACCAGCACGACGCTTCGCGGTCACAGGGGATACGCGAGAAGCACTACGAGGAGATTCGCTCATAAATAGAAGAAATTTTATTGTTGGGCAGAGTCTAGCGGTGGCGTCTGATCACGTCCAGAGAGTTGTGGAACCATCCGAGGGGGCAAACGACGTAACAAAAGCGCTTGTTGCGCAACTGTTAACAAGCTCATCGTAAGCCAGTAGAGGGTCAATCCACCTGGGAGAGAGAATCCAATCACCGCCGTCACGATCGGCATAAGGTATAACATCTGCTTGTTCATCATGGCCGCCATTCCTTCGTCCTTCGCTCCTGGAGACTTCTCGACTTCGACAGGCGGCGCAGTGATCGTCGCCGCAGGCGGCTTCATCAACTGCTTCCCCTGCCAGAACTGCACGGCCGCCGCCAAAATCGCAAGCACTGGACTTGGGTTCGACAGATCGATCAGTCCCAGGAACATCGTATTCACCGTCTGTGGGTTTGGAACAAACGAATAGAGTAACGTAAGCGTTGTTCCAGCCAACCCGAGCGACAAGGCGCGATAGAGCGCGATGAATACCGGCAACTGAACCAATAGCGGAAGACACGAAGCGGCTGGGTTCACCTTCTCTTTGGCGTAGAGCGCCATGAGTTCTTTTGCCTGCGCTTCTTTATCATCCTTCAAGCGCTTCCGAATTTCTTCGATACGCGGCTGGATCTCCTGCATCGCGCGCTGCTGCTTAATCTGCTTCGCCGTGAACGGGTACAAGATGATCTTAATCAAGATCGTCAGGACGATAATCGCGATCCCAAATTCTTGGCCCGGAATAACGGAGTACAACCAGATCAAGAGGTTCAAGATCGGTTGAAGGAAAATAGCGGTATACAGTTGAGAGAACATACGACGGAAGGGTCAAAGAGAAAAACTAGGCTACTTCTTGGGTGGCTGATTTGAGTTCTGTATCCGTTTCGTTGGCTTCGGCAGCGGTTTCTGGGATGTCTTCGTCGGTCGTTTCTGGCTTGGCGACTGGCTCCGATTCCATATCAACGGCGAGAGCGCTTTCATCAACAATCTCTCCCTGAGTTGAATCGGCTACGACTTTTCCACCCTGTTCTACGATGGTGATCTTCCAGCTTGTGAGCTTGGCTGCCAAACGCACGTTCTGACCGCCTTTTCCGATGGCGAGCGACAACTGGTCTGGCTTCACCTGTACGACTGCCAAGTGCTCTTCGTCACGCAATTCCACCTCCTCGACCTTCGCTGGAGACAACGCAGCAGCGATAAACTTGGCCGCGTCTTCGTGCCATTCAATAATATCCACCTTCTCTCCGGCCAATTCGCGGATGATGGTTTGGATACGCGTGCCACGCTGGCCGATACACGAACCGATTGGGTCGATCGCGTCATCGCTTGTTGTGACCGCAACCTTTGTACGGCTGCCGGCTTCACGTGCAATTTCTTTCATTTCAACTGTTCCGTTCAAAATTTCTGGAATTTCTTGCGCAAACAAGGCACCAACCAAGGCCGGAGCGGAACGTGTCAGACGAATTTCTGGACCACGGGTCGACATCGTCACTTCGCGCAACAAGGCCTTGATACGCGTTCCTGGGAAGTAGCGCTCTGTTTCAATCTGATCTTCTGGCAAAAGCACACCCGTCGCACGACCAAGATCGATCAAGACGACACGCCCTTCACGGCGCTGAACGGTTACGTTCATCAACTCCCCTTCACGCCCCTTGAAGTCATTGAAGATCACGCCGCGCTCCGCTTCGCGCAGTTTCTGCAAAATAACCTGCTTGGCAGTCTGAGCGGCCATGCGACCGAACGCCGCAGGTACCGTCAATTCAACACGCAGCTCGTCGCCGACACGTGAATCGGTCTTGATATCGCGCGCATCGGACAACATGACCATGATCTTTGGGTTGAACTTGAATTCATCCCCTGTCACGACATCCACGGGAGTGACTGTCACTTCTGGTTCAGGTGCACGATCACGGCCGCGTTCTTCGCGTTCCTTCTTTTTTGGCGCATGCGCGGCGTCAAAGCGTTCAAAGTAGCCCTCATCGAGCTTCATGTCCTCTACGACCTGTTTTACATCAAAAACACGGATTCCTCCGGTCATGCCGTCGTATTTCTCTGGATCAAACTCGACCTGAATGTTCTGGTTTTTGTTTCCAAAATCCTTGCGATACGCCGCAGAGAGGGCGGTCGCGACGGTCTCGAGGACCGATTCGTACGGGATGTTCTTTTCATCCGCGATCTGACGCATTGCTTGAGAAATAGGACTGGCCATAGAGGTTGTAGAATCTAGTTAAATTGTAGGTCTAAACGTAGTGAAAAAAGTGACCCGCTTCCCAACCGGAAACGAGTCAACTCGAGGCTCAGTATGGGGAAAAGACCAGGAAAAGTCAAAGACAAACCCTTCAGAGAGGCCTTCAATATTGACAAAAACCCTTATATTTGATTACATACGTCGTTCTGTGGTACTTTTGAATTGCCGAGAGTATGCGTTCAATCGCGTCCTCGTCGCTCTTTGTGAGACAATTCGACTTTTCTTAACGCCTTCTTGTATCCGATTCCGCTGTTCTCTGCGTTGAAACTGGCTATATGCCATGTGGATACGCTTCGTCCGATCACGTCCGAGTCCGACAACCGCGCCCCTAAGGCGCCCACAATGGAGGCACGATGCGTCATCTCATCTCGCTCGCCCTCGCCGTGGCCCTCATGGCCGCGTGCGGAAGTCCCGACCCCGGGCAGAACGATTCCGCGACTACGGGGAACGACAGCGGCAACCCCGCCGTCGACGCCTCTCAGCCGGTGGACGCGGCCGTCGACAACGACGTGCCCGTGACCCCCGAGGACCGCCCCGTCGGCAACGACGCGGGCACCCCGCCCGAGGACGTGCAGCCGATGCACGACCCGTGCTGGATGGAGCTCTGCGGCAACGTGTTGATCATCAACATGGACAACACGACCAGCACCTCCTTCATCAACTGCCCCCCGGGGACGAGCGACATCGGCTTCAGCCGGCTCAACTGCCTCGGCGTGTGCAGCGACGACCGTTGCACGTGCAACATCGATGGAGACGAAGATCACCGCACTGCTGTCATCGCCAATGACCGAAGCGGCAGCGCCTGCGGCCCCGAGTTCACGGTGACCATCATGCAGGGTGGCACCCCGATCCCGCGGACCAGCGGCATCGTGCGCATCCGCACCATGTAGTAGGTGCCAGAACGGACACAAGACGGCGAGGCCCCCGAACGCAACTCAAGCGTACGGGGGCCTTGTCAGTTAAATGCTGTTTCACAAGACATAGAAAAAAGAGCCCGAGGGCTCTTTTTTCTATCTACTGCTGCGCAGGTTTACACTTCCTGAGTACACAACCCACGGTCTTAATGCGTTGGTGATTGTAGATTCTTCATTATTTGGGAAGGCTACATCACACTCATTCTCGAACGGCAGCGCGCTATTTACATTATCTCTTATCGTTTTCGCTGATCCCTGTGGTGTCGCTGAGTAACAGCCTCCGTATGGATGCAAGGCGATTGGCGTAGAGCCGGTGCGGACATCCATCGGTCCCCCTCCGCTATCTACTCCCGAACGACATTCGCCCGTACACCAGCCCCAGTTGTCTTGGACCATCACCTTTGGAGTGAAGCGACAGGTCTGAACCTGGTCGTCCCAACACCCACCAGCTGGAGCGAGGTTGGCGATACAACGATCACCTGGCGCACACCCAGACGAGACTCCACCTGCTGTCCCAGGGTTACAGAAGCGATTCGGATCACGTTCACAGCGGTACGTTGGCGAGACTGCCGGCTCCGTCTGTCCCGCAGGAGGAACAAACCGTGGTGTCGTAGCATTCACGACTACGATCCCAAGCCCTGGAGCATTCAATGCACTCGCTCGAGCTGGATCCCCGGCAGCGAGACGCAACCCGCTGTTATAACTTGTGATACATTCCGCCACCCCGTTCAAAAGTGGACGCGCTCTCGTTCCACCTAGACCGGCTACGACAGCTGCATCACGTGTCCCGTAGTAACAGTTCCCGATAGGAATGGAGGCGGGCGGTAGAAGAGAGGATGCGGGCTGAGCAACCGTCACGCCCGGTGAAGCGCGGGTATATCCTGTTGTCCGACATACGGGCAACGTTGTTGGCCCGCCACAGGTATACAAGTGGGTAAACTCGAAGAAGTTTTCTTCACAGGCTTCAGGCGCGTTGCCGAACATTGTACGCACCACACACACGTCTCGATCTTGATCGCTACTCTTACAGTGAGCATCGGTTGAACACAGGGTATTCGCTTTATCACGACAGGTACCGATTGCCTTACAGCTTCCCCCGCCAACCGGACAATCGTTATCTGTATTACAGGTGAGTCCAAGTGAGTCGACTTTTTCGGTTGGTCTCGCACCTGTCGGTGACGTGGTGACACACTCTTTGCGCGCTCCGCACACTGGTTTCCGATTCTTCATCTTTCCATCGTTGATCGACTGACGCTGACCATCTCCCCAATCAATCGTGAGAGAACGGAGTGGCATCTGGTTATGCGCGGCCCACGCGTAGAAGCGGAGCGTACTCTTTGACTGCGAACCAGCGACACTTACCACTCCTTCCGATGAACCGTCTAAGGAAAGCTTGTTCAAGCCTTGAACCGCACACTTTCCTGGAGACGGACAGCTGCGGATATCCGGAGCGGCCACCATTGGTGGACGAGCAGCATAGAAGGCTTTATAGACTTCTCCCACACCCGTATCTGACCCCTGGAGATAGGACAACTTATGGAGACCGAGCGTTACGTCCGTTGGCATCAAGGAGTTCGCTGTTGAGACGATGGAAGTCGTAGGCTGACGCACGTTATAGGCGATCAATCCACAGTACTCATCTCTTGGATCAGGGCACAGGTCAGGGCGCGGGACATAGCCCTGCTCATGCGTACACATGTTGTTGTCGTTATCCCAGTTCCCTCCTTCGGTCATGGAAGCTGGGAGTACGTTCCGACTGTTCGGAACCAAACAGGTGTAATCCGACGTAGTCACAGGCGTCCAAGCGCCCCCGGCTACTTGCGTCGCGACGGGACCACACACGCTCTGAGCTGTATCTCGTGCTGCATCTGGCTCTCCGACACACCGGTTCCCATCAAGCATAGAACAGGACTGACCATCTTTGAGACCACCCACACAGACTCCGTTTACACGTCCACTGGCTCCGCCATTTGTTGCACTATCCGGGTTCATACATTGACCGATCTGCACATAATCCTGATGCGTCCCGTCTACGCTAGCCGGAGCTCCAGGGTATCGGTAAGCGGCTGGAGTAAAGGCGCGTTCATAGAGTGCGGAAACGCCTTCCAGTCTAGGATTCCCCGTCTGAAGGAGGAAGTGCCGACCAAAGACCTGCGAAATACATTGCAGGTTTGTAAGGCCTACCAAGCCCCCTGAGCCAGAACAGCGATGCTCCGTGTAATCGAAGTTATCACCGGGGTCGCCAGCATCTGGCTGACTGGTAGATGCAATTATTACGCTTCGACTACTGGCGAAGCTTCTACGATACTGATCATCGGTTATCGCTGGCTCATAGTAGAAGTTGTTTTGGGTAAATGAGCAGTCTTCATCTGTATAACACTGCCCGTACGGACTGTCGCTTTCGGCCGCAACATCAAAGGCGGACATAGGGAATGTTCGAGCTCCTAGCGGTACCGAAACGCGATACTCAGGAACTCGTATTCGACATTTCTTCGGTCCGCCCCCAGCAACGGGGACGCATTGCGCAACCTCAAGCGCTGCGTTCTCTACAGGTTGTAATCCATTAATAATACGCTCTGGACACTCAACGCTTGGATTCAGTTGGCCATCTTGATCGGTCGGGGTACTGCATCTCCCGCCCATTTGAATCGGGCCTGTTAATTCGCCAAACGAACGGAACGATCGCCAATACCCTTCACTCTCTCCCAATCGCGCACGACGCATCGAAGCTGGGATTGCTGGACAACGGAACGCGCCTGCGAGTGCTGCCGCCGACTCGTCAATCGGTGTATTCGGCGGTCTCCCTGGAGCAGCAAGCGAGCTACTCCAGCGACCATCCGGAAGTTTCTGCCACCCTAATTGCGTCTGCGTCAGACAGGGGAGCTGACGAAGCTCTGGTCCACGCTCCGTGAGCTGAATCGGCGCTAAGTGACAGGCTTCGCGTGCCTCACCCGTCAAACACTGCAGACCAGCATTGATTCCAGACAAAGCATTACAACGCTCGCTCGTGAAGCCTGCTGCGGAAGAAGCTACTGCACGCGTTGTGTCGCAGATTCCATTCAAGCTACATGTTTTTGAAGGGCCCCTGAGAGCCGTTGCATCATCAACCGCACATCTGGTTCCTTTGAATGGCCCTGTTAAACAAGCCTTATCTGCTGGACCAACCGCTTGCCCTTGATATCGGTAGATACGATAGACACGGGCAAAGATATTCGTCAGATATGCCCACTTGTTCTTTGGATTCGCGTCCGAGCTCGTGTAGGTGCGATACCCAGCCGCCAAGAAGGTTGGTGGATTGAGCGGCGAATATCCGACCACTTCTTGACTCGTCTGGAAGAGTGGATCTTTACCAGCGGCACGCGTGTTCAAGGCGCTCGAGAACGGCGCATAACGTGCATTATACGCAATACCCAAGACTGGAATGGTGAAGTTTCCATCTTTCCAGACACGATCGGTGAAAGCAGCGTCTTGATGCGAATCACGACTCACCACTTCAGCCAACTCGCGACAGATATCTCCATACTCCGCGCGTGGATACATGTAGATGTAGTGCTCATCCGTACTGCCCGAACCTCCACAGGCAGACACCCAGAACCCGGTAAAGACCCAACGCGTATCGATAGACCCTCTCTCTTGAACCGTGAGTGGTCTTGTTCCAACTGCGTTTGGCACGATGGCTTGAAAGACCGCTCGAATCGAGAAGTACGGCTTCTGACTATCACACTTGCCGTAAATCGGCGACATACGCAACTGTTCAAAGTTATGTGTCACACGATTAGCCGGACGTAATCCCCCTGTCGCATCCGGTGGGCTTGACCCTAACCCAATGAACTTCTGTTTTTCATCCCCCTGGCTCCGATAATCTGCCTGCCAGGTCTTAAAGAAACACTGCTTCGTAGCGTAGCCTGGAAGGTCTGGAAGACACGGTCCTTTTAGAATGCGGCGCGCCGGCGAATCTGCGGGGAGCGTATCCGTGGATGGGTCTGTCACCAAACTTTCACTCGAACGGGTCAATACCCCTGGGAATTCTGCATTGAACTTGCTCTGCCATTGCTGATCGGCGCTCGCCGTTTGATCCGGCTCTTGATAATCAATTGCCGGCAAGCCATCTACCCAATCCGCATTATAGCCACACGCAATACGCGAGGTGGAGTTATTACTCCGAATAGGGGTAAATCCGAAATAGGCAAAGGCGGTATCCGACAAAGCCTCTTCACGCGCCTGTGGGTCCGTCGGAGGCTGTCCGTCATAACGCGCATTGATAAACCCATCTGGAGCAACACGGAAGAACGTTTCTGTATATTGATGGAGGGCGCCACGTCCCGTATTCACGATGCGCAATGCACCATCGTCCTGCGATCCTCCAATAAGGTAGCTCCCGCTCTGGTCATCATCAACGTTTTCACACTCAGCAGAAACACCCGACCCATCTGGTTCGCTTCCATCAATAATAGAGCCTTTCTCGTTTCCATCCGAGTGCATTTCAGAAACGTACTCATCGTCATACGAAAGCTTCGAGAGGCTCCCAACGACACATCCATCAGCGGTGTCTTGGTCGTCATCATAGTCGTCATTAGTACCGCACCGCGTACCTCCAGAGCGAACAAAATTACTTGCTCCAAATGTCACTGTCTTCGGCTTACGCGCATCCGACACACAGTAATACTGACCCGAGTTCTGGGGTGGCATGTAGCCAGATGTTGGCGTGTAGTGATACGGATCTTTATCCCCATTCAACATCAAACTTGGATTCCAGGTCAGACACGGAGTCATGCCTTGCGTTGTACCAATCGTACGCGTGAGATCGCGTTCCAAACAGTTTCCGAAGGTTCCACGAACGATCGTATAGGTCTTCGCCGGCATACATTGGCCACCCATTTCTGGCGGACCACATAACTGCTCCATATTCGCACTTTCAATCGCATTGGTACGGCCACCCGAAGTCCCGCCTCCCGTTACAGGCGTCGCCGCGCCTCCTGTATTCGCCGAAGGCGAAGTGAAGATCTTACTTGGAACACAGCCTTGACCATCACGTGGGCCGCCCAGACAGATGCCCGGAGGGCTCGCATTCGAGTATTGGTTATAGAATTTGCTAATCGGCGCGTTATCGTAGTCAACACGCTTATAGGTACAGCTACAGTCTTCTCCGAATTCACAGGTATTTGCTGTCACAAACCCAGCCAGTCGACGAACAGGCTTCGCTGGATTCTTGGAGTTGTCCCATTCGGTTGTGAACGAGGCTGGGAACGGAGCATCCTGCTCTGGCTGCGCGCGACATTCTGCTGGTGGATAAGCGGCTGTTAAGAAGCTATTACTGGTTGGGTCTGCTAAGCCAAACTTTTCCGCCACATTATGGAAGTCGAGCAAGTCGGAGTTGCTATGAACAGGGAGATAACAATTTACTGGCTTGTCACCTACAGCTTCATCATCGCGGAAATATCCGATGCGACCAGAACCCATGTGCTTACACAGCTTGAGGGCCGGATTAGCAACCAGGAGTCCATCAGAAGGATCTGCATTACTTGGAGCGCCATCTGGAGTGAATTCTCCTAAGATTTTTGCCTGATCCTTTGTCGGCCGAACACGATGATACCTATTTGAACCAGTTCCGAGGATGGCCGGCATTGGAACCGCCGCCGTCAGGCGATAATCCTGTGGCAAACGGAATTGTGTATCCGTTACTGTCTTCGCTCCATCAACTGCCACCCGGACACTCTGCAAATCCATGACCTGGAAGGCATTTGGAATGGAGTAACCTGAGTAGTCCTTCTGACCAATGCCCATACTTCGATTTGCATAGCGAGCTGCATCCAAGACCGCCCCCTTTGTCAGGAACGGCTCCGTCGTGGTTGAGCTTCGGTCTACATAACTCGAACAGAACTGATCCCCTGCTTGGCCCGTCCCCTTGTCACACAAGGCAGGAACACTACAGATTTCTACGTAGCGATTCGTCGATGGATCCAATACGGTTTCTGAACTGCGGCAGCCTAACCACTGGGAACATTCACGATCAACCGAAGTCTTGAGTAATAAGTTAGCATCGTTTGCACGATCCGGTGTTATCGCATTACAGCGTGCAACGGTGTGCGTGAGCTGGGTGGAGGTGACGTTAAAACACGCATCCGATGTACAGCCCGCTGGTCGGAAGGTCACCGTCGTTGGACTCACAACGTCAGCAATACGACAGTTATCATCTGTCCGACATTCAGAAACACTCGTCCAGTCGTCTGTTGAAACACTTTCAACTAACGACTCACCAGCCATACCGCTCCCCCCACGTCTTGCGCGATTATAAACAGTCTGTGTTCCCACACAGCGTCCCGTCTGACTACAGAGCGGATTCTCTGGATTATTCCGGCAGTCAACCGGCGTGACTGGCTTATACCCTTCCGCCTTGTATTTCTCGTAACTCGCACGTGCATTGAAGTTCAACGCACCGCTACTCATATCGCGGAACAAGACACATCCACGACCGACATCAACCGTTCCATTACAGCTCGAGGTGTCGAGACGATCATTCTTAATATAGAAGTAGGACTTGCCTCCGCGACGTGTTGGATCACTCGTATCGTTAATATCACGTAACTCCGTACATTCGCCCGCCGCCTCTTCACAGGTTCCGACATACCCCTTGTACGTCGCGTCGCCTGAACGCGCGAGTCCATAGGCATTTCCTCCCTCAAGGATATCTGGATAACACGGGGTCTCTGCCGAATCCTTCACATACCAACCCGCAAGACGTGTTTCAGCTGGACCTGCTCCACCTGAAAGCACCTCTGATTCGCGATACTCACACACGCTAATCCCTGGATCGCGGAAATACTCTTTCACCGATCCGTATTTATACTCTGCACAGTAGGCCTCCGATGGCTTACACAACGCCGATTTGTAGCGCGTGATGTCATCCTTGAAGTAGACCGTTTCGTACGGCTTTTCTGAATCCAATGTCTGACGATCTGCGGAGAGTTTCGGTTTCCCGAACGCTCGACAGCTCATATTCTGTGAGTCACAGCGCTTGTTCAAGTCATCGATCAAATACAGGATGCGATCCGCAGGAAGCTTAATGACCGTTGGAAGATGACGTAGCGGATCGATTGGGTTTGGCTGAACAATCTCGCGACCATGCGTTTCGTCCGTATTCCGCGTATCAATGAAGGCTGTACAACCGATCGCCTCTTCACGACAGAGACGCGTGAAACGTCGAGCGTTTACCGTCTGATTCAATCGGTTTGTATACGCTTTACAATTCAACATCGCTTGAGGCTCATCCGCTCCATCCAAGCCCTGATCACACTGAGCTGGTGTCGTCCATGTATTATTTCGGAGGTAGACAACATCTTGCACACGAACAACGGAGACCTCATCTAGGAAGAAGCCGTAGCCTGCTCCACGGAGCAATGGACCGGAGAAGGTGAGAAGGGTCGTCGAGGCATTTGGCGCGCCTTCAAACAGACCGACTGTGAAACGCTGCCACTCTGGCGTCAGGCGGACTGTGCCGATCACCGCTTCTCCAGCGCCATTTTCTGCCGATGTACGTACAACCATCGTCGTCGATGTTGCAGGAACTTTCGCCCAGAACGTCGCACGATACAGAGCCGTCTCCTGAGAAGCGAATGGAGCACGTGCACGAGCGAAGCCTACGCCTCCTGGATCACCAACACGCAGAGATTTGTCCCCTACCAACAAGGCTTCACTCGAAGCGAGTACACCCGCCGACTCAAATGGCGTAATTTCATCGCGGAACGATTGACTCAAGACTAACTGACTATTCCCTGAATTTGCACCAGTGAACATGCGACAGCTCGTCGCGCGCGCCTGACAGGAACGACTCTCTGGTAAGAAGGCGCCGTAGGTACATTCGCTGCGGTCATTGAAGCGGCCGCCTGTTCGTTCACAGTCTGCGCGGTTACTGCGAGCCAAACGCAGGTCGATACACTCGTTGGTCGACAAAATCGTCTGCGAGAAGTAGCGGTAGTAAATACGACCACGAGCATCGTAGAACTGACGACAGTCTGGATCAGCCGCTGTTCGCCAGCTGGCTTCATTACAGGTGTCTGGCTCTTTAAAACTAATTTGATCGGCTTGAATCTTCGTCAAGATGCGAGGACCAAGATCGAATGGACCCGTGTCCTTCTTCAAACTCCAGGTACGCAACTGATAGCCAACCGTATCCGCCCCCTCCCAGGTGAAGTACGTCTCTGAATCTGCTCCTGTTTTTTCACAGGCACGAAGATAGCTATAGGTAGCCGTACCTCCATCCGTTCGACCGGTTTCATCCACCACCGTGAAGGCCTCACAGCCAACGTCTTGCTGCGTACACTGACCCGCTGTTCGTGGGATGAAATAGGTGGAAGTCGCCTCTTCTGGATCACTGAAGCGTGGATCAATGTCCTTGACCAAGTCAAAGGACGAAGCGGACTTACGGTATTCTGAATACCCAACACACATCGCCGGACACAAATCATTTTGTGACAAAATCGCCGGCACTTCTTGCCCTCCCTCTTGATCACGATACCCCTGACAGCCTGCATCTAACTGGTTACAGCTTTGCGCGAAGGCGGTACATAACGGCGAGCGCGTTGTATCTGAAGCGGGTTTCGCGCACTGGAGCTCATCTGGGGCAATCTTCATGAAGACTGCTGGCAAGCCGGCCGTGAATGTATCGATGAACCCCGTCGCATACTCCCCTTCTTCAAGCTGAACCGCATCAATAATCGCATTATTTCCGTTCATCTGAAGATGAAGCGTCTGGGTCGAGCTTGGCAAGACGAACGAGTAGTCGAAGCGCTGCCACTCTTGGCTCAACTCGGCACCCAGGGCCTTGCGGAACGAAGCTCCTACTCTCCCCCCTACCACTTCCATCCCACTCCGGTAGACCCGGCCCAACTCTGTCGTGGTAAGCCCACCCGCATTGTTCGTAGCCCCCTTTGTTGGAAGAAGATCGAACTGGACAAAGGCCGCCCCCGCCCTGGAACGTGCGTAGAAGGAGAATGCATACGTTCGGC
>CAZRJW010000022.1:18207-20273 GCA_964600845.1 uncultured Gammaproteobacteria bacterium | reverse complement strand
CATCAGCGCCATTCGCGTTGCTCCCTGTCCGTCCCTGTTCCTCATGACCGACGACTGCCATACCATCGGTCCGAAGGTCACGAACGCGCGCCGCTTTTTCACGATTGCGTGCGAACGAGCGGAGAACTACCTTGCCCACTCCGGTGAGTCGGAAGCTGGCCCCTGGGAGATCGATCTCCCTCCAGAGGCGAACGACTTCTTCTCCAGCGGGATTGGGGCGGTCACCGAACTCCCGAGCGACTACGTCGTGTATGGGGAAGGTGACCAACAAAGACGCTACCTCAAGCGAAAGCGCTCACTTCCGGCGATCTTGGTCGTCCTGGAGCTCGTCTCGATAAAGGCGTATCTGGCACAACTCAAGCCAGATACCGCCTTGGCGCGCGCAGTGGAGGAAGAAGCCCAGGCAGGTGTGACTCACGTGATCACCGACATCAGCTACATCACCCCTGTCCCCCTGCGCATCACGTGGAACAAGGGGCTCGCCCGCATCGGGACTCTGAGCCTCATCCCAACCCTCCCCACGTCCGACTGACCCCCTCGCCCCTTCCCCTCCCACGGCACCCACCCACAGCCAGAAGCGCCCCATCGATCTCGATGGACCCGCCTTCGCTGTCGCTGGGTGCTCTTCTGTTTTTATCGACGTACACGATTGACAAATTCGCTAGAACAAGCTATAAACACCGTCCCTTAGGAGCGGTTCACAGTCCAACGAAGTTCTCGCCCAGATCAGGTTTTTGCGTGATCTGGGCGAGGTCTTTGTACGGTGCACGTTCGCACCCACCCCCTCACCCCGAAGGAATCACAACATGGACGGTACCGTGCCTGATCACACTCACGTCATCTTCTGCCCAGCCACGCCCGAGCTCGCCGTCGGCCCCATCGTCGGAGATCGGGTGACGGACATTGAGCAGTTCTGCGCGATCGCCCGCCCCTGCATCGAGCGGGCGATCCGGAGCCAGGCCTCGGACAGCCGGGGCGAGCGCATCGTCACGCTGTCCCAGGAGGTCCTGCCGTTCGTCTCGAGCGGCATCGCGCTCGCGACCCGGGACCCGAAGGACTACACGGTCCAGCTGGATCCGTCGGGTCAGATGGTTGCCTGCCGCCCACGGTCGGAAGCTCTCCCTGTGAAGGAGGTCAAGGTCTTCGTGACCACGATCGCCCGCTACTGCAGGGAGTTCCAGCGCCACGTTCCGTTCAACCTCGCGCCCAGTGAGGAAGCGCTCCGTAACTCGACTCACGTCGTGATCGCGATCCAGGTGATCGCGGGTCCGAACAGCACCCGGCACACGCCGAACCCGGGGCTGTTCGCCTACCAGATCGCCCACACGAACCTGCGCCCGGCGAACGAGCGGCCCACCCTGGACCAGCTCGCCCGCGACGCCTGGGCGGTCATGCACTACAGCAGGGATTTCTCCCCCGTCTACGGCTGACCGCCACCCACTCTCACCCCGCACCCACGCGGCTGAAGCCCCCATCACTCTCGATGGATCGCCTTCGCCGTCGATGGGTGCGCTTCTGTTTTACAGATATTTCCTCACAAAGCTGCTGGCTTTTTCCCTGCCCAGCCGTTTATACTGAGCTATCTCTATGCGTTTCCCGCCTTCAACCGCACTCTGGATCTTTGGCTGTACCTTGCTCGGCTTCACGACCTCCGTTTCACCTTCTTTGGCGAAGGCCACGTCCAACGAGATTCGCTCGATGGTTCGGATCGAAGTGCCAGCCCTCAATGGAAAAACGACCATTACCGGTTCAGGCGTGATCATCGACCAAGATGGGCGCTTCCTGACTGCTTATACGGCCGTGGCAAAACTCGTGAAAGACAAAGGAACGAAAATGATTGTCTGTGCCGCAAAGGATGAGGTGAGCCTCCCCGTCTGCAACCTCGAGGCCACGCTGTTGAAAACAAATGCCGGAAACAACCTGGCGCTCCTCCAGATAAAACGTGTTCTCTCCCAGGGCGAATGGCGGACGGTTGAAGAGGAAAAAATTCGGAATGGATTTTCGTTTTCTCACGTCAGCCTCAACAAAAGCACGACTACAGAAACGCTTTTGTTAAGCGATGATCT
>CAZRJW010000022.1:15713-18107 GCA_964600845.1 uncultured Gammaproteobacteria bacterium | reverse complement strand
ACGTCAGCCTCAACAAAAGCACGACTACAGAAACGCTTTTGTTAAGCGATGATCTATTCGTCCTCGACTATCCCCTGACCCGTGCAGCAAGCGTTTCGCAGAATAAAGGGAGCGTGACGGGCTATGATCGAAAACTCGTGAAAGATAAATCTGTCCCCTGGCTCGTAAAAACGAGTATTGTTTCGAACCAGAAATCTTCCGGAGGAGCAGTCTTGAACAGCCAGAACCAACTCGTCGGTCTGCCAACCGCGACCACGGGTACAACCAATGGCTACGCCTCGTTCGTCTCTCTGCCCGTGATCAACGCCTTCTTGAAAGAAGCCCTCGGCCCAACCTATCTCACCAACAAATTTCCCTTCGTCTTCGAGGGGAAGTTCAACGGCGTCCACGGGGGCGTCCTACTTTCGACACCCTGTCCAGAATCTTCGCGCTACGAGCCAAGTACAAAGACCTGCACCTGCAATAATGGATTCTACGCGGTCGGTAACGCCTGTATCTTGGGCGTGACCTATTGCCAGGTGATGTATCCAAAACGCGGAACCTACGACGTCTTCATTAAAGAATGTACTTGCCAAGTCGACGGCCTCACACAGGTCTGTCCCGCAAGTTTGAAAAAAGTGATCGCTCCGCCAGTAAAACCAGCCGCCCCAAAGCCCGCGACCACAACCAAAGCTGTCGCACCAACCACAACATCGACGAAGCCAATCGGACCTCCCGTCAAAGTAACCGTCCCTGCAAAAGCGACGAGCACCTCTTCCGTCAAACAAACGACACCCACTCCAAAGCCAGCAACCTCAACACCGAGCGTGGTTGAAATCGCCTGCAAGAAAAAGACGGGCTGGAGCTACTTGAAGAAAACGAATACGTGCGTCCCCGTTGGAAAGCTTTTGAAACAGGCAGACCTCGCCCTCTGTGAAGTTGTTGCCGTCCCTGCGACTAAGCTCTACTTCGTCAAAGGCAATAGCTATATCAAGCGCATGACGTATCGCAACAAACTGTGTTTCGCAGACGAAGCCAGTGCGCAAAAAGCGACTTACAAGAAGTCGCTTGCGAAATAAGGGTTGAGTAACTGCGTTTGTTAGGCAGCGTGAATCTCGTCTACGCGGATGACTTTACGTCGGGCACCTGGATCACTCTTTTCAAAACGGTCGATCAAACCTTCGCTGTGCGTCACACAGATAATCGTGAGTGAAGGATCTTTTTCGTGCATTGTTTGCAACAGCTCCCACGCTTCCCGCGCCGTATCTGGATCGAGGCTCGCGGTTGGTTCGTCGAGCAAGAGGATCTTCGGACGCTTGATCAAGGCGCGCGCAAGACCAAAGCGCAACGTTTCTCCACCTGAAGCATAGTTCAGTGGCGTATCGAGTCGATCCGCAAACTTATCGAGACCCAACTCTTTCAAAACGGATTTCACCTCTTCATCCGTTCGTTCCAAATGTGGGATCCAGAGCGTAACGTTTTCGCGAACGCTCATCTCAGGGAAAATCTGTGGCGCCTGGTTGGCGTACGCCATAGCGGCATATAAGGAATCTGGTCCGTATTTTTTGATCTCTGATACAGGAACATCGCCGATACGGACCTCTCCATATTCTGGCGGCTGAAGATCTGTGATCTGTTTCAAGATGGTTGATTTTCCACTCCCCGACTTTCCGATCAAGAGCACGAACTCCCCTGCCTGGATACGCTCTGTCGCTCCCCGTAGGACATTCTTAAACCACAAATTCTCAAGCGTGATATCTGCATGCGGAAGGGAGGAAAACGAGACACGGGCTTTTTCGCGCGGGCCATCAGGACCATCCAAATCCTCAGGCTTTCCCAGCATGTCTCGCATACGCTGGATCTTCCCAACGGCTTCTTTGTAACTTCCGTGATACATCTCGAGCAATTCCTCCACCGGACGGCGCATGTTTTTTACTAATTCAATCTGTTCCAACACATCACTTCCCTTTTTTACTACTCCTAATCGCTGGAGTCCGTACCCCACACACGCCGCTCCTGCATCCACCATCACCCGGGGAAGGTTTGCCTTCACTCGCTGCCGTACACGTTCCCAAGGCGTTTTCTTATCAAACGAATCCATTTCGTTAATGGTCTTTGTAATATCATCCGCCTTATCGCCTGCCGCTTCCGAGACGCGTAACTGATCCATCCCGTCCTTAATGAAGGAGAGTTTTTTTCCCAAGTTACGCTGTCGTTTACGATCAGTATCACTTAATCCCCAAGCGACCTTCCCTTCTTCCTTCGCCGCTAGTCCAAGGAGTGGAAGTCCGCCAACCCCAATCAGTCCAAGCAATGGGTGAAGCTTTGTCAGGGCATACAAACTCATTCCCATCGACGTGGCAGCAGGCAGCAAGTCTCGATAGAGCAGCCGAACCAGTTCGTGAATTCCTTGCT
>CAZRJW010000022.1:0-15613 GCA_964600845.1 uncultured Gammaproteobacteria bacterium | reverse complement strand
GCAGCAGGCAGCAAGTCTCGATAGAGCAGCCGAACCAGTTCGTGAATTCCTTGCTTTCCTTCGCCCAGAGTCCGCAACATGTCTTGATCGGAGGCCGAAGGACTGAATTCCGACCGTCGAAAGAAGAGCGAATCCACCATTCGACGATTGAGTTCCGTGTTCAAAGTAAATTGAATTTGATCCGTTCCATCTTCGGACAAACCCTGTATCCCTGCTTTTCCAACCTCGACCGCTAAAGAGGTGAGGTAGACATCTAGCTGGAATACATCGTCTTTTACGAAGTCTTTCTTTACATTCGGGAGATAGGCATTGATACGCGAGCTTACAACCGACCCCAGCGCCAAGCGAGCAATCGTGTTTCGATGGTTCTCCATGCCATACTCCTTCCAAACAATATTCAAAATATCAACAAATTGCTTGACGTCACTTTTCACAACCGGGACCTCAGGCAATTTTAATCGGACAATCGCTTGGATGTCTTCCGGGGTGTAGGCAAATTCTTTTTCCAGCTTAGCTTGCAAGCGCAGAATCGCTTGGGCACGTGTCTCCGGCTTGGCCAAGGCCACCGCCTCGCGCGCTTCGAACGAGTCGATTTCATCAATAAACGCTTCGGCGGTCAGGGTGGCGGCCGCGGCTTCCATAAACGCAACCCCTTCATAACGCACACCCGCCTGCGCCTCTACTGGAACATCCAAGGTGACCATGTCGCTTCGGAGCGCATCAATCCATTGATTAATTTTCGGTCGCCACTCAGGAGATTCCGGGTTCACTCCGCGCTTCCCCTCTTTTGGATGTTTCGCAATCGCGAGCCGCATCTCGCTGATCACCTGCCCAAAAACCTCCGAGGACTGGGCATCCGCGGAGAAAAACCGATTCCATTTATTGAGCAGCTCTTTTTCGTCTGGCTCAATTTCTGCCAACGCGGCCCGTAGCTCAGCCAGTAAACGATCAAAGTGAAAATCCACCATGCTCTTGGCGGGCTTCTGTTCCCGTTCACTGATTGTCACTTCACGACGGACGGCACGTGCAGTACGTCCGGTTACGGGAGCTTGTTCCATAGGCATAGAGCGAATGGAGCTAGTATACACCCCTTAAATGGGCTCTCCTATCGTATAGTTGGTGAAGTACGCGTCTGAGACGTCATCTACATTTTTGTTCCAGGTTTTTCCGTAGAGTGCCACCGCTTCGGCTGGGGTTTTGATCCAACGCAACACGCCGCCTTTTTGAATCGCGTAGACATTCGGAAGTGATTCGATCTTCACCATCTTGGTTCCGGGACGATAGGTCACATTTCCTCCCAACGGAATCGCAGCCAACCCCTCATTTGAAAGCGTCTGAACCGTTTTAAAATCCGCGTACCACGAGAAGTAGACGCGCTCATTTGGGAACCCATAGCGCTTGCCATCAGCCCCACAATAGTAGACCGCTGAAACCGTCGCCGATCTCACCAGGCTGCCTGAAACGCAGGGCGCTGCGCTACCCGTAGAGACGAGCCCCTTGTCTGTATTAACATCCGGGCTCGCCGCCTTCACATTCGCGACACGATATTTCCCCTCATCTAATGCCGCCGACAAACTTGCATAGGGATCGATCGCCGTATCGTCTGACGTTCGAATCTCGAAGTGCAGATGGGACGTGATCGACTCGGCATTTCCGCTATCCCCCATCCACCCAATGAGTTGCCCCTTCGTGACCTGTGCTCCGCGGACAATCCCCGGCGCATAGGCATGCGCTGTTCCGCCCAATCCATCGTCCGTCCCCGGCGTATCGTTATTTACGTGAATGTAGTGATACGTATAGCCATCGTCATCTTCCAATGTAATCGCGTATCCCCAGGCTGCCTCCGGAATGACAACCGACTGCACCCGGCCGGTGACCGCCGCATAGAGCGGCGTCATCTTGGCTCCAACCAAATCATTCCCTTCATGCGCGCGCGTTCCACGGCTCTGCCCAAAATCATTCGATAACGGAACGGTTTTTTCTGTCGGATAGGCAATCGGACGCACAATCGCGGACGAAGAAGTCGTTGTCTGCGCCTGCACACCGCTCGCACTCGCGAAAAAGACCCCAACCAAGAGAAAAAGGGACAAAGCAGCGTTCATATCCACCCAGAGTACCAGGCTCGCACCAGAACACAACCAGCGTTACACACTTCCGCTCCATAGATGAATCAAGCCCGATCCCGTATGATGAAAAGCATATGAAAACCTTCACACCAATCACTCTCTTCGCCTTTGGTGTTATTACCTTGATTATAGGCGGCGCGCTGGGGTACACAGCAGGCTACGATCAGGGATTTGAACGGTCCCATCGAAACACTCCTCCACAGAATTTCGAGCTCCCAGATCAGATGCCGCCTCCGAGTACAACAACCTCATCACCCATCGTCACATCGCCTACACCGACTCCACGACCAACGCCCCCTGCGCCAAGTCGTCCAGCTCCCTCCAAAGGAGCCTGTGTACCCGCTGGTTGCAGTAGCCAACTCTGTGTTGATGCCGACGAAGCGTCTGGGACGGTGAGTACCTGTGAGTTCCGTGATATCTACGCTTGTTACCGCACGGCACGCTGCGAACGACAGACAACAGGAGACTGTGGCTGGACTCAAACGGCTGCGTTGAAGGCCTGTTTGCAGAATCCTCCTCCGCTTGAATAAAGTGCCAAAAAGGCGAATACTAGAGGGTGCTATGAAACCGGCAGACAACGCACCTCGACCAAATTTGATGAGCCTCCTAAAGCCCTACAAAGGGCTTATTTTGGGCCTCTTCACACTCTCCCTACTGAGCAACACTCTCAGCCTCTCCATTCCCAAACGCGTTGCGAATGGCATCGACACCTTCTCGCAGGGAACATTCTCTACTGAGTCGTTCGTGCTCGCGTTCCTGGGTACGGCTGTATTGATCCTTATCTTCGCCTATCTCCAAAGTCTGGTCCAAATCTATGCCTCAGAGCGCGTTGCTCGCGATCTGCGCACGAAGCTCGCAGCAAAGATCTCTCGCCAAAGCGTTGCCTCTATTCAAGAAGTGACGCCTTCGAAGCTGTTGACGAATCTCACCTCCGACATCGACGCGGTTAAACTCTTCGTATCGCAAGCGATCGTCTCAATCGTGTCGTCCGTCTTTATCATCATTGGCGCGAGCGCGTTACTGATCTCTCTCAACTGGAAACTCGCCCTCGCCGTGCTCGTGATTCTGCCTCTCATCGCCCTGACCTTTTTCAAGATCTTCTCAAAAGTTGGAGGTCTCTTTAAAGAATCTCAACACGTCATCGATCGCTTGAACAAGGTCATCAACGAAAGCATCTTAGGTTCAGCCCTCATTCGGGTCTTGAATGCCCAGCAACAAGAGTTTGAAAAATTTCTGGAAGCAAATACCGAAGCAAAAACAGTGGGGCTGAAGATTCTGCGAATCTTTGCGAGTGCAATTCCCGTCATCAACTTCCTCGGAAGTATGGCGATGCTCGTCGTAATTGCCTTTGGGGGCCACCTCGCGATTACCGGTGAGATGACGATTGGTGAACTGGCCGCGTTCAATGGCTACCTCACGCTCCTCATCTTCCCGATTCTCATTATCGGCTTCATGAGTAACGCCATCAGTCGCGCCAACGCCTCGTATGCGCGTGTGTCAGAAGTGTTAAACCTCCCCGAAGAAGCGGCGGACGGAACACTCCAAGCAACGCTTCGTGGAGACATTGAAATAGAACACCTGTCGCTCTCGTACGCAGGAAAGCCCGTTCTAAAGGATGTCTCGTTCTCCATCAAGGCAGGGACGAAGACAGCGATCATCGGCCCAACAGCTGCAGGAAAAACACAGCTTCTGCAGCTCATGACTGGCTTGCTCCCACCAACCTCGGGCAAGATTTTATTCGATGGACAGCCTCTCACCGACTACGATCATAAAACCTTCCACGCGCAGGTCGGGTTCGTGTTTCAAGATAGCGTCCTCTTCAACTTATCCCTCCGTGAAAATATCGCCTTCAGCGAAGTGGTTGATCCTGCTCGCTTCGAGAAAGCCGTCGCAACCGCCGAGCTGACGGACTTCATTGAGACACTTCCAGACAAACTGGAAACGCTGGTCTCAGAGCGTGGAACGAGTTTGTCCGGTGGGCAAAAACAGCGCGTCATGCTCGCTCGTGCGCTCGCGTTGGATCCAAAGATTCTTCTGCTCGACGATTTCACTGCCCGCGTTGATCCCAATACCGAACAACGCATTTTGAACAATGTCGAGACGAACTATCCAGCTCTGACGCTTATCTCGATCACTCAAAAGATCGCGCCGATCGAAACCTACGATCAGATTATTTTATTGATGGAAGGAGAAGTTGTCGCGAAAGGCACGCATACAGAGCTCATGCGGAGCTGCCCCGAGTACGTCCAAATCGCTCAATCCCAACGCAGTACCGACGAATATGAATCCTCCAACAAATAGCCCCTTGAAGATGGTGAGCTTGCTCAAGCTCATGACCACGAACAAGCGCGACATTGCGCTCGCTGTGCTTGGTCTGATGTTCAATACGGTCGTCATGTTGGGAGCACCGTATATCTTTGGGCATGTCGTCGATACCTACGTCATCGCAGGACAATACACGGGCATCTTCTTTTACGTCGGCGTGCTATTCGCCGCCTTCGTCATCATGTACTTCGTGGGGTACTTCCAGATGATGCTGATGGGCACAATCGGACAGAATGTCTTGTTCCGCCTGCGCAACAATGTCTTCACCAAACTCCAATCGCTTCCAATCGCATTCTTCCACCAAACAAAAGCCGGCGATCTGATCTCGCGCATCAACAATGACACCGACAAGTTGAATCAGTTTTTTTCCGAAATTTTGATGCGCTTCTTTGGCAGCATCTTCTTGATTCTCGGAGCGGGCGTATTCATGGTGGTATTGAATCCGCGCCTTGGCTTGCTTGCACTTCTGCCCGCCTTCACGATGTTTCTCTTCACACGTCTCACCGCGAAATGGGTTCAGAAGCGTAATGCCGAGAGCCTTCAGAGCGTGGGTGGGTTGAGCGCCGAGATTCAGGAGAGTCTCGATAACTTCAAGGTCATCGTCGCCTTCAATCGTCGTGATTATTTCCGTGCTCGATTCGAAGAAGCGAACCAGAAAAACTTCCGCGCATCGCTCAAAGCGGGGGCTACGAATAACCTCTTCACACCTCTCTTCGATCTGTCTTCCAACATCGGCCAGTTGATCGTCGTGAGCTATGGAATCCTCCTTATTTCACAGGGGAAGTTCACGCTTGGGTTCTTGATCAGCTTCTTGATCTACCTCGATCGCTTCTATTCCCCACTCCGCCAGATCGCAACGCTTTGGACCTCGCTTCAGCTGGCCGTCGCTGGCTGGGATCGTGTATCCGCCATCTTGAATAATCCGCTCGCACTCGCCACCGTCGCTTCGACCACGAACGTGAATGCTGAATCGGTTCTCGAGTTCCAGAATGTCTCGTTCAATTACCCGGATGGAAAAACGGTCCTGAAAAATATCAGCTTTGACCTGGAACCAGGAAAAACCTATGCGCTCGTTGGCCCAACAGGGGGAGGCAAGACAACAACCGCCTCACTGATGGCTCGTCTGTATGATCCTTCCGAAGGCACGGTCCTCCTTCACGGCAAAGATCTGCGTTCCTATAGCCCCGAACGACGAGCACAGCAAATCGGTTTCATTCTCCAGGAACCATTCTTGTTCACGGGAACGATTATGGAAAATATCTTCCACGGAAACAGCGCCTACGCGGACCGCTCAAACGAAGATCGTCAGATCGCGATCAAAGAAGCGGGCCTTGAAGCCCTTCTCGCCCGTTTCCCGGAAGGCCTTGAAACCACAGTGAAGTCCACTGGCGACGGGATCAGCCTTGGCCAGCGTCAGCTCATCGCCTTCATGCGCGCCGTATTGCGTAAGCCAGACCTGCTTATCCTGGACGAAGCAACGGCGAACATCGATACCGTGACAGAACAGCTTCTCGAAGAGACGCTAGAAAAACTTCCAAAGAGTACGACCAAAGTGATCATCGCCCATCGCTTGAACACGATTGAAAATGCGGACGATATCTTCTTTGTAAATAATGGAACTCTGACGGAGGCGGGGTCGTTCGATCATGCGCTGGAGCTCCTAATGCAGGGAGAGCGGAAGAGTTGATAGGGAAAAAGAAAACAAAAATACACCACGTTGGTGGTGTATTTTTGTATGTGGAAGACGGGATCTTCCAGGTGAAGAGAATTACCTACCTGGTGACCGGCCGCTTAGGGAGGTATAAAACAAGAATTCAGGATTATACTGTATATAGTATAATCCTGAATTCGTTAAATGGAATACCCTATAGTCAGCGTCTTGCTTTCCCCAACCACCGCGCAGCCTAGATCGGGCAGAACAAAACCAAACCCCCTCGATCACTCGAGGGGGTTTTACTATCTCACGCCGTCTTAGTTCTTCGCACCGGCGGCAACCAACTCTTGCTTCAACTGTGCGTAAGGAACCGCACCGCTGACCAATTTGCCGTTGATGAAGGTGGCTGGCGTTCCGTTGACACCCGCGTCGTTACCGGAAGCCATATCTGAGCTCACGCGAGCAGCCATCTCACCGCTGTCCAAACAGGTCTTGAAATCAGCTTCTTTCAAGCCAAGCTCTTTCGCAAAAGTGACGAAGGCAGCTGGACCGAGTGTCTGCTGGTTGGCAAACAATTTATCGTGCATCTTCCAGAATCCGTCGTTACCACCAAGTTTCGCTGCACATTCCGAGGCCTCAGCCGCTTTCTGTGCTTGTGGGTGGAAAGACAATGGGAAGTGGCGGAAGATCAAACGAACATCGTTTGGAAACTCGGCACGCATCTGAGCGTAGGCTGGCTCGATCTGGCCACAGAAGGGACACTCGAAGTCAGAATATCCGATTACCGTGACTTTTGCGTCCTTCTTACCAAGAATATGGTCTGTATCGTCTACTGGTTTTACAGGGCCACCGACAGGGGCGGCTTGACCAGGGTCATTTGGCGTTGGAGCAGCTGCGGATGGAGCCTGAGCGACAACACCAGCACCTGTTGCCATCGAGCGACCGCTCATCAACATGCCGAAGACGAGCACGAGGGCCAACACGGATGAAATAGCGATTCCAACAAATAATCCAAGGTAAAACGTGGTCTTCGGGCTAGAATCCCACATGCCTTTGTCTTGCGAATGATCCATAGAAAGGTCTCAAAGTTCAGATCGTAATGAGTGAGTAAGTACATGAATTATACGAGAGCTTTAGCGGGTTGTCGAGGTGGTTGCGCTCGTAGCCGTCGCTGTTTCAGCTAAGGCCGCGTCTAAAACCCGGCTCCAATCTGCAAACCCCATCCCAAACTGACGCGTATTGTTCACAAAAAAGGTTGGCGTTGCATTTACGGCGTTCGCAAACCCCTCACGGATGTTGGCAGCGACAAGTCCATCTTGCGACTTTGCCCCAACGCAGCTCTTAAACTGCTCTTCGTTCAACCCTGCAACGTTCTTCGCGAGCGTCACGAATGCATCCGCCTTATTTGACGCGGTGATCCATCCACGCGACTGAAACAACTGCTCTTGATACTCCCAAAATTTGCCCTGCACCTGCGCACAACGAGCGGCATTCGCCGATGGGCGTGCGACCGGGTGAATTGTTTCCAGAGGGAAGTCTTTCCAAACAAACCGTACACGATCCTTGTAGGCCTCGATCACCTGCTTGACCACCGGATGGGAGGCGGCACAGGCGGGACATTCAAAATCCTCATACATATGGACCGCAACCGACGAAGTGGCGGCGCCTACACTCGGATCTGCCGCATCCGCGAAAGAAACGTTCTCGTTTCCGCCTCTGCCTGGATCGGAAGGGAGACGTGTGAGAAGAAAGACTAACCCTGCAAACAACGCGACCGTGACCGCCACAATCCCGACAATCAGGCCCGTATTAGAGGAAGAAGAGGAATTCATGAAGAAGATTTTACCATGCGTGAAGAGTGAGAGATACACCAGATTCCAAGCGCAACCAGCGGCAAGGAGAGGTATTGCGTCGGAGTGAAACCAAGATAACGCGCATCTTGAATTCGGAAGAAATCTAAACAGATGCGCGAGACCCCTTCAATCAACATATACACACCCAACCAAAAACCTGGCTGTCGTGGTTTCCGATTCAGCCAAAAGAAGAGCAGGGCTGTTGCGAAACCCAGCAAGGACAAGTACAGGCCTAAGTCATGGCGCGTCTGGCCATCTGGATATCGTACCCCGAGCATAAAATTCGTCAGCGTCCCCGGATGATCGTGGATCAAAAAACAACCAATACGTCCGATCCCGCAACCTAATGGCAGCCCCCAGATGAGCACATCCGCGTATTCAAAAAACGCGAGCTTCTTACGATAGACCGTCCAGGCAAACACGAGCGCAGCACCTACGAACCCTCCAAAAATTGCATAGCCCGGCGTACGCGGATCGAGCGCCTGCAGCGGATGCGCAAGATAGTAGCCCGGGTTATACGCAAGAACATGAAACAAACGCGAGCCAACAAACGCCGCAATAAAAATCCAAAAGGCGAGATCGAGTACGGCGTTCGGATCTAGCCCCTTCTGCTTGGCGCGTCGCCAAGCAACATACGTCCCCACCCCGTAGCCGAGAGCCACAAGCGTCCCCCAGACCTGAACAGGAATACCGAGCAGAGATACCGTCGTGAGTCCAAAATACGGCAGCATAACTACATCACGTTTAAGACTTGGAGTGCGCGGCGAAAATCCTCAAGCGTTCGCTTCGTATCGCCACCCCGTAGTTCGTAATCCGTTTCATGGACAAGACGATTGCGAATCCGATGCGCAGGCCAGACATCGCGAATATTCCGATATTTGTAGCCCGCTGCTTTCAACCGCTCCCCCATCGTTTCGCCCGGAATCAGCATCGATTTGAGCACGTTATCGACAAGCTTATCTGCTTCGATAATTGCGATCTTTTCTCCCATCTTTCCTTGTTTGGCAGATTGTTCGATTTGCGACCAGAGCTGCTTCACTTTCTGCGGCGTCATCCCCTCCATCTCGGGTCGGTTCAACTTGCGCAAAAACCCAGCTACGATCACCGCCCCCGCAATGAAGGCTACGATCACTCCAAGCATCGTCGCAACCCCGCTCAGCGAAACATCGCTCGTTGATTGGAGCGGTGCGACGGGCGTCGTCGGTTGCAGGACGATTTGGAAGATCATGCGAGTTGTTCAAACGCGTGGGCCGCGGTGAGCACAAGGTCATCCCCCATCTGCGGACCAATGAGCTGCATCCCCACCGGCAACCCCTCGCTCAACCCACACGGGATCGAAATCGCGGGCAAACCGGCGACGTTGATCGAGACGGTGAAGATATCCTCCAGGTACATCGCGAGTGGGTCGGACAGTTTCTCCCCCAATTTGAAGGCCGTGGATGGTGTGGTTGGCGTGAGCAACAGATCGACCTGGGTAAACGCTTTGGCATACGCGCGACGAATCTCCGCCTGCACCTGACGAGCTTTGACGTAATAGGCATCGTAATAGCCTTTCGAGAGCGCGTAGGCTCCGATCAAAATACGGCGGCGCACTTCTTCGCCGAGACCGTTCGTACGCGAATCAAGGTAGACATCGAGCAAGCGCTCAGACTGGGCGCGGTTGCCGTAGCGGATCCCATCGAAGCGTGCCATGTTGGCGGAGACTTCACATGGCATCAGCACGTAATAGACCGCTAACGCTTCATTCACGTAGGGCACGTCGACCTCTACGAATTCTACGCCCAAGCGCTCATAGCGTTTCATCCCCTCTTCAAGCGCTGCACGAACACCCGGCTCAATTCCACCGACAGACCACGCTTGTTTTGGTAAGCCAATTTTAATCGGATCAAGACCCTGATCACGATCAAAGGTCAGAGGCGCGGTTGCACGCGTCGTTTGGTCATGCACGTCATGCCCCTGAATAATGTCGAGCATCAGCGCCGCGTCTTCGGTTGTTTTTGTCATCGGACCCACCTGGTCGAGCGATGAAGCCATCGCGATCGCGCCATAGCGAGATACACGGCCGTACGTTGGTTTGAATCCAACGACACCACAAAAGGCCGCCGGCTGACGAATCGATCCCCCCGTATCGGACCCAAGCGACCCCACGCACAAATCTGCTGCAACCGCCGCCGCGCTACCCCCAGAGGAGCCACCTGGTACACGCGTTAGATCGTAGGGATTCTTCGTCGGACCATACGCCGAATGCTCCGTCGAGCCGCCCATCGCGAATTCATCCAAGTTTGTTTTTCCAATAATCACCGCCCCTGCTTCACGCAGACGCGCGATCACTGTGGCGTCATACGGCGCAATATATTTCGACAAAATATTCGACCCACCTGTTGTGCGCGTGCCTTTCGTCAGCAAGTTGTCCTTCACCGCCACAGGGATGCCATCCAACGCACTCAATGATTCGCCGCGTGAACGACGCTCGTCTGAGGCTGCGGCCGCCGCCCGTGCGTCATCGATCGTAAACGTCAGGTAGGCATTCAACTCATCATTTTTCGACTGCGCACGCTCAAGATAGTCCTCCGTGAGTTCCTTTGAAGAAAATTCGTTTTTCGACAACGCTTCCGCTGCCGTTTTGATGGTCCAGTTATTCTGAGAAAGAGGCATAGAAGACTAATCTTTTGGTTTATCAAACACCCCCGGCACCCGCAATAAATTCTCAGCGCGATCCGGAAACGCAGCCAACAGCTCTTTCAAGAGCTCCGGTGAAGAAGGTTCTGGCACATCCTGACGCACGACCGCAGGCGTCGCTTTGTCTACCTCCGTGTTCGCTGGAATCTCAACCGCCTGTAACCGGCCCACATACTCTAAAATCTCTCCCAGCTGAGCACGGAGCGGTTCAAATGCGGCCTCCTCAATGGTTAAGCGCGATAATTTCGCTAAATGCAGCAGTTCTTCCTTGGTCATCGACATATGGTCATACGGTACCGTATTCCCGATCGCACGACTAGTTGCTACAACACCCAGGTCCGGCTCTCAAACGTCTCGTTCGAAGGAGAAGACCGACATGCAGAACAAGCCGTCTCATCCCAGATTCGCTCTCTTAGGCTTCGGCCTCGGCGCATTGATCCTCCCCCTGATCATGCTGTGCGATGATATCGGCTTCACGATCACCTACGCCATGCTCTACATCGTGCATGTGATCACCTGGCCGATCATCCTCTACCTCGCCTTCTGGGTGAGGCTCATCCACCTCTTCAACCGCATGGCTGCGGACGAGGTCAACGACATCCGCACGCCCAACCCAGCGAGACGGTCGGTCGTGCGCGGAGGACTGCTCGGCGCCTGGCTCGCCTGGCTCCCCTTCATCTGGGTGAGCCAGACGGCCCTCCGAACCTCTGGCAGGAACGTCCTGCTCATCGTCCTCTGCCCGATCCTCGGCTACCTCCTCGCCGAAGAGTACTGGCGCTGGCGCGGACACCGGGTGACCCATTCCCACAACGATTGACCGCGGAGGCAATCGCCTCTTCTCCCCGAGCTCCACGCTCCCTCCGCATCTCCCCCAAGCATTTTAGGAAACTAGAGCACTTGGCAGAGAGAAATCTAACGTCATATTCCAGGAAAAAATCCGTTTGAGAGGCATTCATCTTTCTCTTTTTATCCCTATGCCACGCCGCACACTCTCAAGCCTCCATCCAGCGCTCTACGCCTTCGCCATCAAGCGCAAGCAATTTGCGCGTCGTTTGGAATGGAAGATGGGGAAAAAGAGCTATGCCACGGAACGAAGCGGAAACACACTCGCGCACCGTGTCACGAACCACCAGTCGCTGTTGATCCGAAAGCTCGGAACCGTCGACCTCCAATTACAATATAATAAAGTCCACAATCTGAAGCTCGCGATCCGCGAGATTGATGGCGTGTTGATCAAACCAGGCCAGACACTCTCCCTCTGGCGCCTCATCGGACCCGCAACCGAAGCACGCGGCTACATGGAAGGCCTCATCCTCTCGAACGGTGAATCGAAGGTAGGCGTTGGTGGCGGTCTCTGCCAGTTAGCGAACCTCGTCTACTGGATGGCGCTACATTCCCCACTCGAAGTAACAGAGCGCCACCACCACAGTTTTGATTTGTTTCCAGATTCAGGTCGAACCGTTCCCTTCGGAACAGGCGCCGCCCTTTTCTATAACTACATGGACTTGCAGGTGCACAATCCCACACAAACCACCTTCCAGCTCCAGCTCTGGCTCACAGACGCGCACCTTAAAGGAGAAATCCGAGCTGCCGAAAAAATGGAACGCTCCTATTCTATTCTTGAAAAGAATCACCATTACCTCACCGACGGCACACAAAACTACCGAGCCAACGAAATCTGGCGCCAAACACGAAGCCGTGAAACCGGGGTTGTGATGGATGAATCCCTGCTCTACAAAAACTTGTCGTTGATGAAATACCTGCCACCGGAAGGGGCACGCATTGAAACGCTTGGTTGAATGTTTGCGAGCTAGGCGATGTCCTTTTCGAATTTTTTGAGTTGAACGAGGAGCGCATTCCAAGAGTCAATCACCTTTGTATCGGGATCTGATTTTTTCTGTTCTTGTTCCAAACTATATTCAATCGAGTTAATAAATCGATCTACGTTCTGCACTTTTAGAAGATAGTTAGTGGCTAAGTACCCAAGCTTTCTGGCCATTGGAAGCGGAAGAGTGCCATCTGCATTTCTCGGAATCAGCGCGTCTGCGTCTAAGGGGCCCGGTTCGATCTGAGCCAAATGATAGACAAGCTCTTTCACATCTTCAGCAACCAACGCGCACCCGATCCAATCTTTAAATGCGGTGCTCCTCTTAAGGAACAAGCGTGTGATCTCGGACTGAGCTTGCAAGAGCATGAATCCGTACTCATCCACCTGTGCAAGCCCCTCCTTCGATACCGACGTTGTGCCTAACTCCGCCGCAATCTCTTCCTTGATTTTTGTACGCAACAGTCGATCATCGCCCACATCTCGTCGATTGAGAAGCTCCCTCAGCCCAGACTGCCACTCTTCAGATAATGCATACGCGATCAATTCGTTTCGTAACATAGAGAAGGTGGAACGCTGTGTTTTTGTGGCGTACCGAATCGTCATTTCTTGAGCAAAAACCTGACGATACAGATAATGAAAGAGTTCGTGCGGTCGAGCGCTATCCTCCTGCTCCGTTCCAATAGCCTTCAAAAAGATTAATCGACTGAATGCGTCGCGTTGACGTGTAGTCGTTCCTTCGAATTGAGGGGTTCCGACCTTCAGTCCGGAGGAGGTGGGAAGAAATTCTAACTCATCCTCCCACATGTGACGGTCCCGGATCGTTACGAGAACGGCACCGTAGGAAGTTACCTCAATATCCTCAGGTGATACATGAGAAAACCGAAATGAACTCATGCCTTCAGTCACCACATCCGCATACTGTTGGATTCGATGGAGAATTTCCTTTCTTCCGATGGTGTTTGTTTGTCGTACAAGCTCGACTAAGCGCTTCGTACACTTTTCGAAGCGTACGCGCTGTTCATCCGTCGACAGTGCAGCTGCTCGCATCGTTTGACGTTTTAGAAGCTCCTCTTCTGTGACCGTAGCTTCAGCGGAAACGAGCCAGACCAAATCATCAACCAACACTGCTCCAAATGCTGCATTTGCTTCATATCGAATCTTTTCCGCCGGCGTTACTTCAAAGGCTCGAGGCGTCCCTGGAAACAGTACTTCCGGTGATTCAGTACGGATTCTTTCTTTCCATACGTGTCGTTGTTCGGGGGTAGCCATAGGAAATTTATGCAGCGAGCTTCTTTAAAAACGCCTCTTCCTCGAGAATCGTCACGCCTAATTTTTGCGCCTTTGCATATTTCGATCCTGGCTCTGCGCCCACAACGAGGAACGACGTTTTTTTCGAAACACTTTCACTGACTTCCCCGCCTTGGGTGCGGATGCGTTCTTTGGCTTCTTCGCGACCGATGGATTCAAGCGAGCCTGTCAGAACCCAGGTCGTCCCAGACAGCGGAAGATTTGAACGATCGACTACCTTGGTTACTTGTGGCCGTACGTGCTCAAGCAGGCGGCCTAAACGGGCTTTTTCTTGGGGATCACGGACAAATTCGACGATCGCTTGGGCGACGATTTCACCGATGCCATCGATCTGCATCAGGGCGTCATGATCGGCGGCACGGAAATTCTCGATCGAGCCAAAGGCACGCGCAAGATCAGCGGCGGTTTCGGCGCCCACGTGGCGAATACCCAGACCCATCAAGAAGCGTTCGAGCGACGGCTCACGATGCGCTTGGATTTCGGCGACAAGTTTTTTCGCGGAGAGTTCGGCAAAGCCTTCCAGCGGTTCGAGATCACCGGGCGTAAGTTCATATAAATCCGCTGGATCACGCGCGAGACCTTCTTGAAGCAATTGCTCGACGATCTTGTCGCCTAAGCCACGAATATCAAGCGCAGTGCGGCTCGCGTAATGCAGCAAGCGCGCGGTTTCTTGTGCGAAACAGTTTTTGTTTGGACAGACCACCGCAACCTCCCCTTCACGCCGAAGGACTTCCGTTCCGCACATCGGACAGACTTTCGGCATACGGAAAGGCACCTCTTTCCCTGTACGCAGGTTCGGCAGCACTTGGATGATTTTTGGAATGATATCCCCTGCTTTTTCCACGATCACGGTATCACCGATCATCAAACCCAGACGCTCGATCTCGTCTTCGTTATGCAAGCTGGCGTGGGTAACCGTTGTCCCAGCGAGCGTAACGGGATCCATCACGGCTACGGGCGTGAGCGCGCCTGTACGCCCAACTGAGACACGGACTTCCCGCACCACGGTCGTTCCTTGTTCCGCCGCATACTTCCACGCCATGGCTCCACGTGGGGTTTTTCCAACCACGCCTAAACGCTCAAATAATATATCATTATTCACGTTCACCACGATGCCATCCATCTGATACGGAAGGTGGTCGCGCTTTTTGCCGACTTCTTCCATGAAGCGTTCAACCTCTTCGATCGTCGCACAGGGGCGCGTCAGCGCATTTCCAGGAATACCAAAGAGCGTCATCAGTGCATGCGCTTGGGTGTGCGTCGTGAGGCCGAAGTCGCCAAACAAATGCCAACCACTAAAGGAGAGACCACGCTCGGCGGCGAGCTTTGGATCCAGCTGGCGGATCCCGCCGGCAGCGGCGTTTCGCGGGTTGGCGAACGGCTCTTCTCCACGAGCGACGAGCTCTTTATTCAATTTCTCTAATTGCTTGCGAAGAAGATACACCTCTCCACGCAACTCGATGCGTCCGCGCAGTCCTTGTTTCGCCAGTGTTTTTAGCAGCGTGGGGTCTGGGAGCGCATACGTTTTAGCGAATGTTTCACATTCCGCATCGGTTGGGACGCGTAATCGTAATGGAAGTGATTCGATCGTCCGGATGTTATGCGTCACGTCTTCCCCTACCCTTCCATCTCCGCGCGTGGCGGCATATTTTAACGCCCCATCTTCGTAGACAATCGAAACCGCGAGCCCATCGAGTTTTACTTCAGCAAAAAAATCAAAGCTGGCGCCTGGCTCTAGACGCTTCAAACGTTCCAGCCATTCCTCCGCCTCTTCACGATTAAAGACGTCTTCCAGCGACCGCATTGGGACCTGGTGTGGAATCTTTACGAAGCCTTCCAA
>CAZRJW010000021.1:0-20618 GCA_964600845.1 uncultured Gammaproteobacteria bacterium | reverse complement strand
ACCTGTCGTACCACGAGTCACTGGCCAGTTAAGGTTCGTGAAGCTCATAACACCGTTAGCGTCTGGCACACGAGACTGGCCAACCTGGACCTGAGCCCCGGCTTCCGTCTTGTACAGAGAACATGTTGTGACGACGTTGAGGAAGTACGCAACATCCCATGTACCACCTGTGTTACCAGAACCTAACACTGTGATCGCCGTGATCAAGGCATCGCTCTGACCGCCCGCTGTGAAGTTCAACCCAAGGGATGCAATATCCGATTGGCGCTTTACAACGTTGGTGGAAGCTGGGCTACCCGAGAGAGCAACCGTGAGGCTTCCAGCCTGCACTGTCATTTCGTTACCGTTGATGATGGAGTTTGGTACGATGTCGGACGTCGCAACCTGTTCGTTCGTGTCAACGACACGGACGTCACCAGACTGGAAGGCGTTCAACATAGCGCGGTACTTCTTGCCGACGAAGTCGGTGTTGTCCGTGTTGTACAAGTCAACAAGAACTTCGAAGTTACGCGTCTGACCAGCGTTTACGTAGACAACGTTGTTGAAGACGAATGTCGATGTGGTTGGGAAGGTCGAGGCATCCAATGTTCCGCCAGAAGCAGATGTTGGGCCCTGAACTGTCTGACCAGTCGCCATGTCGCGGACGCGAACGTTGCGGATGTAATCCGTGTAGCTCGACGTACCCGTTGCAACGAGACCACCGTTCGTCGAACCAACAGCGAGACGCATGTTGCGTACTTCGAGGTTCGAGCTCTGGGAAGTCAAGGCAAAGCGCATGAAGACAACGTTGTTCTGACCCTTCGCAACGTTCGTCGTACCAGGACCATTGTAGGCAATCGTCAACTGGCCACCCTGTGTGGTCAAGTTGATGAAGTTGGATCCGGATCCGTCGAAGGTTCCGTTGCTTGAGGTACAGCCACTTGTCGAAGTACCGTTACAGACGAGCACACCGGATCCGTACACACGGTCGATTGCGAGAACGTCTGCTGAGTATTCAACGTATGTCTTGATCGTGTTTGTGGAACGACCGGAGACATCAGCCTTCAAAGAGAAGACGCGTGTCACTCCGTTTGGAATGTCGTAGCCTTCGCCTGTGAAGTTCAACACGATCTGGTTGTTCGAACTTACGCTTGCAGCTGAGGCAACGAGAGTCGCGCCCTGGTACAAGTTGAAGTTCTTAAGATCTGTGTTTGGCACGTTTCCACCTTGGTACAAAGTGATGCGGCGGACGCGAACATCGTTCGTGTTAGCCGTCAATTTGAAGTTGGAGATTTCAGCTTGTGTCGATCCAACGTTTGGATTCGATGGCTGAGTACCCTTTTGGATGTCCAAGCGAGCAGCGCTCGTTGTACCGATCACAAAGGAGTTGCCCTTGATTGGGAATGGACCACCAATTGTCACCGCTGGAGTTGTGGAAGCAGAGCTGCCAGCAACGATAACGGAGGCGGCGTCCATAAGTTCAAAGGAGTGTTCACCACCAGAAGTGATGGAACCCTTTACGTCACCAACCAACACGAGCGACCAAGTCTGGTTAGCTGGAACTGTCCAGTTCAAACCGTTGAAGTCAACAGTCTGTGTAACCGAGTTGATCGAGCGACCCGTCGTGAGACGTGTGCCCTGTGCATCGTAGAGGTAGATGTTCGAGAAATCAGACGTAGCACCAACGCCAGAGCGCTTCACGCGAAGACCTGTGACGCGAACGTCAGAGGAACCAGCTGTGAAGTTGAACTTGGCGAGCTGGCTGCCGGAGCTGCCCTGAGGCAACGTAGCGCGAGCTGGTGTGTCAGAAGCCAAAGCAACCATAAGGTTACCGGAGACTGGCACTGGTGTGCTGCTGCGATAAATCGCATCAGCCATCATTGCTTCACGAGCCGTAACATCGCTGCCGGCTGGGTAAGCAATAGTCGTCTGGATGACGTTGGCGGCGTTGAATCCGTTCGCAGCAAAAGCTGAGTCTGGAACAAACTTGCGCTTCATGCCATTCATGACAACGTAACGCGATGCATCACCAGCGTACGAGATAAGCGTACCATCTGGGTGAATAGCGGACGCGAGGGAAGGACCAGTTGTGTAGTTCGTGAAGAATGCATCTGGAACGTCGACAACGCGGCGGGCCCAAGCTGAGCCGTAGAGCGAAGTAGCGATCGATTCAGATTCAACCCAGCGGAGCACACCACCTGGAGCAACCGCGTATACCTTTGGATCGGTCGTAATCTTTACAAGCTTTGTGCCTGAGCGGAGTACGAGGTTTCCACCAATGGAGACAGCGGCGAGTTCTGCATCCGTAATGGTCTTAACGGACGAGAAATCTGCGAACCACGAGAAGAATGTGGTTTCGTTTGGGAACACGTAGCGCTTCGAGTCGGACGCGTAGTAATACACGGCAGGACCGGAAGCTTTGATGAGGTCACCCGCGACGAGGGTGGCAGCGGACGCGCCATTTGGCAACGCAAGCATACCAGTACCAACCGTCGAGAGAACCGTCGTCAACGAGACGAAGCTCGAGAGGATTCTTTTTGCAAGACTCATATGACCTGTTGGTCTTCGAGAAGACTGAATTTTCTTTGGAAAAAGAAAATACAGTAAAAGAAATGTCTGAGTAAGGTGCGTGGAACCTCTCACGGACGTGAGAGATCGACCTTTAAGAACCACGCGTTGAATGAAAGGTGACAGGCCGGGATAAGGGATTGAGCCCTGCACCCGCTTCGAGACACATCACCGTGATGTAGATCGGAGCGGACGGAGATCTCTACGGAGATCTCAGACCGTTGAACCAGCTCTATTGTTTTTCGCTTGTCGTCAGAGAAGGAGTTGCAGACGTCGTTGAGGCGGGCGGAGAAGCGGCCGACGTCATGACAGAACTAGTACTCATTCCCGGTGGCACCGCATTCGTCGTTGAAGCGGATCGTGTGTCGGATGTTGAGGAGCTTGCTGCGACGACCGACTCTGCAGACCGCTCTGCACTGGAGGCTGATTTAGAAGCTTCGATCAACTTATCCCCCACTTCACTCAATCGATCTTGTGATAAGAGCTGACGCGCCTCCGCGAGAGAGGCTGAAGCACTTGCTAAATCAGCAAACGATGAAGTTGAGCTATTTAGGGTAGGTGTTGTCGAGACAAAGGCAAGCGTTCCAGACGCCGACAGGATGCCCGCGTTCGTCAGCTGCTCCGTTGCACTTGTAATATGGTCTGAGACCCCTTCTACTTTTTGATTGATCGACTCCAGAAGCTCTTCTTTTGAGACAAGCTTCTTTGCCGCCTCATCCTGGGTTTGTGAATCGAGGATGGCATTCACCGCCTTCACTGAAGTATTCACCGCAGCCGCCTCTGCCTCTGCGAATTGCGGACGCTCTTCGAGCGGGAGGGAAGCTTTTGCAACCTTTAATCCGACAACCGCTTCCGTGCTCGCCTTGTCGATCAACTTCGCAACCTCCACACGCTCACTTGGACTGTCTCCTGAGCTATCTGTGAGCTGATTTTTTACCGTATCTAAATCACGACGTAGCATTTCCGTAGCTTCTTTTAAGCGCTGTGGCTTCTTTCCGATGTCATCCGCTTGAGCGATCTTCTTAATCTCTTCTACACGACGATTCACGAACTCTCCCTTCAAACGGACTTTGTCCGTTTTATCGGAAGCAAAAACCAAGCGTGTCTGTTCAGAGACAAGCTTCACGGGAAACAAGAGGTCGCCTGGAACTGATTGCTCAGCCGCAGAGACGCCCGCCATTGAACCACCGACAATCAGTCCAAGACCAGACAAAGCGGCAGCGATCGGACCACGCAAGGCGGCACGCGCAGGAAGCGGCATCAAAGAACGGATCATCAACCCCACACGCTCGCCGAAAGAAACGGGTGCGATTTCTTTTCCTCCAATTTTTTGTAACAACGCTTCACGCGTACTTTGCACCCACGACGAATCCGGCTGCACAGAGCGAAGCTCTGCGAGCATGCGACGGAGACGTGGAGTGCGGAGGTCGCGCATAAGAGTTAGTCGATAAAGGTCTTGAGAAGAGTGAGCGCTCGATGGTAGATGACTCGAACGTTAGCGTGAGACTTATTGAGCGCTTGAGCGATCTCTGGAAATGAGAGGTCTTCGACTAAGCGCAGGAGCAAGACATCTTGATAATCTTCCTTCAATTTTTTGACGTGACGGAGGAGAAGTGCCGCTTCCGCTTGAACCACGGTTTGTGTATGGCCCTTTCCTCGGTCTGAAACATCCCTTTCACTATCAGTAGTCGCTGCACCCCCCTCATCTGTTACAGACTCCTCCTGAAGAGACTCGATCGGGCGCCGTTTATCCCGTCGATAGGAGTCGATAATCTTCCGCCGAGCGATCTTGTAGAGCAGCCCTCGCAGACTCCGAATCTCCTCTGTTCGTTGGGATAAAATGCGCCAAATGTCTAAAAAAACCTCCGAAACGAGGTCTTCAGCTAACTCGCGCTGAGACACTTTTGAGTAAATAAAGCGATAGAGCGACTGGACGTGCCGATCATAGAGATGAGCAAACGCCTTCCGATCGCCCTCTGTCCGGACCCGAAATACAAAATAGGTATCGATGAGCGAAGACATGCTTTCTAAATAAAGCGCTAAATCTAGCGTTTTTTTCTCAAACCCGAAAAAATCAACCTGGAGTGCATAGGGGGAAGAGATTAGAGACTAATTTAGCAAAAACTAGCCAAAACGCCAAGCCCCGGGGAATTCCCGAGGCGGAGCGTTTTACATTCCCAAGGAGGGGCTCACGAGCTCCAGCGGGCGACCGCACAGCTCACGATAGAAGCGGTCGAGGTCGTCGATACGATCAACCGGATGGAAAGCGCGCTCCACGTGAGCACGAGTTGCCTCTCCCATCGCTTGACGCTCTTCCGCCGACAGCGATGCCAATTCGACTAAGCCACGCGCCAGATCATCCACATCGTTTACGCGTACCTTGATCACGTCCGTCCCTAACGCTTCTTCGTTTTGAGGCAAAGCCGTCGCAACCGCTGGTCGCGCAAATGCACCCGCCTCCAACATCGCGAAGGACAATCCTTCCGTAAGCGTTGGGAAGACGTGGGCCATCGCGTGCGCCTGAAGCGCCGCCAACTCCATCCCACAGCGCTCACCAAGGAGTTTTACATTAGGAACGGTCGAGGCGAGCTTAGACAGCCAACTTACGTAGGAATCCGTCCAAACTCCACCCCCCACAATCACGAGCGGGATATCCGCAAAGAGTTTTGGATGGGTCTCGCGCACCTTCGCGTAGGCCTGAATTAACAAGTGAATATGCTTATTCGGCACAAGACGACCAGCTGAAATCAAATACCGATCTTTTGTTAATCCAAATTGCGCCAGCGGCTCGGTTGGCACCTGGTTTTTTTCAATATCAAATGGATGAGAAATATAGACCGTTTGAGTCGAAAACCGCTTCAAACAATCTCGAAGAAGGGTTTGAGACACGACGATCGTCTTATCTGGGACATTGCACGAAATCCATTCGCCGACACGCAGAATTTTTTTTGCGAGCCAATTCCACTTAGCATGCCCCGCATCAATACAATGAAAGGTCACAACCAATTTCGCTTTTGGGTGAAATAGACGGGCAATCGGCGCTAACAACGCCACGCTCGATCCCTGAAGATGGATGACATCCGGTTTCACCTTCCGAGCATTCCAAAGGGCGGTAAGCGAGTGCGTGATCGCATCAAGATGCTTCGTATGAATACCGGAGCTCAAGCGCTGTTCAACCCCCTCTGGGACGTGACCATTCCCGACATACCACTTTCGACCGTAGACGATAACGCGATAACCACGCGCAACTAAGCCCGTCGCGATCGACGAAACATGCCGCTCGATCCCTCCCGAACGCGCAGGGAGTCCTTTTTGTCCGATCATGACGACAGTGAGGGGTTTTGACATAACCTGCAATTTAATCACATTTTTCTCGTTTTGTCAATCAAATTTGCTTGTTTTTTGGCTAAAATAAGGCGTTTTCTGCTCAAACAAGCTCCACATTTTCTATCCACACAATCTCCGGTTCAGCCGTTTTCCACAGAATGGAGACCACATCCGCCTGATACGCCGTCGCCCGAGGGGTATGCAATTGGAGCCAGAGTTCGATAGATCGCGCCCAGCGCTGGCGCTTCGTAGCACTAACCGCCTCCTCAGGGTAGCCAAAAGCCGTCCCCCGACGGGTTTTTACCTCCACGAAGCGCACGCGCTGATCGCGCTCAACAATCAAATCAATCTCCCCTAACCGGCAGCGCCAGTTCCGGGCAAGAATCGTAAATCCTTGTTTTTCTAAAAAATCAGCCGCCAGATCTTCTCCCTGGCGGCCGATTCGTCCCCGTTCGTTCGGAACGGTTATTTTTTGGGCTTTGGAAGCCATTTTTCGTAAGAAGCACGATTCATCGCCTGCTGCTCCTGGAGAGGAATACTGACGCGTAATTCACGTACCGGACCACGAATCAAGAGCCAGGCAAAGAAGATTGCTCCGATCGGCAACCAGATACGCATTCCAAGCACGGGAACACCCATGACTGTCATCAAAAGCCAGACCAAGCCACAGATACCAGACCACAAGAGAATCTGCCCGATTGTTCCGAGCGCGTGTTTACGCAACTTGGAAGCTACTCTTCGGCGGAGTACGTAGAGCGTGATCAGACCCGCCCCAATGAGAGCGATGAAGATTGCAGCAAAAACGATCTGCACAGGAAGCAACAACGCAGCAGGGAACAGGGAGAACCAGTAGGAGAATGTAAGGAGTCCAGACATAGAATTGAGGTTTGTAATGCCACACGCGTAGACCAGTCGTCAATTCGTTGATGGCAGCGCAACATGACCAACCGTCACGAGCGACTCCCCCATCAAGCGCTGGTACACAAGCGCATAATGAAACTCTCCCGCCTCGAACATTCCAACAGGAGCCCACCCATGTCGCCGCCAAAGATGATCCGCTTCAACATCGGATAAGCGTCGATCGCCAGCCGGACCGAGTAGCGTTTTCCCCGGCATCCACTCGATACACAACAATGTGCCCCCTGGCTTTGTGACGCGCCAAGCTTCTTGAATCAGCCCATCTCGATTCTCTGCAAGATACAGGTTATCGACTACCATCGTGAGATCAAGTGAGGCATCAGGAATGCGCGCAGCACCAACAACTTCGATATCCGACCAAACCGTTTCGATATTCCAGAACTGCTCGTGACGCGCCGCCTTCTCAATAGATTGAAGGGCAACCTTTTGAATATCTACCGCGAAGACTTTTCCGTCCGCACCCACCATCTGTGCGGCTGGAAAGACAAAGTGCCCCGTACTTCCGCAGCCCAAATCTGCAACCCAGGCTCCACGACGCAATCCGATCCGTTCAAATACCTTGAACGGATTCAAGACGTCCGTAGAACTCATGGCCTGCCGAATCATATGTGCTTAGGTTCCGGAGGGAAAAATAGATCCGAGCGTCGAGTTCAGCAATGCATCCCACATATCTGTTGCGACAATCAAGCCAAGAACGATGAACACAATTCCTAATAGCTTATAGAAAAAACGCGATCCGCCCAAGTGCTGCTCCGCCCAATCCACTCCTCCAAAAAAATCCAAAATAATTTCTGTCTTCAGAACAAAGAAAGCGCCAACTGCCGTGATTGCTATGCCGATCAAAAGTTGAGGGATAAAACTCATAGATAAAATCAGTATATCATGTTCGGCGAACTTGCTCGTACCGTTTGAATCGCATCCGCATAGATGTGATCGAGATCCGCTAAATGTTTTGGCCAGGTACGCGTCTCGAGAATCTTGCGACGCGCAGACATCCCACGACGCGCGCGTTCCTCTTCTGGAGTTCGCATGAATCCACGGAGTGTCGCAACCCAATCCTTCACATCACCTGGCGCCACCAACCAACCATCCTCTCCATCTTCAATCAGCTCTGGCGTCCCACCAATGCGCGTTCCGATACACGGGATTCCATCCCCCATCGCCTCGAGCACTGACGTAGAGGCGTTCTCATACCAGATAGACGACATAATCAATGCGTCTGCCTTGGCACGAATCACACTCAGCGCATCCGGCGATTGGAAGCCTAAAAATTCAATGTTTTTCGCTCCCGCATCGCGCACAATCTTTTGAAGCAACTCTTCTTCTGGTCCTCGTCCTGCGATCTTTACCTTCAGCTCTGGAATCTGAACTGCCGCTCGCAAAAACGAATCAATCCCCTTTTCTTTTGAGAGACGTCCTGCCGACAGGACATACCCTCCTCCACGCTCCGCCGGCTTATCAGCGACCGTGACGGGATTCGGTGCATACACAAGTTTGCTCGCAGGTTCCCCCCAATCTTCCATCTTTTCTTTCATGAAATGGGACGGGCAGATAAAAGACTGCATCGTTTTTTCATACATCTGAAACGACTTCGTGAGCCCCATCTCAAAGGCTACCAACAAATTTCCAGGAAGGGAGGCGAAAACACAGTTATTTTTCACCGCGTTGAGATATTTTCCGCCCTTACAACGCTCGCAGGGAGCCCCTTGGGTAAACATGCTATAGCTCGGACAGGCCAGCTTATAATCATGCAACGTTTGGACACAGGGAATGTGGAATTCTCGAATCGGACGAAGAATGGATGCAGAGAGATGATGGTAGATATTATGAACATGCACGACGTCTGGTCGATACTCACGCAGCATCTTGCGCATCGATACCTCGGCTTCACGGTTCCAGACAAACTGTAGCGCTTTCTTTGCATCTTTTACTGGGCCCTGCCACTGGTTCAAGACATTTCTCGTAACAAAATATTTCTCATCCTGCGATTCGGAAGGGAGGTTCTTCTCCGATTGGGTCGAGAACACATGGACCTCATGCCCCGCTTCACGCTGAGCTTTAATCAAGCGATGCGCGTATATCTCAGCCCCGCCATGTAAGTCAAAGAACTTATTTACTTGAAGTATGCGCATAGGTTTTTAACCATCGTTCGTACAGAGTAGCATAGGCGTCCGCCATCTTCTCACGTGTGCCCCGCTCGAGTACAAGCCTCTTCGCCTCGCCTGCTCGCCGAATCGCATCTGCCGGCTGCTCAAGCGTTCGCCGAATAACATTCGTCCAGACTTCAACTGCATCGACCGCTGCAAACTGCACGGAAGTCTCATCAAACCATTCACGGAACACGGGGAGGTCACTGAGGAGCATGGGCGTTCCGCTCGCCGCAGCCTCCAGAGGCGCAACACCTTGCCCCTCCCAGCGAGAAGGAAAACAAAACAGGTCTGCCTGCGCAAGTCGCCGCTTCACATCGGGAACGACTCCCAAGAATGTTATGCGCGGCAAGAGTCCGAGCGACTCCACCAAGCGCTCTAACCGCATACGATCCGGCCCTTCTCCGCAAATATCCAATCTCCACGGACGCTTGATTGGCGCGAGTGCACGAATCAATGTTTCCTGCCCTTTTTGCTCGACCAATCTCCCCACGGTCAGAAGCTTTGGGACATCTTGAAAAGGCCGAGGTGAGCGTTCTTGAATTGGTGTGAGGTCAATTCCGTTTGGTATGACCGAGAGACGGTGGAGTGGGGCCCCGAATTGGGTATGTACGTACGCTTTCACGACGTGTGAGACGCACGCGATGTGATCCGTATGCTTAGCTGCGAAGCTGCGTAACTGCTTCCGTACCCAAGGATCATTCCGATCTTCGTTATGAATCGTTGAAATCCACGGGTGGATCCGTTGGTATACGGCAACCAATCCTGCCCAAACATCTCCGCCTAGATGTGTATGGAGCAGGTCTGGTCGATGGTCACGGAACTCTTGTGCAAAAAATTTCATCAGCGCTGACTTACTTGCGCCAACTGGTCCGAGAATAACTTCAATCCCTAGATCCCGAAATTCTTGCTCCATTTCCCCTCCCCCACCAGCCGCGATCAACCGGAATTCGTAGCGGTCCTTCAAGCAGTCGATAAGATCAAAAACAACACGCTCCGCACCGGCGCGATGTAACGTCCAAAGAACGTGGGTTATGCGAGGCTTAGACATCGTGGGTTAACAAAAAATCAGGATCTTGGGCGCGCTCACGAGACAGGAGGATACGCCCTCCCGCGAGCAGGATACCAACCGGTAGCCAGAGTTTCGCCGACCAGTAGGTCGTATTAAACAGCTGATAGGAGAACGCACCAACGGTCGCCACAATAAGACACGCGTAGGCACGACGCTCGATCGAATCAATCTTGAAGGCATACCACACGCGCCAGACAAAACGAGCGAGAACGAGCAGAACAAAGCACAATGCCACAAAGCCGATCGCGCCTGTTTCTGCCAACACTTTCTGAATCATCCCATGTGAATCAAGCGGCGCGCCAAATTCGTAGGCAAAAATCCAGGTAGAGCCAACACGCTCAACAAAGGTCCCCGCGCCAGCACCAATGAGCGGACTATTCGTAAAGAGGTTCCAAGCAATCCCTGTCAGCATCGCACGCGCATCGGTAGAGCCTTGGATCTCTGTCCGACTCGAGAACAGAACCATATAGATCGCTAGCGGCGACAAAAGGAATGCTCCCACGATCAGTGAGCGCAGGTGCGTGCGTAGCTCTCGACGATAATTGAAATACAGCAAACAACCCGCCTGTAGAATCAGCGTGATCCAAGCTGAACGTGCAAAGGTCAACAAGGCGATCAGTGTGATGAATCCGGCTATGCCATACAAGACTTTTTTTGCTCGCGCATCTTCTACCAGCTCTGCCACACAGAGCGCAATTGGCGCCACGAACACAAGCCATTCCGCGAGAACATTGTGATTTGTTCCAATCGGCGAGACACCAAAAATCGGAAGTGGCCGCGCTCGATGTAACGGTCCACCGAGCACAAACAGGGAGCGTAAGCCGTCTAACGCAAAGATCATACCTGACGTAATCAACACGCCTAATGTCGTGATAAATCGTCGGCGTGAGCGCAAGAAGTTTACTGGAAGCAAAACCCAGGCCATGTAAGAAAAGAGAACCGGCCGCAAGGAGTACTTGATGACAAAGAAGGGATTTGGCTCTGAAAACGAGAACGAAGATAGAAGGTGCGCGGCTACCAATAACCCAAACGATACACCGAGAGGCAGCCAAGGTTTCCAATCGTTCTGCTTCCGTTTATGCCAAATAAAGAGCAATCGAAACGCCCACGCAGCCAACGCGATAAGTGCAATCAAGTCGGACATCGGCACGTCAATTGACCCTCCAAAAGCTCGCTCCCCGATCTCGACCGTACCTGTCGACAAGGAAATCACCCACCCAATAAAAGGCGCGACAAAAATCGCTGTATAGAAAACCGCATACGGAGCTCGCCAGGTAATCAGCAGAACGATAATCGCGATCAGTACCGACCAAACACTCAACCCAAGCCCAAGTGCTGCGAGCGAAGATCCAACCAAGACACACAAAAACAATCCCCAGCCGATGCGAGGCCAAATCGATCGAGTGGCATTCAAGTGATCGAACATCGTTTCGATCGCAAGTTGTCGAGGAGCAACCGACGGCATGGCCCAAGGATATCACACAAGAACCACGCCTATGAAAAAAGACCTCACGGGCAGTGAGGTCTTTTTTCTCTTGATCTTTTCCTCTCAAAGGCTCGATCGAAGTGATCAAGCGATTAGTTGAGGTGGGGAGCGCGCAGTGTGCGCCTCCCCGGAGCCTCCAAGGCTTGGAAGGTGAGGGTGAATCCCCTCGAGTGGAGCGAAGGTGGGAGACCCGCGAACGGCCGGTGAAGGCGCTCAGCGGGTCTGTGGGGTGGGAAAGATCAGGGGGCGGGGATGCAGCGCGGGCCGAGGATCACGCTGAACTTGTTCCCGTCTCGGAACACCTCGCTGCTGCGGTCGCGGCCGTTCTCGATGAACCGCCCGCCCGCCGCCACGAAGTTGAGCCCGTCCCAGTAGCGGAGCCCCTCGAGGTAGGTGCCGCTGAGGCACCGTCCCGAGAGGTCGATCGGCACGCCGTCCTCCCAGGGGAAGGTGTCGGTGAGCACGAGCGCCGCGCCGCCGGGGCTGTGGTACAGCGGAACCGGCGGGCTGGGGAAGGGCTGCGTGATCGGCTCCACGATGGTGCCCGCGGCGAAGCGGACGTTCTCGGGGTGGACGATCCCCCAGGCGATCGACCTGGCCGAGCCGGGGCCGCCGCACGCCGTGTTGGCGCTGGGCGGCACCTGGTACTCGATGCGGCGCGGGATCGTGCCGGTCGGGCAGACCGCCATGCCGTCGCTGACGACGATCACGTCGGTGCCGCTGTCGACGGGCCCGGTGCCCGCGTCCACGCCCGTGTCGGGGGTGCCGGCGTCGACGGGGGTCGTGCCGAAGCACACCCCTGCCGAGCAGGTCTGCCCGGAGGGGCACGAGCGCCCGCAGCCGCCGCAGTTCGTCGCGTCGGTCTGCGTGTTGACGCAGGCGCCGCCGCAGAGCGCGCTACCCGAGGGGCAGGCGCAGGAGCCGGCGACGCACGCCTGGCCGGAGCCGCAGCGGTTGCCGCAGGCGCCGCAGTTCGTCGTGGTCGTAGTGCTCACCTCGCACCCGTTCCACAGGTTGCCGTCGCAGTCGGTGGTGCCGGCCGCGCAGGCGTAGGTGCAGGTGCTCGCGCGGCAGGTCGTCGTCATGTTGACGCCGGTCGCGCAGGTGAAGCGGGAGCCGCAGCCCCCGCAGTTGTTGACGTCCGTCCGCGTGTCGATGCAGCGGTCCCCGCAGGCCGTCCTGGGGGTCGCGCAGTCGAGAACGCACCAGCCGCCGTCGCAGCGCTCACCGGACTGGCAGGCCCAGCCGCAGCCGCCGCAGTTGTTGCGGTCCGTGTTGACGTTCGTCTCGCAGCCGTTCGCCGGGTTGGCGTCGCAGCTGCGGAACCCCGCGGTGCAGACGAGCCCGCAGCCATAGAAGCCGCAGGTCGCCGCGCTGTTCGGCCCGGAGGGGCAGGCGTTGCCGCACGCCCCGCAGTTGCGCGGGTCGTTGGTGGTGTTGACCTCGCAGCCGTCGGCGCTGTTGCCGTTGCAGTTGCCGAAGCCTCCGTAGCAGCGCCCCATGGCGCACGCGCCGGACTGGCACGCGGCGTAGGAGTTGGCGGCCGACGGGCAGGAGTTCCCGCAGCGGCCGCAGTGCTCCGTCGAGGAGGACTGGTCCACGCAGGCGCCGCCGCACATCGGCCAGGAGACCGGGCAGAGGCCGGTGCAGCGCCCGAGGACGCAGACCGAGCTCCCGGTGCAGGCGGTGCCGCAGCCGCCGCAGTTGGCGCTGTTCGACTGGAGGTCGACGCACGCGCCGCCGCAGCAGGTCGTCCCCGCGGCGCAGTTGTTGCCGCGTGCGCCGCAGTTGTTGCGGTCGGTGGTCGTGTTGATCTCGCACCCGTTGGCGCTCAGGCCGTCGAGGTCGATGAAGCCCGCCGTGCAGGCCACGACGCAGCGGCCGCTCAGGCACTGCGACCGTCCGTTGGTGACGGAGGTCGGGCAGATCGTTCCCGGCGTGCCGCAGTTGGTCAGGCTGGTGTTGAGGTTGACCTCGCACCCGTCCGCCGCGTCGCGGTTGACGTCGGCGAAGCCGTTCGCGCAGGTGAAGCCGCAGGCGTTGCTCGCGCAGGTCACCAGGGCGTTCGCACGCACCGGGCAGGCGTTGCCGCAGCGGCCGCAGTGCATCTCGCTGGTCACGAGGTTGACGCAGGTGCCGGAGCACTCGGTCAGCCCCGCGGCGCAGTCGAGGACGCAGCGTGCCGTCTGGCAGCGGTTGCCCGCGCCGCAGATGTTGCCGCAAATGCCGCAGTTGGCGTTGTTCGACTGGAGGTCGACGCAGGCGCCGTTGCAGTTCGTCTGGCCGCTGATGGCGCACCCCATGGGCACGTCCACCATCGGCACGACCACGTCAGTCGCGGGGGTGCCGGCGTCGGGCGCGGGGCGCTGGACGCACAGGCAGCCGAGCTGCGGGCTGCAGGTGGTGCGACCCATCTGCGCGCTGGGGTCGGGGCACGTCGCCGTGCAGTCCCGGTCCGAGACGCAGTCGGGGCCGTTGTCCACCGGCGGCGACTGGACGTCGACCGTCGGGAGGACTCCGGCGTCGCTCGAGACGCAGTCCCAGATCCCGGTACGGGCACTGACCTGGCAGGTCTCGCCCTCCGAGCACGCCGGCATGCACTGCGAGGTGCAGATGCACTCGGCGTTGTTCAGGAAGCCGGGACGGCACACGTTGGTGCACGCCCGACCCGCGTCCATCGGAGACACACTGGTCTCGATGACAGCCGCGTCGTTGATGAGGTTGTTGGTGCCGGAGTCGGGCCCGAAGGCACCGACGTCCGTGGCGCAGCCGGCTGCGATGGCAGCGGCGGCGCACAGGCCTACGATGGTGAACCAAGAGCTGCGCATGGCAGTACTCCTAACGAATGCGGGCGTCGTACTCTACGACGGAACCGCGCGAGAGACTTGTTGGAACGATCGAAAACCGCTCACCTACACAAACATCCGAGCTGCGTATTGCTTGCAGCTCTTCTTTCTTTTACAAACCTTTCTATGTACCTTTCTCGGATTGCCGAAGGAGGCCTAAGGAACGGCTGTACAAAAAACGGAACTCTCAGGACAAGGCAGAGCCGTCCATCAATTCCGCTAGGTACAACGCTCCATCGCGTGGGGTATGAATCCACTCCGAGGAACGGAGTTTTATAACATGAACAATATTAAAAGTCAAGCAAATGCTCCGTATTCGTTTTAAAAAACCCTATTTTATGAAAATCGTGTAAATACAAAACACCCCGGATTAAATCCAGGATGCTTTCCCTTGAACCAAGCTAAGCTTGGTTGAACCTCAGAAAAGTGACCGCAATGAAACGTCTGACTTTGACGAATTCTTGTAAACAAGAACTTTCGACCGTCGGGTGATAGATAATTCGCCGTAGCGTCTTATCAAATTTCTCCCTAGAAAGGAGGTGATCCATGCGCAGCTTCCGCTACACATGCCTTGTTACGACTTAGTCCCTATCATCGGCTCTACCTTCGTTCCCTCATCAGGACCTTCGGGTATTTCCGACTCTCTTGACTTGACGGGCGGTGAGTACAAGACCCGAGAACGTATTCAACGCACCTTAGATGATGTGCGTTTACTAGCGAATCCAGCTTCATGAGGGCGAGTTGCAGCCCTCAATCCGAACTGAGATTGAGTTTGGTGGGATTAGCTCCATCTTACGATTTGGCGACCCATTGTCTCAACCATTGTAGCACGTGTGTGGCCCCAGGTGTAAGAGCCATGCTGATCTGGCGTCATCCCTACCTTCCTCCCCGTTATCCGAGGCGGTCTCCCGTGAAAAATTAACACGGGATAGGGGTTGCGCTCGTTACCCGACTTAACGGTACATCTCACGACACGAGCTGACGACGACCATGCAGCACCTGTGTACCACCCTCGAAGGCGGCCCCTGTTTCCAAGGGCTTGCAGGTACATTTCAAACCTGGGTGAGGTTACTCGGTTACCGTCGAATTAAACCACATGCTCCTCCGCTTGTGCGGGTCCCCGTCTATTCCTTTGAGTTTTAGCCTTGCGGCCGTACTTCCCAGGCGGGATGCTTATTGCGTTAGCTATTTTAACCGACACGGGGAGGGTCGATACTCCCCACATCTAGCATCCATCGTTTAGGGCGTGGACTACAGGGGTATCTAATCCCTTTCGCTACCCACGCTTTCGTCCCTGAGCGTCAGATTCGTTCCAGTAAGCTGCCTTCGCATTTGGTGTTCTTGCCGATATTAACGCATTTTACTACTACACCGGCAATTCCGCTTACCTCTCCCGATCTCTAGCTGTGTCGTATCACGGGCAGTTTTGAAGTTGAGCCTCAAAATTTAACCAATGACGCACACTGCCGCCTGCGGACCCTTTACGCCCAATAAATTCGGATAACGCTTGTGGTCTCTGTATTACCGCTGCTGCTGGCACAGAGTTAGCAACCACTTATTCTTCAGGTACCATCAGATTTTTTCCCTGACAAAAGCAGTTTACGAGCCGAAGCCCTTCATCCTGCACGCGGCGTCGCTCCCTCAGACTTTCGTCCATTGGGGAATATTCGTGACTGCAGCCACCCGTAGGTGTCTGGACAGTGTCTCAGTTCCAGTGAGGGGGGTCGTGCTCTCACACCCCCTACCCGTCATAGCCTTGGTAAGCCGTTACCTTACCAACTAGCTGATGGGCCATAGGCCCCTCTCGAAGCGCATTGCTGCTTTACATACAAACTTTACGTTTGGATGACCATCGTGGAATTAGCCAGCCTTTCGGCTGGTTGTGCCCGACTTCGAGGTAGGTTACCAATGTGTTACGCACCCGTTTGCCGCTAACTATTTCTTGTATTGCTACAAAAAATAATCCGCTCGACTTGCATGCCTTAGCCACGCCGCCAGCGTTCATCCTGAGCTAGGATCAAACTCTCAGTAATAATCATACCGACAATAATTGTCGATAGATTCAACAATATAGACGTTTCATTATGCGGTCACTCTTCTGTTGTCCAAGGGTCTTCGAGAAGGCTTCTTCCAGAGTCTTTCCGAGCGATTCCTAATCGATGTGCCGGTAGTTTAGGGGAAGTCGTTATCAGTGTCAAGAAGACTGATCCATTATTTATCCCCACCACCCTGAGACACGCTTGAAGAAGGGTCCAAAAGACATGCTAAAGCTGCCCACTGATCGACCGATAAAGCCTCTGGACGAACCTCTTTTGTCGTTTGAATAGCTGCTGCCAATTCTTCTGCCCGATCACGGATCTCAAGGGTTGAAAATAATTGTTTACGAGGGTGAGCAAATCCTCGCTTTGCGAGCTGCATAATTCGTTCCGGCTCGATCCCCCAGCGTGAGCGTTGTTTTTCGGGAGTAAACGGGATTAATAACAAAATAGCGGACTCGACCTTCGGCGAAGGGAAAAAACACCCTGGAGCGACGCGGCGTACGATAGACCCAGATTCACAGCGCAACGCAACCATAAGCGATAGGAGCGAGGAGCGTGCTCCTCCTTTATTATTGTGAAGCAAGGCGAGTGCTCGTTCAGCGACTTCGCGCTGCAACATCACAACGACACGTGTCGCGGGCCGTGGAGCCCAAAGCGCCATACGGAGCGCGTAGGAAGAAATGGCGTACGGTAAGTTTGAAACAAACTTCCAAGGCCTATCTGAAGGCAATAATTCATTCCAATTCAGTTCGGCCGCATCCCCTTGCGTGAGAATGAATCGTTGTTTCTGTAGCTCGAAGTGCGATCGAAGATAGTCGATGAACTTGCGATCACGTTCGATCGCATACACCTGAGCACCCGTCGCAAGCAGGTCTTCTGTTAGCACGCCGAGACCCGGACCAATCTCGAGGACCGCATCGGTAGGCGTAAGCTCAGCCGCTTCGACAACAGCCGAGAGAATGGATTGATCAATTAAAAAGTTTTGTCCGAAGGCTTTTTCAGGACGCGCACTTAACCCCTCTAAGACCGACTTAATCTGCGTTGGAGAAAGCACCATAGATAGTAGATGGTAGCCCGTAGCTAGCTGTACGGCTAGCCCACTCTAAAATCTGCCTCCTCGCTACCATCTACTCTCTACTTGAAATTTTACTGATACATCTTCGCTTGAAGCGTGAAGAGTTCGGCGTATCTCCCCTGTTTCGCAAGAAGCTCTTCGTGTGTTCCATCTTCAATTATCCTTCCTTGATCCATCACGAGAATACGCGAGGCACGACGCAGGACAGAGAAGCGATGGGAGACGAATATTACAATCTTTCCCGCTGTCGCAGCACCTAGGCGCTCGAAAAACTGTTCTTCTTTTTCGGCATCAACAGCAGAAGTAGGTTCATCAAAAATATAGACACGCGCATCACGATAGAGCGTGCGTGCAATTCCAAGGAGTTGATTTTGTCCGCCAGAAAGTTCGATCGCTTCGTCTTTTTCTTCGGCGTACTGCTTCCCAACGTGGGTTGTAAGTCCTTTCGGAAGCTCGTCTAAGACACTCCTAAAACTACTCGTCGCAATGGCTTGCGTCAGGCGCTTGCTGTTTTTCTTTCGTGCGAGATCTCCATACAGAATCTGCTCTTCGAGCGGATCGTCATACCATTGGATGTTTTGCGTAAGGACAGCTAACGCCTTGCGCCAAGCAGAAGAGCGAATAGAGGAGAGCTCTGTTCCATTTACGCGAATCGATCCGCGCGTTGGCTCATACACGCGCATCAAGAGTTTTAGCAACGTCGATTTTCCAGCCCCATTTAATCCAACCAACGCCAGATGATCACCCTGTGAAAAGCTAAAGCTGACGCCGCGCAAAATATCTTCTTCTGTTCCCGGATAACGGAACCAGACATCTTCAAAGACGATCTCGAGGGGACGTGTGGCGAGTTCACGGCCCCGATCGGATTCGGATGGGACCTCAAAGAATGCTTTAAACGTAGGAAGGAACACTGATTCAGACATAAACCAGGTCACGTTCCAAGCTAGGCTTGAGATTTGCCCCTGAAATCGCATGATGCTCGTTATGAAAATAACAACAACGCTGATCGCTGCCTGACCACTTAAAACAGAATTCACTACGATCACGAGACCAATGATAAAGCCGATGAGCTGTGCTCCGTCGCTATACACACCTGTCATCATCGAAGAACGTGACGTACGAATACGCGCTTGAAGGAGTGATTGCGCTCCTTTTTTCCAGCGTTTTAAAAATACTCCGGCGAACTGAAACTGCTTCGCTTCAAACAGACTCTTCAGATTTGTGAGGACGGACTGATGATACATCGTTCGCTTACCTTCACGCGTCTCCATCGTAATTGTTTCCCAACTCCACTTTTGCGTGCGCTTGATGAAATAGATGCGTATCAATTGCGCCAGGATGAAAATAACCGTTGCGGGCCAGGGCAAGAAGACCACCACGGTGAACAACCCTAAGCACTCAAAAAATGAGGAGAAGATCCAGACCAAGCTCATCGCCGTGCCCGTCATCATGTGTGATTTTCGATCGAACACTTGAGCCAGTGATTGAAAACGCGGATCTTCGAGTCGCGCATACGGAACGTTCTGCATTTTTTCGAGCCAACGTTCGGTCAACCCAATTTGCAACTTATAGCGAACAACATCCTGCAAATTATTACGAATGACGTTGTTTAACTCCGAAAAGAGCGATACGGCACAAACGACGATAACCCACTGCCACGTGCGCGCTGCATCCAGTACAGTCACGGCATCCGTGAGTCGCTTGATCGAGACAACGGTCAACGCAGCAATCGGAAGGTTGAGTAACTGGGTACAAACGACAAACACAACCGCCCACTTATCGACGGAAACAAAAAAACGAAAAGCTGTGGGCAATGCGCGAAGAATCTCTTTCAGAGACGGCTTCTCGTCAGGCACACGAACGACAAAGGACGCATCCGACATGCGTGCATGATACCAGATTGCGACGAACTATTCTTTATTCAAGTCGGCCGCTCGATCGACTCCTTTCGCTTGCCAACGCAGGTAGGCTTCAACGAACTGATCTAAGTCACCATTTAAGACCGCTTCTGGATCTGACGTCTCCGCATCCGTGCGATGATCTTTCACCATCTTATAGGGATGCAACACATATGAACGGATCTGATTCCCCCACTCGGCACTGTGAAATTCGCCACGCAACTGCTGTTTTTCTTTGGCGAGCGCTTCTTCTTTCAATAAAACGAGCTTGGCTTTCAAAATCTTCATCGCCGTTTCGCGATTCTGTGTCTGCGAACGTTCGTTCTGACAAGAAACGGTAATCTTTGTTGGCAGGTGCACAATACGGACTGCGGAATAGGTGGTATTTACCGACTGACCACCCTTCCCACCACTCATAAACGTATCAATGCGCAAATCCTCCGGACGAATGTCCACATCCACGTCTTCATTAATCTCAGGAATGACTTCGACTAGGGCGAATGATGTCTGACGAAGCGCATCTGAATTGAACGGTGACTGGCGTACGAGCCGATGCACGCCGGCTTCGCTCTTTAGATTGCCATATGCATAGCGTCCTTCAATCATCATCGTTACCGACTTGATCCCCGCCTCTCCTCCACGTGACTCATCCAAAAGTTTAATACTCCAACTCTTTCGCTCTGCATAACGCGCGAGCATACGCATGAGCATTTCCGCCCAATCCTGGGCATCCGTTCCGCCCGCACCCGCGTGGATTGAAAGAATCGCGGAACTCGCATCATGCGCGCCAGAAAATAAGAGCTCAAATTCGCGCTTCAAGTACTCGTCCTCTAATTTTCGCAAACGCGTGATCAACTCCTCTTGCAAGGATTCATCCATTTCATGGGCCAACATCTCTCCTAGCTCCTCACATTCGAGCAAGGACATGCGCAATCCATTCCAACCATCAAAGGAACGCTGAAGTTCTGCCAACTGTTGCCCTTCTTTTTTTGCGCGCTCTTGGTCCGCCCAAAAATCGGGAGACAGCCGGGCTGCTTCCAAGGCTGCGATCTCTTGTTTCACTGCATCTAAGCCGAGCAGGCCCCAGGCCTCCTCCACCTTGAAACGTAAAGCCGCGATATGTTCCTGCAGATCTTGGATCATGGCGAGGAGCATACCGCGGCTTACTGTACTTCACAACACACCTAGGCGAAGCTGAACTTCGTCAAATGCAGGCGTGCGGGAAGCCAGCTCAGCTGGCTAAAGTTTTTCGAGGTTGATCTT